>NZ_JACXWY010000012.1:0-163084 GCF_014764685.1 Allobosea spartocytisi
CGACAGAACTTCACCCGGCGAACCGGCCTCAGCCCCAGCGTCCTTAGGAAGCGCAGAAGAGGCGCCGCTCAGCGGCGGCGCCGTCTCGATGGGCGGTTTATAGGCGGGACCCCCGAGACATGTCAACGGCCATTTTGAAAGTTTTTCGAGGGAAAGTGCTTTTGATTTGAAATCAATTACTTAGCTAGGAATCCGCTGTTCACAGCCCCTGGCCGATGCCGTTCCGCCGGAATTTTTCCCGCTGTCCTTCCCCGGGGCCGGGCGAAGCCCCCGCGGGCCTTCAGTCCGCGCCATGCGCCTCCTGCCCCTGAACGGCCATTTCGTCGTTCAAGGCGTCGGCCAGGAAGGCGCTCATCGCCGCGACGGCAGCTCCCGGTCGGCCCGGCGCCAGATGCAGCGCGATCTCCGAAGCCGGCAGCGGCGGCAAGCCATGCTCGATCCCGAGCAGCTGCAGATCCGCGCGCGCGGTGCCGGCCTTGACCACGGTCAGCGCCGCGCCGGAGGCCGCGACCGCCTCGACAGCGCCGATACTGGAGCTGGAAAACAGGATGCGCCAGCGCAGCCCCGCCTCGTTCAAGGCGTCCAGCGCCCATTCACGGAACATGTTCGGCGCCTTCAGCAAGGCGAGCTGCAAGGGCTCTTCCGGAACAAAGGCCATTCTATCCGAGCAAGCCCAGTGCGTCGGCTCGCGCCGCAGCACCTCGCCGCGGCCATCGCCCGCCTTCTGCGTGGCGAGCACGAGATCGAACTCCTCGCCGAGACTGTTGAGAAGATCGCGGGTGAAGCCCGTCGTCACCTCGAGCTCGACATCGGGATGGGAGCGGGCAAAGCGCGCCAATGTCTCGGGCAGCACGATCGTCGCGTAATCATCCATCACCGCGAGCCTGACCCGGCCGCTCACGCTCTGCGCATTGATGACGTCGAGCGCCTCGTCATGCAGCGCGACGATGCGGCGGGCATAGCCGAGGAATTGTTCGCCCGCGCGCGTGAGGAGAACCTCATGCGGCGAGCGCTGCAGCAAGGTCTGCCCGGCCAGTTCCTCGAGACGGCGGATCTGGGTGCTGACGGTCGACTGGCTGCGGAAGAGCGCCGCCGCGGCGCGGGTGAAGCTGCGCAGCTCCGCGATGGTGACGAAACTGCGCAGCAGATCGACGTCGATATTGCGCAGCATGGTCGAATGCCCCTCACCTCTTAACGATCCAGCGAGAGCCGTTATGCCAATTCGGCAAGCGTCTGTCCCATGGGCAGACGCGGCTGGCTGCCATGCGTGGCGCCGATCATGGAAATCGAAGAATTCAATTTTGTCACAGGGTGCGGCGACGATAGTTTGCCGCGCAACGGGACATCAGGAGCCCGAGACCGGAGACGCATGAGATGCCCAGGCTGAGATCCGCAACCTCCACCCATGGCCGCAACATGGCCGGCGCCCGCGGCCTGTGGCGCGCCACAGGCATGAAGGACGGCGATTTCGGCAAGCCGATCGTCGCGGTGGTGAACTCCTTTACCCAGTTCGTGCCTGGCCATGTCCATCTCCAGGATCTCGGCCAGCTCGTCGCGCGCGAGATCGAGAAGGCCGGCGGCGTCGCCAAGGAGTTCAACACCATCGCGGTCGATGACGGCATCGCCATGGGCCATGACGGTATGCTCTACAGCCTGCCCTCGCGCGAGCTGATCGCCGACAGCGTCGAGTACATGGTCAACGCCCATTGCGCCGACGCGATGGTCTGCATCTCCAATTGCGACAAAATCACGCCGGGCATGCTGATGGCGGCGATGCGGCTGAACATCCCGACCGTATTCGTCTCGGGCGGTCCGATGGAAGCCGGCAAATTCATCGCCGAGGGCGTGCTGAAGAAGGTCGATCTCGTCGACGCGATGATCGCGGCCGCCGACGACAAATATACGGACGAGCAGGTCGACGTGATCGAGCGCTCGGCCTGCCCGACCTGCGGCTCCTGCTCGGGCATGTTCACGGCGAATTCGATGAACTGCCTGACCGAGGCGCTCGGCCTCGCCCTGCCGGGCAACGGCTCGACGCTCGCCACCCATGCCGACCGCAAGCGCCTCTTCGTCGAGGCGGGGCATCTGATCGTCGACCTCGCCCGGCGCTATTACGACCAGGACGACGAGAGCGTGCTGCCGCGCAATGTCGGCTCGTTCAAGGCCTTCGAGAACGCGATGACGCTCGACATCGCCATGGGCGGCTCGACCAACACGGTGCTGCACCTGCTGGCGGCAGCGCATGAGGCCGAGATCGACTTCACCATGGCCGATATCGACCGGCTGTCGCGGCGCGTGCCGGTGCTGTGCAAGGTCGCGCCCGCCGTCGCCGACGTCCATATGGAAGATGTCCACCGCGCCGGCGGCATCATGGCGATCCTCGGCGAGCTCGACCGCGCCGGGCTGATCGACACCTCGCTACCGACCGTCCACGCCACCACCATGGCCGAGGCGCTGGCGCGCTGGGACATCACGCAGACGACGAGCGAGGCGGTGCGCTCGTTCTATAGCGCAGCGCCCGGCGGCGTGCCCACGCAGACCGCCTTCAGCCAGGAGCGCCGCTTCGAGGAGCTCGACACCGACCGCAAGGCCGGCGTCATCCGCAGCGCGGAGCATGCCTATTCCAAGGATGGCGGACTTGCCGTGCTGTTCGGCAATATCGCGCTCGACGGCTGCATCGTGAAGACGGCGGGCGTCGATGCCTCGATCCTGAAG
Organism: Allobosea spartocytisi; assembly: GCF_014764685.1. NCBI lineage: Bacteria > Pseudomonadati > Pseudomonadota > Alphaproteobacteria > Hyphomicrobiales > Alloboseaceae > Allobosea > Allobosea spartocytisi. The sequence continues at coordinate 2,716 of NZ_JACXWY010000012.1, forward strand.
TTCTCCGGTCCGGCCGTGATCTTCGAGAGCCAGGATGCTGCGGTCGAGGGCATCCTCAACCGCAAGGTCAATCCGGGCGATATCGTGCTGATCCGCTATGAGGGGCCGCGCGGCGGCCCCGGCATGCAGGAAATGCTCTATCCGACGAGCTATCTGAAGTCGAAGGGGCTGGGCAAAGCCTGCGCGCTGGTCACCGACGGACGCTTCTCGGGCGGCTCGTCCGGCCTCTCGATCGGCCATGTCTCGCCGGAAGCGGCCGAGGGCGGCGCGATCGGCCTGGTCGAGAGCGGCGACATCATCGCGATCGACATCCCCAACCGCAGCATCACGCTGCAGGTTTCCGATGAGGAGCTCGCACGCCGCCGTGCCGCGATGGAAGCCAGGGGCAAGGATGCCTGGAAGCCGGCAGCGCCGCGCAAGCGCAAGGTCTCGACCGCGCTCAAGGCCTATGCCGCAACGACGACCAGTGCGGCGAAGGGCGCCGTCCGGGTCGTCGACTGAGGCGGGAGCCTCCGCCCGGCCGGCTCCATCCGGCCGAGCTCGCCATTCCCATGCCGAATCCGGGGTCCTCTCGCCGTGCTGCTTTAGCGTTGGGCGCCTCGCGGCAACCCGGCACCGACGGCAGCCGTCGGATCCCGCCTCGCGGCCGTCGCAGATGCTTTGAAACGACGAACGCCGCGCCTGCCGGCGCGGCGTTCGAATTCCGGCAGAGGCCGGATCAGCTCTTGAGCTTGGTGTTGCACTGGCTCCAGTAGCCGCCGCCCTTCTCGATCCATTTCAGATCGCCATTGGCGTTCGCCGCCTTGTTGGCGTTGTACTGATCGACGCAGGTCTTGAGGCGGGCCTTTCCGGCCGTCTCGCTCGAATATTTCTGCGACACCGCCTTCGGGAACACGGCGGGCTTGGCCTTGCCGGCCGGCTTGGCCGTCGTCGCGGCAGCGGCCGTCGCGGGCGCTGCCGGCTCCGCCGGCATGGCCGCAGCGGCCTCGTCATCGGCGGCGTCGTCATCGCCGCACTGGGCCTTGCGGAAGTCGTTCCACTTCTGGCCCTTCAGGGTATTGGCCTTCTTGGCGTCCTGATATTTGACGCTGCATTCCTTCATCGTCAGGGCCGAGGCCGGCGACGCAGCGAAGGACATCAAAGCAAGGGCTGACGCGGATGCGAGAACGAAAGTCCTGAACATGACGGTCTCCATAGCGAGGCTTCTCTGCCGCGAGCGGCATCGCACTCCTATTCTTGCGGCGATGCAAGCCCTTTTCCGGCGCCCCCAACAACGTTTCACGGACTGCGCGGTTCCATTCTGCTCGCTTACAGCACGTCTTTCGACGGCATGATGACAACCGCCCTCCCCGGCTTGCCGGGGCCGGGCCTTTGCCGCCATGGTGCCGGCCCTGCGAAGCACCGGAGACAGCATGGCAAGACCATCCGACGCGGCGAAAGACCGAGACCTGATCCGCATCCTCTCGGAGAATGCGCGCCTGCCCCTCTCGGACATCGCCAGGATGCTCGGCGTCTCACGTGCAACCGCCCAGGGGCGGCTCGCCCGGCTGGAGCGCGACGGAGTCATCGCCGGCTACACGACCATCCTCGGCAAGGCCGCCCGGCCTGCCACGACGATCGCGGCGCTCGTCATGATCGAACTCGAGGTCAAGCGGCAGGGCGGCGTCGTCGCAGCGCTGAAGAAGCGGCCGGAGATCGTGCAGTGCCACACGCTGAGCGGCCATTTCGACCTCTCCGTGAAGGTCGAATGCGAGACCGCGAGCGATCTCGACGCGGTGATCGACTGGATCGCCGAGATGGAGGGCGTGCGCCGCACGACATCCTCGGTGATTCTCGCGCGGAAGTTCGAGCGCTGAGGCGGCTTCCACAGGCGCGATCATTTCCCTTCGATTTCAATCATAATCCTTCGACATGACCCATCATAAGCCGTCATATCGACGATCCGCCCGTTAAACGACGCAGCCCTTCGCTCCAGCATGGCGTCAGGGAACGGTCCGCTGGGGGCCGGCCATGTCAGGGGATCGTCATGACCTTCCAGAAGCAGCGCATCGCCGTACTCGGCGCGGGCCAGATCGGCGCCATCATCGCCGGCATGCTGGCCGAGCAGGGCCATGAGGTCACGCTGGCCGATGCCTCGAAAGCCCAGCTCGCCCATGCCGCCGGCAAGCGCTTCGGCACGGCAGTGGTCGATGCGGCCGATCTCGGGGCGCTCAGTGCCTTCCTGCGCGACCGCGACATCGTCGTCAGCGCCTGCCCCTATTTCCTGAACAAGGGCATCGCCAAGGTCGCGGCCGAGACGAAGACGCATTATTTCGACCTGACCGAGGACGTCGCCACCACCGCCTATGTCAAGGAACTCGGCCGGAGCGCCGATGTCGCGCTCGTGCCGCAATGCGGTCTGGCGCCCGGCTTCATCTGCATCCTCGGCGCCGACATGGCGGCGCGCTTCGACAGCGTGCGCACCATCAAGATGCGTGTCGGCGCGCTACCGCTCTACCCGACCAACGCACTGCGCTACAACGTCACCTGGTCGGTCGACGGGCTGATTAACGAATACTGCAACCCTTGCGAGATCGTCTTCGACGGCCAGTCGACGCTGGTGCCGGCGCTCGAGGGTATCGAAGGCGTGATGATCGACGGCGTCGCCTATGAGGCCTTCAACACCTCCGGCGGGCTGGGAACGCTGACCGAGACGCTGGCCGGCAAGGTCCGCAACATGAGCTACAAGACGCTGCGCTATCCCGGCCATGCCGAGATCATGAAGCTCCTGCTGCGCGATCTCGATCTCGCCGATGACCGCGAGACGATGCGGCGCATCCTCAGCCACTCCGCCCCTTTCACCCGCAAGGATGTGGTGGTGATCTTCGTCACCGGCGTCGGCGAGCGCGCCGGCCGGCTGGAAGAGGAGAGCGTGGTGCTGCGCTATGACGGCAATGACGAGCTCGGCGCCATCCAGCTCACCACCGCCGCCGGCTGCGTCGCCATGATCGAGCTCTTCCTCGCCGGCAAGCTGCCCGCCAAGGGCTTCGTGCGGCAGGAGGATGCCGCGCTCGCCGATTTCCTGGCGACGAAGGCCGGAACGCGGCTGGTCCGCGAGGCACGCGGAGCGGATGCGTCGGGGCTCAAGCTCGCGCCGGCGATCAAGAACGCGGCCTGACGCAGAGGCGCAGCAGCCCGGCCGAGCTCGACAGCGCGCCTTCACGCCCTTGTGTGCAGAGGTGTGGGACAATGTCCCCACGCTTCAGCTATGTCGGGGGCGTGAACCCGCATGATGGAGAGCGGTCGTGACAGCTCCGCTGCGCGCAGAGGCCGAAGCCGTCCAGGGCGTCGCCATCCATGGCGACGCCGGGCGGACGACCGCGCGGACAGGTCCGGCCGACAGAAAGCCTGCAAGCGGCAAGAACGCTGCGAACGGCAAGAAGGCCGGGCTGAGGGACTGGCTGCCCTGGCTCGACCGGCAGGGCCGGTTTTCGGGCCTGCGGGCCGCCGCTTTCGCGCTGACCCTGCTGCCGGCCGTGCTGATCATCTACGCCGCCTGGATGGGCCAGCTCGGCTCGAAGCCCTGGACCGAGGCGATCCACCGCACGGGCATCTGGGCGGTCAGGCTGCTTGTGCTATCGCTCGCGATCTCGCCGCTCCGGCGGCTCCTGGACTGGGGCAAGCTGATCGGGGTCCGGCGCATGCTCGGGCTCTCGGTCATGGCCTATGCGCTGGGCCATCTCGGCCTCCATTGCATCGACATGGCCTTCGACTGGGGGCTGATCGTCTCCGAGATCGTCAAGCGCTTCTATCTGACGATCGGCTTCGTCGCGCTGCTGGGCCTCTGCGCGCTCGGCGCGACCTCGACGGACGGGATGATCCGCCGGCTCGGCAAGAACTGGCAGAGGCTGCACAACCTCGTCTACCCGATCGCAGGGCTGGCGCTGCTGCATTTCGCGCTGCAGTCCAAGATCGACGTGACCGAGCCCGCGCTGATGAGCGGGCTGTTCATCCTGCTCTTGTTCTATCGCGGCCTCTATCGCTGGAAGCTGCCGGTTTCGTTGCCCGCCCTCGCCGGCCTCGCCTTGCTGGCAGGGCTCGCCACGGCGCTGCTTGAAACCGGCTGGTATGCGCTGACCAGCGGCGTCTCGCCCTGGCTCGTCTTCCAGGCCAATGCCGACCTCCTGACCTATTGGGACTATGCCTCGATCAGGCCGGCGCATTGGGTGACGCTGGCCGGGCTCGCCGTCGTGGCGGCGCGGGCGTGGCGTGCCCGCAAGCCCCGTCCGCCGCGCCAGGCACGGCAGCCGGCAACGGCCTGAGAGGGCGCCCGCGGGCCTGCGCAAAAACTTTCCCAGTTTCGCCGTTTTCGAAATCGAAAACGGTTTCCTCCGCGCGCCCTCATGCTAACCCTATTCCATGCCTGATGATTTGCATGCCCAACCGACAGCCGATGTGGCGGAAGCCGAACTCGCTTCGGAGGGCATAGCGCGTTCGGACACCTCGCCTTTCGTCCCGCTGCGGCAACCGATCTTCCGGGCCGTCTGGTTCGCCAGCCTCGCCTCCAATTTCGGCGGCCTCGTCCAGGCGGTCGGTGCCTCCTGGATGATGGCCTCGATCTCGCCTTCGGCGGAAATGGTGGCGCTGGTCCAGGCTTCGACGACGCTGCCGGTGATGCTGTTCTCGCTCGCGGCCGGAGCGATCTCCGACAATTACGACCGGCGCCGGATCATGCTGACCGCGCAGTTCTTCATGCTGGCCGTCTCCGTCGGGCTCGCGGCCTGCGCCTGGCTCGGGCTGATCACGCCCTGGCTGCTCCTGAGCTTCACCTTCCTGATCGGCTGCGGTACGGCCCTCAACAACCCGGCCTGGCAATCCTCGGTCGGGGACATGGTGCCGCGCCGCGACGTGCCGGCGGCGGTGACGCTGAACAGCGTCGCCTTCAACATCGCGCGCAGCGTCGGCCCCGCCATCGGTGGCGCCATCGTCGCCGCGGCCGGCGCGGTCGCCGCCTTCGTGATCAACGCCTTCTCCTATATCGGCCTGATCACCGTGCTCGCCCGCTGGCAACCGCCCAAGGTCGAGCGGCTGTTGCCGCGCGAGACGCTGTTCATCGCGATGGGCGCGGGCGTGCGCTATGTCGCGATGTCGCCGAACATCCGCGCGGTGATCCTGCGCGCCTTCGCCTTCGGCTTCGGCGCGATCGTCGGCCTCGCCCTGCTGCCGCTGGTGGCGCGCGACCTGATCCGCGGCGGGCCGCTAACCTATGGCATCCTGCTCGGCGGCTTCGGGGCCGGCGCCGTCGCCGGCGCCTTCATGAGCGCCCGCCTGCGCCGGGTGATGAGCACGGAAGCCTTGGTCCGCTCGACCTTCATCGCCTATGCGGTCGGCATCCTGCTGGTGGCCTTCAGCCGGACGATCTGGATGACGATCCCCGGCCTCTTCGTCTGCGGCGCCTGCTGGGTGCTGGCGCTCTCGACCTTCAACGCCACGGTCCAGCTCTCGGCGCCGCGCTGGGTCGTGGGCCGGGCGCTAGCGATCTACCAGATGGCCACCTTCGGCGGCATGGCGATGGGCAGCTGGGCCTGGGGGCGCACGGCGCTGCTGTTCGGAACGGACCGGGGCCTGCAGCTTTCGGCCATCGCCCTGCTGATCGGCGCCAGCCTGGGCCTGCTCTACAGGCTGCCGCCGCTGGAGGAGCTCAATCTCGATCCGCTCAGCCGCTGGCGCGAGCCCAAGGTCGCGGTCGATATCGAGCCACGCAGCGGGCCGGTGATCGTCACCGTTGAGTACATCATCAAGCCGGAGGACGTCGTCGCCTTCCTGAACGTGATGGCGGAGCGCCGCCGCATCCGCCGGCGCGACGGCGCGCGCCACTGGACGCTGCTGCGCGACCTGACCGATCCGACGCTCTGGTTCGAGCGCTACGACAGTCCGACCTGGGTCGAATATGTCCGGCAGAACCAGCGGGTGACGCAGGCCGACGCCGAAATCGGGGAGCGCGTTCGCGCCTTGCACAGCGGGCCGAACCCGCCTGTCGTCCACCGCATGATCGAGCGGCAGACCGCCTCGCTCACCTCGGCCCCGGCCGCCGCCCCGTCGACCTCCGTGCCCGTCGCCACCCCGCTGGGTGATCCGTCGCGGGCCGGCTAGGGCCGGATGATTTCAGATGGGATCACCTCACGACCCATCCAAAATCCGAACCCGCGCCGGATCAAAAAGCGGGTGCGATCAGCCGACGATCCAGAGCCCGGCAAGCCCGACCAAGCCGACGATGATCCGCCACCAGGCGAAGACCGCGAAGCCGCGCTTCGAGACGAAGTCGAGGAAGGAGCGCACCACGATCAGCGCCGAAAAGAAAGCGGCGACGAAGCCGATGACGATCAGCATGCTGTCGTTGAAGGTCAGGTCCTTGTAGCTTTTCAGGAGATCGTAGGCGAAGGCGCCCGCCATGGTCGGCATGGCGAGGAAGAAGGAGAACTCGGCCGCCGCCCGCTTGCTGGCGCCGAGCAGCATCGCTCCGACGATCGTGGCGCCGGAGCGGGAGACGCCGGGGATCATGGCGAGGCACTGGAAGAAGCCGATCTTGAGATACATCGGCAGCGTGAAGGCGGTCGCGTCGGTGTATTTCTCCTGGAGCTCCAGCTCGTCGACCACGAGCAGGACGAGCCCGCCGGCGATCAGCGCGCAGCAGACGATCAGGGGATTGAACAGCACGCCCTTGATGAAGCCGTGCAGGAGCGCGCCGATGATGGCCGCGGGCAGGAAGGCGACCAGCACGCCGATGACGAAGCGCCGGGCGGCAGGATCGCTCGGGAGGCGCAGCGCGATGTCGAGCAGGCGGCGGAAATAGACCAGCAGGATCGCCAGGATCGCGCCGAGCTGGATCAGGACCTCGAAGGTCTTGCCGTTCGATTCGAAGCCGAGGAAGTGGCCCAGCAGCAGGAGATGGCCCGTCGAGGAGACCGGCAGGAACTCAGTGAGGCCCTCGACGATGCCGAGGACGAAGGCTTCGATGAGATTCTGCATGGGAGAACGTCCTCGTGCGACTTGGATCCGCGCCGGCTGGCTTCGGTCGATGCGTTACCGGCTTACGCCCGGCTCTTTGCAAATTGGTTACCACTTCGCCAATGAACCCAGGCAAATCGTCCGCGTCCGCTTCCCCCGCGCTTGTGGCGCTTTTCGGGCGTGATAAGAGCGGGCGCTGGACGCATAGCGGGGATTTTTCTGGCCTCTCGCCCCGCTCCGGCCGCATTTGACCCGCTTCAAGGCTTCATGAGTGCCATGGCGACGCTATACCATTATCCGCTATGCCCGCATTCGCGCTTCATCCGTCTCGTGCTCGGTGAATTCGGCATGGAGGCCGAGCTGGTCGAGGAGCGTGTCTGGGAGAGGCGGCGGGAATTCCTCGAGCTCAACACGGCGGGGACCACGCCCGTCTTCCAGGAGCAGAACGGCCTGGCCGTGCCCGGCGCCGGGCCGATCGCCGAATATCTCGACGAGACGCGCGGGCTCGCGCTCGGCGACCGTCGGCTCCTGCCGGAGGGGCCGGGCGAGCGCGTCGAGGTGCGCCGGCTGCTCGACTGGTTCAACCTGAAGTTCCATGACGAGATCACCGGGCCGCTGGTGCTCGAAAAGGTGATGAAGCGCTTCATGAGCCGCGACGAAGGCGGCGGGCCGCCGGAAATGGGCGCGATCCGCGCGGCGCGCTCCAATGTGCGCTATCATCTGCGCTACATCTCCTGGCTGCTCGCCAAGCGGAACTGGCTGGCGGGCGCCGGGCTGAGCTATGCGGACCTCGCCGCGGCGGCGCATCTTTCCTGCGTCGACTATCTCGGTGACGTGCCCTGGGAAGAGGACGAGACGGCGCGCGCATGGTACGCCCGAATCAAATCGCGGCCGAGCTTCCGGCCGCTGCTGAGCGACCGAGTGCCGGGCATGGCTCCGAGCGCCCATTACGACAATCTGGACTTCTGAGCGGCGAGGCGCTGAAGCGCGCCATCGCCGCGCGCGCCCGCACCGAGGGCTTCGCCGCGATGCGCGTCGCGGCGGCCGATGCGATTCCGCTCGCACCGGGCCGGCTCAAGGCCTGGCTCGAGGCCGGCTATCACGGCGACATGGCCTGGATGGACGAGCGCACCGCCCAGCGCGCCGATCCGCGGGCGCTGTGGAGCGAGGTCCGTTCCGTCATCATGCTCGGGATGAACTATGCCGGCGAGGGCGACCCGCTCGCCATGCTCGCCCACCCCGACAAGGGCGCGATCTCGCTCTATGCCCGCCGGCGCGACTATCACGACGTCATCAAGGGCAAGCTCAAGAGCGTGGCCGGGCTGCTCGCGGCGCGCGGCGGCGGCGACGTCAAGGTCTTCGTCGATACCGCCCCGGTCATGGAGAAGCCGCTGGCGCAGGCGGCCGGGCTCGGCTGGCAGGGCAAGCACACCGTGCTCGTCTCGCGCGAGCACGGCTCCTGGCTGCTGCTCGGCGCGATCTACACCACAGCCGAATTGCCGACCGACGAGCCCGAGCGCGACCATTGCGGCTCCTGCCGGCGCTGCCTCGACATCTGTCCGACTGCGGCCTTCCCGGCGCCTTACCAGCTCGATGCGCGCCGCTGCATCGCCTATCTCACCATCGAGCATCCCGGCCATATCGATGCGGAGCTGCGCAGCGGCATCGGCAACCGCATCTTCGGCTGCGACGACTGTCTCGCTGTCTGCCCCTGGAACAAGTTCGCCGAAAGCGCGCAGGAAACCCGCCTCGCCCTGAAGGACGAGCTCGACGGGCTGTCCCTGGCCGAGCTCGCCGGCCTCGACGATGCGGCCTTCCGCACGCTCTTCGCCGGCACGCCGGTGAAGCGGACCGGGCGCGACCGCTTCCTGCGCAACGTGCTGATCGCGATCGGCAATAGCGGCCGGCCGGAGCTGGCCGCCAGCGCCCTTGCGCATCTCGACGCGCCCTCCCCGCTGGTGCGTGCGATGGCGGTCTGGGCGCTCGGCCGCCTCGATCCGGCGCAGGCTGCCCTCTTGGCGCCGGCGAGCCTGCGCACGGAAACCGACCATCAGGTGCAGGCCGAATGGGCCGCCCTGCTCCCTCAGACGGAAGATGCCGCATGAAACTGCTGATCCTCGGCCTCGGCTATTCGGCCGGCTTCTTCGCGCGCGCCGCGCTCGCTCGCGGCTGGGACGTGACCGGCACCTCCCGCTCGGCTGAGCGGGCCGCGGAGCTCAGCCGCGAAGGCGTCCGCACGCTGGTCTTCGGCGGCTTCGCAGTCTCATCCCCGCTCGCCAAGGCCGTGGCGGAGGCCGAAGCCGTGCTCGTCTCGGTCCAGCCGGGCGAGGACGGCGACCCCGTGCTGCAACGGCTGCGCACCGAACTCGCCACCGCGCCGGCGCTGCGCTGGATCGGCTATCTCTCGACCATCGGCGTCTATGGCGACCAGGGCGGCGCCTGGATCGACGAAAGCCAGCCGGTGAGTCCGGGCAATGCTCGCAACAGGCTGCGCGTCGCGATCGAGGAGGACTGGCTGGCGCTGGGGCGCGACAGCGGCAAGGCCGTGCAGATCTTCCGCCTTTCCGGCATCTACGGCCCCGGCCGCAACCCCATCGCCAAATTGCGCGAGGGCAAGGCGATGCGGCTCGTCAAGCCGGACCAGGTCTTCAACCGCATCCATGTCGACGACATAACCGGCATCCTGATGGCGTCGCTCGCGCAGCCGCGCAGCGGCGCGATCTACAACGCGACCGATGATGAGCCGGCTCCGCCGCAGGATGTCGTCAGCTTCGCCGCGGGGCTGACCGGGCTGGAGCCGCCGCCCGAAATCCCTTTCGCCGAAGCGAAGCTCTCACCGATGGCCGCGAGCTTCTACGGCGAGAACAAGCGGGTCTCGAATGCGCTGGTGAAGCGGGAACTCGGCTACGCCTTCCGCTATCCGACCTATCGCGAAGCGTTGAAGGCGCTGGCCGCAGCCGGCGAATGAACGGCCGTCAGGCGGCGTAGCGCGAGTTCTCGCCGCCGTAATACTGGGCATAGCGCCTGTCGATCGCCGAGACGGGCAGCACGACGAGCACGTCGGTCGTTCCGAACTGGCGGTCGATGACCGCGCCGGAGCCGAAGCGGGCGCCGAGCCTGAGATAGCCCTTGATCAGCGGCGGCATCTGCTTCAGCGCGAGCTTGTAGTCGACCATCTCCGCGGGCAGCCGGTCCATGCCGACGAGATGCTCGGGATGCGCCTCAGCACTCCATTCGCCCTGCGAGCGGGCATGGTGGTGCAGGAAGCTCAGCGGCAAGGCGAGCGCGTCAGGGTCGGTGCCGTCGAAGGAGGCGCAGCCGAACATGGCGTCGATGCGGTGATGCTCCAGATAGGCCCAGATACCAGACCAGAGCAGCTCGACGGTGCGTTTGTTGCGGTAAGGCTGCAGCACGCAGGAGCGGCCGAGCTCGAGGAAGCGCTGGCCGGGATGGCGTGCCAGCAGGGGCGCGAGATCGAACTCGCTTTGCGTATAGAAGCCGCCCAGCCGATTCGCCGCGCTCTGCCGCATCAGGCGGTAGGTGCCGACGACCTTCGGCTTGATGCCGCCGAAACGGCCCTTCGCCGCGTGATCGATGACGAGCAGATGATCGCAGGCCTTGTCGAAGCGGTCGGCATCGCGGCGGAACATGCGGGCGACCACGTCAGGCTTCGCCGACATTTCCTGATAGAAGACGCGGTAGCGCAGCCGCTGCGCGCGCCAGATCTCGCGGGGGCCGCGCGCCAGCCTAACTTCGAGCGAGCCGAGCCGACCCAGGCTCCCCGAAAGCGGCGCTGATTCGCCGGCTTCCAATCCGTAACGGCGCATCGCCCCGCCCGTGATGAGCATCATCGGAGCGAGGCGCGAAAGCAGGGGATTGCCGGCGGAAAACCGGGCCGGCAGCGCGTTCGATCGCTCAGAAACGTGCAATGCCATCGCCTGTCTCACCCTCTAAGCCGCTTCCGGCATCCGGGAAGGCTTGCTCCGCGCATCTTACAACTTCGCGACAAAACTGCGTCGAAGCGGTGACGCCCGTCAAGCCGACAATGTCCGCGAGGCCTCCTTGCCGAGGTGATCGAGCCAGCGCAGCAGCGCCGCGCGCTCGAGCGGTTTGGCGAGACAATCATCCATTCCCGCGGCGAGCGCGGCCTCGCGATCCGCCGCCGAAACATTGGCCGTGACGGCCAGCAGCGGCAAGCGCCGGATGCGGCCACGCTCCGCTTCCAGCGTCCGCACGGCGCGAGCGCAGTCGAGGCCGGTCATCGCCGGCATGCGGATATCGAGAAGCGCGAGATCGAGCGGCGCGGCCGCGCCGGCGAGGCTGGCCTCGATCCGCTGCAGGGCCTCGCGCCCGTCGCGGACCCAGATGACCGAGGAGCCGAGACGCTCCAGCGTCCGCGTCAGCAGCAGCGCATTGATCTCGTTATCCTCCGCGACGAGGATGTTGAGGGGCTTGCGCACCGGCGATCTGGCGGCCTGGCTCTTGCCTGTAGCCGGCAAGGTTTGGGGAAAGCGCGTACCCAGCCGCTCATAGAGCGAGCGGGCGCGGACGGGCTTGATGAGGAAGCCCGAGAATCCCGCGGCCTGCGGCGAGCCGAACTGGCGCCGTGCCAGGGACGACAGCAGGATCAGGCAATCGCGGATGCCCGCCTCCCGCACCGTTTCCGCCAGCTCCTTCGCCGCGCCGTCGCCGAGCGCATGGTCGATCAGCACCGCGGTCACCGGGCGTTCGCCGGCAAGGGTCGCCCGTGCCGCCTCCACGGAGGCCGCGACGGAGACCGCCGCGCCCGTGGCCCGGATCGACTCCCACAGGAAGCGCGCCGCGAAGGGCGCGGGAGAAGCGAGCAGGACATGCTGCTCCGGCCAGTGCGGGATCGGCACCGTCTCGGCGCCCGGCGCCGCGGCCAGCGGCAGGATCACGCGGAAGCTCGCGCCCTCGCCGAGGCGGCTCTCCGCCCGGACCTCGCCTTCCATCAGCCCGACCAGCCGCCGCACGATGGCGAGGCCGAGGCCGGTACCGGCATGGCGGATTCCGGGGCCATGGTCCAGTTGCTCGAACTCCCCGAAAATGACCTCGAGCCTGTCCGCCGGAATGCCGGGCCCAGTATCGGAGACCAGGATCTCGACCATTCTCCCCACCCGCCGCACGCTCAGGCCGACGCCGCCGGCATCGGTGAACTTGACGGCGTTGCCGACCAGATTAAGCAGGATCTGCCGCAGGCGGTCGCGATCGCCGACGAGCTGCGCCGGCAGTTCCGGCGCGATATAGGCCGCAAGCTCGATTCCCTTGGCCTGGGCCCGGGGCGCCATCAGCTCGGAGACCGTCTCGACCAGCTGGACGACATCGAAGGGTTCCTCGACGAGCTCCAGCCGGCCAGCTTCCACCTTGGCGAAGTCGAGGATGTCGTCGACGAGGGCGAGCAGCGCCTCGCCGGAGATGCGCAGGGCTTGGACATAGGTCGACTGCTCGCCATCGAGGCCGGTATCGGCCAGCAGATCGGACATGCCGAGGATGCCATTCAGCGGCGTGCGGAATTCGTGGCTCACCGTGGCGAGGAAGCGCGACTTCGCCTCATTGGCGGCTTCGGCCCGGGCGCGCGCCTCGACCAGCGCGTCCTCATCGGCGATACGGGCGGAGATGTCGCGGCCGACGCGCTGGATCAAGGTGCGGCCGCCTGGGCCTGGAACCGCCGTCTCGATCCAGGCGATCCAGCGCTCCCCGACATAGGTCGCGAGGCATTCGTCGAAACTGCGGGCTCCGCCGTCGAGCGTCCGCAGCGCCCGCGAGGCGAGCTGCGGCAATTGCGCCTCGCTGCCGACGAGATCGTTCTCCTCGGCACCGAACAGCGCGGCATAGGCGGTATTCGCGTAGATGATGCGGGCCCCGTCGCGCTGGACGATGAAATCGCCCTGAGCCTCGACCAGGCTGCGATAGCGCTGCTCGCTGTCGGCCAGCGTCCAGAGCTGGTCGTTCAGCGTCTCGACCTCATGGGTGAGCGATGCGAGCTGGCGGCGTGCGCGCGCCAATTGTCTCAGCGCGAGGACGCCGCCCGTTCCCAGCAGGGCGACGATGACGGCGGCAGCGATGACGAACCATGTCCAGGACGAGAGAGCCATGCTCCCCGTCTAAGGCCGCCGCCCTGAAAAAAGCCGCTTGAGGAAAGCGCGATTTTGCCGTCAGCTTTCAAGCAAGGCTTAACCTTGGGGGGCTTGCGGGGCAGCCCGGCTTTTTCCGAAAACCGCAGGACCGGGCTTTCTCTACGCCGCCTGCGCCAGCTCCCCGCCGCGCGTGCGATAGGACAGCGCCTCGGCGAGATGCAGCCGGCCGACCTTCGCCTCGCCGTCCAGATCGGCGAGCGTGCGCGCGACCTTCAGCACGCGGTGATAGGCACGGGCGGTGAGCCGCAGCGCCTCGGCCGCATCCCTCAGCAGGGCAAGGCCGGCATTGTCGGGACGGGCGATCTCCTCCAGCACCGGTCCCGGGCAGGCGGCATTGGTGGTGACGTGGCCAAGCCCGAGCGCCTCGAAGCGCGCGCCCTGGAGCGCCCTCGCCGCCGCGACGCGCGCCGCCACCTCGGCGGAACCCTCGCTGGCGGCCGGCAGGATGAGGTCGGCGGCAGTGACCGCCGGCACATCGATCGCGATGTCGATCCGGTCGAGCAGCGGGCCGGAAATCCGGGCCTGGTACTGCGCCATGCAGCGCTCGTTCGGCTGGCGCCGGCAGGCATAGCCCGGCTCCGTCGCCTTGCCGCAGCGGCAAGGATTCATCGCCGCGACGAGCTGGAAGCGCGCAGGGTAGACGGCACGATGGTTCGCCCGCGAGATCAGCACGTCGCCGGTCTCCATCGGCTGGCGCAGCGCATCGAGCACCTGCGGCTGGAACTCGGGCAATTCGTCGAGAAAAAGCACGCCGTGATGGGCGAGCGAGATCTCGCCGGGCTTCGCCTGCAGGCCGCCGCCGACGAGCGCCGCCATCGAGGCCGAGTGATGCGGCGCGCGGAAAGGGCGCCGATCGGTCAGGGCACCGCCGGCGAGATGACCGCCGACGGAGAGCACCATCGAGACCTCCAGAAGCTCGCGTGGCGTCAGCGGCGGCAGGATCGAAGGCAGGCGGCTCGCCAACATCGACTTGCCGGCGCCGGGCGGCCCGTTCATCACGAGATTATGGCCGCCGGCCGCCGCGATCTCGAGCACGCGCTTCGCGCTCTCCTGGCCCTTGATGTCGGCGAGATCGGGCAAGGCCCCGCTCTGGCGCGCCACGGCCGGCTCGGGCCGCGCCATCACCTGCGTGCCCTTGAAATGATTGGCGAGCTGGATCAGCGAGCGCGGCGCCAGAATGTCGATATCGGCCGCCGCCCAGGCCGCCTCCGGGCCGGTCGAAGCCGGGCAGATCAGCCCCTGCCCGCGATCATAGGCCGCGATCGCGGCAGGCAGCACGCCGGCGACGGCCGCGATCGAGCCGTCGAGAGCGAGCTCGCCGAGCACGGTGTAGCCGGCCAGGGCATCCGGCGGGAGCGCGCCGATGGCCGCCATCACGGCGAGCGCGATCGGCAGGTCGTAATGGCTGCCCTCTTTCGGCAGATCGGCCGGCGCGAGGTTGACGGTGATGCGCTTGGCCGGCAGGGCCAGCCCCGAGGCGATGAGAGCCGCCCTGACCCGCTCGCGGCTTTCGGCGACGGCCTTGTCGGGCAGGCCGACGAGGACGAAGGCGACGCTGCCGGAGGAAACCTGCACCTGCACGTCGACGGCCCGCGCCTCGATGCCCTCGAACGCCACCGTCGCGACCCGCGTCACCATCTCAGCCCACCCCGTTCCCCAGCGAAACGCTAGCGGAGCTTCAGGTCCGGCGCAAGAACATATAGAGAACCATACGAAAAAGGGCGCCGCTGACGGCGCCCTTCCCCGGAACTCCGATCCTTTCGCCTCAGGCGTGGACGCCAAGGCCGATCTGGCAGGCGACGCCCGTTCCGCCCAGGCCGCAATAGCCGGCCGGATTCTTGGCGAGGTATTGCTGGTGGTAGTCCTCGGCGAAATAGAAGGGCGGCGCCTCGCGGATCTCGGTCGTGATCGGCCCGTAGCCATTCGCCGCCAGCGCCTTCACGTATTCGTCGCGGGAGCGTTCGGCCGCCGCACGCTGCGCGTCGTCGAAGACATAGATCGCCGACCGGTACTGCGTGCCGATGTCATTGCCCTGGCGCATGCCCTGGGTCGGGTCGTGATTCTCCCAGAAGGCCTTGAGCAGATCCTCATAGGAGATCTTGGCCGGATCGTAGACGACGAGCACGACCTCGGTGTGGCCGGTCATGCCGCTGCAGACCTCCTCATAGGTCGGGTTCGGGGTCTCGCCGCCGGCATAGCCGACGGCCGTCACCCAGACGCCGTCACCCATCTGCCAGAATTTTCGTTCCGCGCCCCAGAAGCAGCCGAGCCCGAACACGGCCTGGCGCAGGCCTTCCGGATAAGGGCCGGCGAGGCGATGGCCGTTGACGAAATGGGTTTCGGCGGTGGGGATCGCCGCGGCGCGCCCGGGCAGCGCTTCGGCCGCGGTCGGCAGTGAAGTCTTCTTGCGCAGGGAGAACATCGTCGGCTCCGTTCCGTTCAACTCGACGTCTTATGTAAGCATCGAAACGGCCTCTGCACAGGATGCCGCGTCGCAGCCCGTTCACCGACGCGTGACGATCCCGATCCGGGGCTCGGGTGGCCGGGCGAGCCAAAGCAGGGCAAAGCCGACCAGGAGCGCCACGAGCGCGGCCGGCGCCTGCATCACGGAGAGCAGCACCGGATCCCATAGCAAGGGATGGATGTCGCGCTCGATCATCGGGCCGAGCAGCCGATAGCGCTCGTGCAGCAGCGCCGCGAGGACATCACCCACCGTGGTGAAGCGCAGCAGCGCATTCGCAATCGAACGCGCACCATCGATGACCAGAACGATAAAGCCCGCGGCGACGAGAAGATATCCGACAAGCCTGACCAGAAACCGCACAGCTCAGCCCTCTGCGTCCACGCCTTCGCCTTTGGCACGGCCTGCCACCGCGCCGACCAGAGATGTGCGTGTGCTGCCCGCCGAGCGCAACCCGCCCGGGACGATTTCCGCCGGATCGCGCCAAGCGCGCATCGCTTCGCGAGGCGGGCGAACGGCGGAGCCGGCGGCCTGATCGCAAGGGATTGTGAAAACCCTGCGACTCGGCCCTTGAAAGATTACGCCCCGGCGGTCATAAGCAGCCCGCCGGACAGGTGGCCGAGTGGTTGAAGGCGCACGCCTGGAAAGTGTGTATACGGGAAACCGTATCGCGGGTTCGAATCCCGCCCTGTCCGCCAGCATCCCGTCAAGACCTTGATTTATCTGACATTATTGTCAGATATTCGCGCTCTACCCGACGCTTGCCTCGACGATTGACCCGGTACGCATCCGTCCCTGCTGCTCTCAGCTTGTCGGTGGCCGAGCCTCGCTGCGGCCTCGGCGATCGGCGCCGCTTTCGGAGCGCGCCGACTGCGAAGGCTGCCGAGCTTTCTGGAGGCTGACATGTGGAGCGGCTGTGCCGCCGCATCGATTTCCGATCGGGCAGCGGATCACCGGCGCGGCCACGGGGTCAATCCGGCTACGACATGAGGCTATGAAGGCGAGGCTCCCGGCTGAGGTTGCCGACGCCAAAGGGATCCGGATCGTGGCGTCCTGGTCCTTGAGCCGATTTCTCGCGCCTTCTCCAGATTTTCATTTCAGGCTTCGAGACAGGAGGACCAGCAGCGCCGGTCTTTGAGCTCTTGTAAAATGTTACAAAATGTTTAGGCTTGCCTTTCACCGCGCCACGCCTTCGAGGCGAAGAAGCGCGGAGTTCCAGGGAGATTCAAGAAGCCGCCGCTTGGCGGCTGAACCCCATCTCCTCGACTGTTCATGTGAGCTCTGCTCGCTGTCATCGCTCCCCGCCGTGCGTCCGTCGTCGCCGGTTGCGCGTGCTTTGGCGGCGGCGATCCTCACGGCGATCAAAACTAGCCCGGGCAACGGGACAATCGGAGGAAGCCATGACGACACTGACCCGCCGCGCCGTTCTGGCAGCCGCCGGCGCCACCGCGGCGCTCGGCGCCACCCGCGCCTTCGGCCAGGGCAAGACCACGATCACCTTCGCCGCCGCGACCTTCGCCGAGGCCGGCCGCGGCGACAAGCTCAAGGCCTGGATCGACAAGTTCAACGCCTCGCAGGACAAGGTCGAGGTCCAGCCTGTCGCAATCCCGTTCTCGCAGCTCGCCAACACCGTCTTCACCCAGATGGGCGGCGGTGGCGGCCCGGACCTCGTGCGCTTCGACCAGACCGACTTCTTCGCGGCGCTGCCGGCCAAGCGCATCCTGCCGATCGACGACCTCGTCGATGCCGGCAAGTACACCTTCCAGGCGCCGGACAAGTTCCTCAATGTCGAGGGCAAGCGCTACGGCGTCGTCTTCGAGCTCGCCAACTACCAGCTGATCTACAACCCGGCGCTGCTGCAGGGCGGCGAGCCGCCGAAGACCTTCCCGGAATTCCTCGCCGCGGCGAAGGCCGCCACCGGCAAAGGCAATTTCGGCTACGCCTTCCGCGCGACGATGCCGGAACGCTCCGGCTTCTGGCAGGACATGACGAACTATGTCTACGGCTTCGGCGGCAACTGGGCCGACGGCAAGCAGCTCACCTTGAACAGCCCGAAGGTGGTCGAGGCGATCACCGCCTACAAGCAGGTCTATGATGCCGGCGTGATCCCGAAGGGCGCGGATGCGGCGACCTATCGGCGGATGTTCTGGGAAGGCAAGATCGCCATGAACATCGACAATGGCGGTGTCGCCGGCATCTTCGCCGCGCAGAACCCCAATCTCGGCTTCAAGGCGGCGCCCTCCCCCTTCCCGAACCGCCAGCAAGGCCTGATCCTGACCTCTCTCTCGGTCAACGCCAACACCAAGAACAAGGAAGCCTGCGGCGTCTTCATCAACTGGATGCTGCAGCCGGCCGCGCAAAGCGAGCTGCAAGGCATCCTCGGCGCCGCCAGCGTCGCCACCCCGGTCGAGCGGCCGAAGGCCGATCTGGAACGCGCGCCCTGGCTCGGCGTCTACGACGCGCAGACTCCCTATGCCCTGCCGCAGCTCGTGCTCGGCTTCGAAACCAAGACGCTGGAGATCCAGCAGATCGTCGTCGAGCAGGTGCTGAAGATCCTCGTCGGCAATGCCGACGTGCAGAAGACCATGGACGAGGTGCAGTCCCTGGCGCTGAAGCGCATCGAGCGGCAGTAAGAGCATGAGCACCGCCAGCCCGGCGACGGCAGCGGCCGGCCGCCCTCCGCAGAGCGGTGGGCGCGACCGGGAGAGCCGCTGGACGCCCTATCTCTTCATCGCGCCCGTCGCGCTCTATCTGGCGGTGTTCCAGGGGTATCCGCTGGTCAGCGAGTTCGTGCTGAGCTTTCAGCAGAGCTCGCTGCTGGCGCCGCAGGACGCCCGTTTCGTGGGCCTGCGCAACTACCACGACCTGGCGACCTCGAGCGATTTCGCCTCCGTGCTCTGGACCACGCTGATCTATACGATCGCCTGCGTGGTCTTCGCGATCTCGCTCGGGCTCGGCGCCGCGCTGCTGCTCGACCGGCCGTTCCGCGGCCGCGGTCTGGCGCGGGCGCTCGTCACGGTGCCGTGGGCGGCCCCGCCGGTGGCGGTCGCGACCATCTTCGCCTGGATGCTCAACGCGCAATACGGCATCTTCAACCACGTGCTGAAGCTGATGGATCTCGAGGTCGGCTATGAGAGCTGGCTCGACAATCCCAAGCTCGCGCTGCCGGCGGTCCTGTTCACAACGGTCTGGCAGATCTTCCCCTTCTCCTCCGTCGTGCTGCTCGCCGCTCTGCAGGGCGTATCGGAGGAAGTCCGCGAGGCCGCCCAGATGGACGGCGCCGACCGCTTCAGCATCTTCAAGGTCGCGGTCTGGCCGACCATCCAGCCGACGGTGGCGCTGCTCGCGCTGTTCGTCACGATCTGGTCGCTGCGCCGCTTCGACCTGATCTGGGTGATGACGCAGGGCGGGCCGATCGGCGCGACCAAGACGCTGGTCATCGAGCTCTACACGCGTGGCTTCGTCGCCCGCGAGCTCGGCGAAGCGGCGGCCGTCGGCATGATCGGGCTCAGCATCGCCCTCGTCGTGACCTTCGTCTACTTCTGGTACACGCAGCGCACCGAGCGCGCGCAGGGGCGCCGCTGATGAAAACCCCTGCCTCCCACGCGCTGCGCATGGCGCTGATCATGGTGCTGCTCAGCGCGGCGCTGTTTCCGATCTACTGGATGGTCGTCACCTCGCTGACCTCCTCGGCGAACCTGTTCGCCGACCGGCCGCAGATGCTTCCCGACCCGGCGCAGGCCTTCAACTATGCCGAGACCTTCGCCAAGACCGGCGTGCTGCTCTGGCTGAGGAACAGCGCGATCGTGGCCGTCGGCACCATGGTGCTGTCGATCCTGCTCGCCATCCTGCCGGCCTATGCGCTCTCGCGCTTCCGATTCCATGGCAAGGGCGTGCTCGGATTCGTGCTGTTCGCCACACAGATGCTGCCGGAGGCGATGCTGGTGGTGCCGCTCTATGCGATCTTCGCCAAGCTGCTGCTGCTCGACACGCTGGGCGGCCTCATTCTGGCGAACGCCGCCTTCACGGTGCCGGTCATCACCTGGATCCTGAAGGGCGCCATCGACGGCGTGCCGCTGGAGATCGAGGAGGCGGCCCGCATCGACGGCTGCTCGCGGCTCGACATCGTTCTCGGCATCGTGCTGCCGGTGGTGGCACCGACGCTCGCCGCCGCCTCGGTGATCGCCTTCTTCCATGGCTGGAACGAATACGTCTTCGCCCAGACGCTGATCCTCAGCCAGGAGCTGCGCACCGCCTCCGTCGGCCTCGCCAGCTTCGTTGGCGAACTCTCGACCCCGATCCACACCGTCATGGCGATCGGCGTGATGTACACGCTGCCCGCCGTCGCCTTCTACCTGATGGTCCAGCGCTATGTCGTGGCCGGCATGACCGCCGGCAGCGTCAAGGGCTGACAAAGCACCGGGCTGAGAAAGAACACGAATGGCCTCGATCACGCTCAATCACGTCGCCAAGCATTTCGGCAACAAGGTCGCGATCGCCGATGTCGACCTGAAGGTCGAGGACGGCGAATTCCTCGTTCTGCTGGGGCCCTCGGGCTGCGGCAAGTCCACGCTCTTGCGCATGCTGGCAGGGCTCGAGACGGTGACCTCGGGCGAGATCCATCTCGGCGGAAGGCGCGTCGACCGGCTGCCGCCGAGCGCGCGCGACATGGCTTTCGTCTTTCAGTCCTATGCGCTCTATCCGCATATGACGGTGCGCCGGAACATCGCCTTCCCGCTGATCATGCGTCAGTTCAAATGGTGGTTCCACATCCCCTTCCTCGGAGGGCTCGCCAAGCGGAAGATCGAGCGCTCGCCCGCCGTGCGCGATCTCGTCGAGAAGACGGCGAAGACGTTATCGCTCACCGAGATGCTCGACCGCTATCCGCGCACATTGTCGGGCGGCCAGCGCCAGCGCGTCGCGCTCGGCCGCGCCATGGTGCGCCAGCCGGAAGTCTTCCTGATGGACGAGCCGCTCTCCAATCTCGACGCCAAGCTGCGCTCGGCGATGCGGGCGGAGATCACGCGGCTGCACCAGCGCGTCGGAGGCACCTTCGTTTACGTCACGCACGACCAGGTCGAGGCGATGACCATGGGCACGCGCATCGCCCTGATGCGCGACGGGGTGATCCAGCAATTCGGCACGCCGCGCGAGATCTATACCTCGCCGGCCAACACCTATGTCGCGCGCTTCATCGGCACGCCGCCGATGAACCTGATCGAAGGCCGCATCGACAACGGAACGATCTGCATCGGCAAGGCGCGCCTGCCGCTTCCCCCAGCCTTGGCCGATGTCGCGGGTGACAACATCCTTCTCGGCATCCGGCCGAACGCGCTGAGCCTGTCGGATGCTTCGGCCAGCGGCGGCGGCCTTGCCGGTACCGTCAGTCTCGTCGAGCACGTCGGAGCCGAGTCCGTGGTCGCCGTGAAGCTGTCGGACGGCGCCACGGCGCATGACGAGGAGGGAGCCGTGCCCGGAGAGATCATGGCGACGGTTCAGGGATACAGCGACCTTCAGCCCGGAGCAGCTGTATCTGTCGGGCTCGACCTGTCGGAGGTTGTCTTGTTCTCGCGCTCGACCGGTCAGCGCATCTAGGCAAGAGCGAAGCTCAGGCCTCGCTGGCCGCCAGATGAGACCGGCAAACGGACAGAACCGTTTCTCTTAGCCAGCCATGGGCGGGATCCGCATGAAAACGCGGGTGCCACATCTGGGAGATCGTGATCGCGCTTGTCTGCACGGGCAGGTCGAATTCATGGAGCAGGCTCTTGTCGGCTCCCGCGCGAACGAATGATCTGCTCACCAGCCCGACAAGATCCGAAGTCGCGGCGATCGCCATCGTCGCCGGAAAGTCGGGCACGACAACGACGACGCGCCGCTGCAAGCCCAGCGCTTCCAGAGCGGCGTCGACCGGACCATGCGTTCGGCCGCGGCGAGAGGTGACGACATGACCAAACGCCGCGTAACGCGCGGCGGTGACCTCGCCCTGTGCCAATGGATGTCCTTTCCGGACGATTCCGACAAAGCGGTCCCGGAACAAGGTCTGGACCTTGATCTCCGGCGCGCTATCGCCAAGCACGCCGATCTCGAGGTCGACGATCCCCTCGCGCAGGAAGCGCACATTCTTGTCCGGCTTGGGCGCGAAGCGGAGTGTCACGCCCGGCGCCGCTTCGGTGACCGCCGCGACGATCGGAGCTGCGAAGGTCGCGACGAAACCTTCATTGGCGCGGAGGGTGAAAACGCGCTCGAGACCGGCGATATCCAACGCGCGATCGGCCGGCCGCAGGACGGCCTTCACCTCGTCGGTCAGCGACCTGACGCGTGCGCCAAGCGCCAGGGCATGCGGCGTCGGCACCAGCCTCCGGCCGGCCCGAACGAGCAAAGGGTCACCCGTTACGGTGCGAAGACGCAGCAGGGTCCGGCTCATGGCGGAGTCGCTCAAGCCGAGAACCCTGGCTGCGCCCGCGACGCTTCCCTCGGCGAGAAGCACGTCCAGGGCAGCGAGCAGATTGAAGTCTGGATGGGACGACATTCACGCAAACCCTGGCGAGGCCATCCGCCTCCGAACTGAGACATGGCGCCTGATGCAGGGATAAATTGCGTTCCCTGCGCGTTCCGCCATGCCTGGCCATCTGTATCCTGTCCTCGATCGACCGAGAACAGGAAACATGATGACCCATTCAGCCCCAGCGACCCGGAGTTTCGATGGCGCGACGGCCGGGGACGCAGGATTGCCGGCGCCCCGCCGCTCCTATGCGACATTGGCCATCATGGCGGCGATGGTGCTGGTCGTCCTCGACGGCGCCATCGCCAACATCGCGCTGCCGACGATCGCGTCCTCGTTCCAGGTCTCGCCTGCCGCATCGGTCTGGGTCGTCAGCAGCTACCAGATGGCCCTGGTGATGGCCCTGCTGCCTTGCGCCGCGCTGGGAGAAAGCTGGGGTCTCCGCCGAACCTTCACGGCCGGGGTCTTCATCTTCACCGGCGCCTCGCTGCTCTGCGCACTGTCCCCATCGCTGCCGTGGCTGATCGCGGCCCGCTTCATCCAGGGGCTTGGCGGCGCGGCCGTGATGGCGCTGGGGATCGCGCTGATGCGCTTCACCTATCCCCACCGCCTGGTCGGCGCGGTGATCGGCTGGAATGCGACGGTGATCGCGCTGTCGGCGGCGGCGGGGCCGACGGTCGGCTCTACCATCCTCGTCATATCCAGCTGGCAATGGCTGTTTGCCATCAACCTGCCGATCGGCGCGATCGTGCTCCTCGCCGCGCTGGCGCTGCCGCAGCCTGCGGGCTCGCGCCGAACGCTCGACATGGCGAGCGTGGCACTCAACGCGACGGCTTTCGCGTCCCTTGTTCTCGGCGTTGACCGGATCACGAGCGAGCCCGGGCTGGCCGCTGCGCTGCTCGTGACATCGGTCGCGAGTTTCGCGGCTCTCGTGAGGCGCGAGATGCCGCGCCCTGCGCCGCTCATCCCGCTCGATCTCCTGGCGAGCCGCCCCTTCCGCATTTCGGTGATTGCGTCCGTGTGCTGCTTCGCCGGTCAGATGGCGAGCTATATCGCGCTGCCCTTCTACTTCCAGCACAGCCTCGATCTGGATGCCTTCACCACCGGGCTCTACATGACGCCCTGGCCTCTCGTCGTGGCCATTGCCGGCCCTCTCTCCGGACGCATGTCCGATCGGTTCTCCACCGGCCTGCTCTGCGCGGCCGGCGGCGGTTTCCTTGCCCTTGGGCTTGCGCTCGTCGCTCTCTGGCCGATCCAGAAGGATCCCTGGCCGCTGGTGCCGTTCCTGATGCTGGGCGGCTTCGGCTTCGGCATCTTTCAAACGCCGAACAACCGCAACATGCTGCTCTCGGCGCCGCGCGAGCGCAGCGGCTCGGCCGGGGGCATGCAAGCCACGGCCCGCCTTCTCGGGCAGACACTGGGTTCGGTGATCATGGCGATGCTGTTCACGCTCACCTCATCGGCGGCCGCGCCCCGGATCGGCCTTGCCGTGAGCGCCGTTCTGGCCCTGGTCGCAGGACTGGTCAGCACGATGCGGATCGAGCGCGACACGGCGGAGATCCGGGCCTCCTGAGCCGATCCCGAAGGACGGCCTCTCCACCGTCGGTCCGGTACCAGGTCCGGAAAATGACTGCGTGATGGAGCTGGAAGCTTCCGGCCGGAGCGCTTCCCGTCACCAAGAGAGCTCGACGCCTCCCAGGATGCGCCGGGCGGCGGTCCGAAGGGCGCGCAGATCGGCATAACCGACCGCGCGGGCGATCTGGTGCGGGGGGCAACCATCCGTCGCCAGCGCGAGCGCCCTGACGACGCGCAGCCGCGCCCGCCAGTCGCCGAAGCTCATGCCGGTCTCGGCGCGGAAACCGCGGGTCAGCGTGCGCCGGCTCGCCCCGGCCCGCTCCGCCCAGGCGTCGATGTCCAGGGCCGAAGCGGGGTCCTTCAGCAGCGCCTCGCAGACGCGCCGCAAACGCGGATCGCGCGGCAGGGGCAAGGTCAGCGGCGTTTCCGGCGCCCGCCCGATCTCGTCGAGGATCAGGGCGGCGAGATGCCCGCCGCGCCCGCCCTCGTCGTAAAGCATCGGCTCGGCCGCCAGCGCGACCAGCGCCGAAGCCAGCAGCGGCGTCACCTCCAGCACGCGGCAGCCCTTCGGAAGGATTCCGACCGCCTCCGGGGTGACATAGGCCGAGCACATCGACACCCGGCCATGCATCCTGACATCGTGGAAAAGCCCGGGCGGGATCCAGAGCGCATGCTGCGGCGGCAGTATCCAGGTGCCGTCCTCTGCCGTCACCAGCGTCAGGCCGGAGGTCGCGTAAAGCAATTGCGCGCGCGGATGGCTGTGCCACCCCGTGGCCGCGCCCGCCGCGTAGGATTTCGGCAGGACTGCGACCGCGCGCGGAACGGTCTGATAGGCAGCGCTGTCGCCGTGCATCGCGATTCCATTTGGCCCGATTGCCCCGTAAACGACCCGACAGGACACATCGGGTCAAGTTACAAAATCCCTCCCCAAAGCCGGACGCGACCAGGTTGAACAACCGGGCCGGCGTGTCCGTCACTCTCTGTCCGATGGAGCCGAGTGTTCCCATGAGCCCCGAGACGCTGTCCAAGCGCACGCTTCTCTTCGTCAACGCAGCGCATGCGCTCGATCACTTCGTGCTGCTCATCTACCCGACCGCGGTGATCGCCATCGCGGCCCAGACCGGCCTGAGCTATGCCGAACTGATCGGGCTCGCGACCGGCGCCTTCGTCGCCTTCGGCCTGTGCTCCCTGCCGATGGGCTGGCTCTCGGACCGCTTCGGCCGGCGCAACATGCTCGCTGTCTTCTTCCTGAGCTACGGCCTGTCCTGCCTGGGCGTCGCCAGCGCCAGCCAGCCGATGGCCTTCGCGGCCTGGCTGCTCGTTCTCGGCGTGGCATCCGCGATCTACCATCCGGTCGGCTCGACGATGCTGGTCAATCATGCCCGCCAGCTCGGCCGCGACCTCGGGGTCAATGCCGTCTGGGGCAATCTCGGCGCGGCTTCCGCGGCGGGCGTCACCGCGCTGCTGGCCGCGAGCCTCGGCTGGCGTGCCGCCTTCGTGCTGCCGGGCCTCGTCTGCCTCGCCCTCGGAGCGGCCTTCCTGATGCTCGTTCCCGGCGACGGCGAACCGCATGCAAACCGCACGGGCAAGGCGGACCTCATCCCGCTGAGCCGCCCCAAAACCCTTCTCGTCGTCTTCGCCATCGCCGTCATCGCCGGCGGCATGACCTTCAACCTCACCACCATCGCCTTGCCGAAAATCCTCGACGAGCGGCTCGGGCTGGACATGCCGCTGGCGCTGATCGGCTCGCTGGCGACGCTGGTCTTCATCTTCGGCGCCGGGGCGCAGTGGCTGATGGGCCGGCTCGTCGACCGCTATACGCTGCCGGCCCTGTTCGTCGGCCTCGCCCTTCTGCAGCCGATCGGCCTCGTCATCGCCGCGATGACACAGGGCATCCCGCTGCTGCTCGGCCTCACCCTGACGATGACCGCGATCTATGGGCAGGTGGTCGTCAACGACGCGATGGTCGCCCGCTACGTGCCAGCCCAGCACCGCGCCAAGGCATTCAGCGTGCGCTATTTCCTCGGCTTCACCGTGAGCGGCTTCGTGGTGCCGATGCTGGCGGTTCTCCATGCGCAAGGCGGCTTCGGGCTGGTGCTGGGTGCCGCGGCCCTGTTCGGCCTGATCGTCTGGGCGGCTTCCGTCGCCTTCTACTGGCTGGCGCAGAGCGCGCCTGCGAAGCAGGCCGCCCCGGCCGAATAGAAACCCGACCACGGATCTCCACCCCGAAGGCACCCCGGACCAACCGGCGGGTGCCTTCGGACGCGTGGAAATCTTTGATGACAACGTTGTCATAAAGCTTCGCCGGTGCTATGGCCCCCAAAACGCAGGGGTAAGCCGCGATGCAGACAAGTGGTGCGAACACTGAGCCCGCCTTGGACGCGACCCTTCGCGGCGTGCCCTTCGTCGAGCCGGTGCCAGCCGCACAGTTCTCGCAGAAGCGGCTCGACCCGCGCCGCGGCGATCTTTCGCTGCCTGCGCTGACGCTGGACGAGGCGGCGCTGCGCGCCAATCGTGACCTGTTCTTCCGCTATCTGGCTGACCATGGCGCTCAGGTGGCGCCGCATGCCAAGACGCCGATGTCGCCCGAGATCGTCGCCGAATTGCGCGACGCCGGCGCCTGGGGCGCTTCCGTCGCCAATCTCCAGCAGGCTGCAGTCCTGATGCAGGCGGGCGAGACGCGATTGCTGCTCGCCAACCAGATCGGCGGCGCGGCCGCCGGCCGGCGCCTCGGTGCGCTCCTCGCCGCCCATCCGCAGGTCGAGCTTTGCGCCTTCGCCGACAGCCCCGAAGCCGTGGCGAGCCTCGCCATCGCCGCCAAGACCGCTGGGCGGACGGGCTTGCCCGTCCTCGTCGAGATCGGTGATGGCCGCGCCGGGGCGCGTGACGATGTCGCCGTGACAAACGTGATCGCGGCCATCCGCGCGGCCGGGCCCCACATGAGACTGGCCGGCGTCGCCACCTATGAAGGTGCGGTCGCCGGTCCGGACCCGGTCGCGACCGAGGCGGCCATCGCCCGGCTGATGACGCGCACCGCTGCCGCCTTCGCCGCCGTCAGGGCGGCCGAGCCGGAAGCCTCGCTCATCCTCAGCGCCGGCGGCTCGGCCTATTTCGACCTCGTCGTCGCGGCGCTGTCCCCGATCGTCGCGGCGGACGGCAAGACGACCCTGCTCCTGCGCAGCGGCGCGATCTTCTTTGCCGACCATGGCGTCTATGCGCGGGCCTTCGCGGCGCTCGACGCGCGCGGCGGCCTCGCCATCGGCGGCGCGACGCTCAAGGCCGCCGAGGCGTTCCGCCCGGCGCTGCGGCTCTGGGCCGAGGTGCTGTCGCGGCCGGAAACCGGCCTCGCCATCGCCGGCTTCGGCATGCGCGACGTCTCCTTCGATCAGGGGCTGCCGGTGCTTCTGTCCGTCCACCGGGACGGGACGGAGATCGCCGGCGCAGCCCAAGGCATCACGGTCGAGAAGCTCAACGACCAGCACGGCTTCCTGCGCCTGCCGCCGGAGAGCGGGCTCAAGGTCGGGGACGTGCTCTGCCTCGGCATCTCCCATCCCTGCACCTGCCTGGATCGCTGGCGGCTGATCTTCGGCCTCGGCGAGGACGGCACCGTCTCGCGCGTCCTGCGCACCCATTTCGGCTGAGGCGGGCATGAACTTCCAGCAGCTCTGGCGCTATCAGGACCAGTTCATCGAGGGCGCGCTGATCACGCTCGCGCTGACGCTGATCGCGGCCGTGGTCGGGCTCGCCATCGGCGTCGCAGGGGCGGCCCTGCTGCGCGGCGGCTCGAAACCGGTCAGGCTGGCGATCCGCTCCTATATCGAGATCTTCCGCAACACGCCGTCGCTGATCCAGATCTTCCTGATCTTCTTCGTGCTGCCGGCCGCCGGGCTCAAGCTGCCGGCGTTCGAGGCGGCGGCAGTCGCGCTCAGCCTCTATTTCGGCGCCTATGCCATCGAGATCGTCCGCGCCGGGCTGGATTCGATCCCGAAGAGCCAGGTCGAGGCCGGGCAATGCCTCGGGCTGACGCGCTGGGAGGTCTTCCGCCACATCGTGCTGCCGCCGGCGCTACGCAACGTCTATCCGGCCTTCACCAGCCAGTTCGTGCTGCTGCTGCTCGGCACCTCGCTCGCCTCGCAGGTTGCGGCCGGCGAACTCTTCCATGCGGCGAGCTTCATCGAGAGCCGGACCTATCGCAGCTTCGAGGTCTATGCGGTGGTCTGCGCGATCTATTTCGCGATGGTGATCGCCTTCAAGGCGCTCTTCGCCGTCATCGGATTGGCCGCCTTCCGCTGGCCGGTCAGGCGCTGAGGGAGAGCGGCCACCATGCGTTCCTTCGGCTATATCGACCTTCTCTCCTTCGTCCATGCGCTGCAATGGACGGTGCTGCTGGTCATCGTCGCGCTCGCCTTCGGCGGTCCGCTGGCCCTGCTGCTGGCGACCACGCGCACCAGCCGCCTCGCGCCGCTGCGCTGGCTCGCCGCGGGGCTGATCCAGCTCATCCAGGGCGTGCCGCTGCTCGGGCTCCTGTTCTTCTTCTATTTCGGCATGCCGGTCTTCCTCGGCATCGAGGTTCCCGCGCTCGTCGCCGTCGGCATCGCCTACACGCTCTACACAGCGGGTTTCCTCGGCGACATCTGGCGCGGCGGCATCGGGGCGGTGAAGCCGGCGCAATGGGAAGCCGGCGCCTGCCTCGGCCTCACCTCCTGGCAGCAGTTTCGCCACATCATCGGGCCGCAGGCGCTGCGCCTGTCGCTGCCGCCGACCGTGGGCTTCCTCGTCCAACTCATCAAGGGCACCTCGCTCGCCTCGATCGTCGGCTTCGTCGAGCTCGCCCGCGCCGGCCAGGTCGTGAGCGCGGCGACGTTCCAGCCCCTTCTCGCCTACGGCATCGTCGCCGCGATCTATTTCGCGCTGTGCCTGCCCCTGACTCTCTGGTCGCGCACCCTGGAGGCCCGTCTCAATGGCGCTCGTTGAAATCCGTGATGTCCGCAAGAGCTTCGGCCAGGTCGAGGTGCTGAAAGGCGTCTCGCTCGAGGTGAAGGAAGGCGAGATCGTCACGATCATCGGCCGCTCCGGCTCGGGCAAGTCGACGCTGCTGCGCTGCATCAACGCGCTGGAAAAGATCGATTCCGGCTCGATCACGGTCGAGGGCCAGGCGGTCAGCGCCGGCATGGCGAATCTGCGCCAGTTCCGCCAGCGCGTCGGCATCGTCTTCCAGGCCTTCAACCTGTTCCCGCATCTCACGGTCGAGAAGAACATCACGCTGGCGCCGCTCTTGACCAAGAAGATCGGCAAGGCGGAAGCGCGCCCGCTCGCGCTCGACGTGCTCGGCCGCGTCGGCCTCGCTGACAAGATCGACGCCTGGCCCGAGAGGCTCTCGGGCGGCCAGCAGCAGCGCGTCGCGATCGCCCGCTGCCTCGCCATGGCGCCGCATCTGATGCTGTTCGACGAGGTCACCTCGGCGCTCGACCCCGAGCTCGTCGGCGAGGTGCTCAAGGTGATGGAGGACATGGCCCGGCAGGGCATGACGATGATCCTCGTCACCCATGAGATGGGCTTCGCGCGCAACGTCGCCAACAAGATCGTCTTCATGCACCAGGGCAAGGTCTGGGAAGAGGGGCCGCCGGCCGAGCTCTTCGCCAATCCGAAGACGCCCGAGCTGCGCAGTTTCATCAACTCGGTGAAGTAGCCGACTTCCAAGGCTGCACGAGACCTCAGAGGAGAAGAACCCATGTCGCTGTTCAAGACCATGATGGCGGGGCTCGTTGCCGCCGCCGCGCTCGCGGCCCCCGTCGCGGCCAAGGCCGACAAGCTCCAGGACGTCCTCAAGGCCGGGAAGCTGCGCGTCGGCATCCTGACCGACGCCGCGCCCTGGGGCTTCAAGGACGAGAAGGGCGAGATCGCCGGCCTCGACGCCGACATCGCCAAGCTGCTCTCCGACGATCTCGGCGTGAAGCTCGAGCTCGTGCCGGTCACCGGCGCCGCCCGCATCCCGAGCCTGCTCGCCGACAAGATCGACGTGCTCGTCGCCGGCCTCGGCGCCACGCCCGAGCGCGCCCAGCAGATCATGTTCTCGCAGCCCTATGCCGTGGTGAATCTCGGCGTCTACGGGCCGAAGTCGATCCCCGCCGCGACCGGCAAGAAGCCCGACAACCTCACCGGCAAGACCGTCGCCGTCGCCAAGGGCACGACGCTCGACCTCTGGCTGACCGACAACGCGCCGGGCGTGAAGGTCGTGCGCTTCGAGGACACGCCGGCGGCCATCGCCGCCTATCTCGCCGGCCAGTCCGACACTTTCGCCGAGAACAGCGCCATCGCGGTCAAGGTGATGGACCAGAACCCCGGCAAGGAAGTCGAGATGAAGTTCGTCATCCGCCAGTCGCCGGCCCATATCGGCGTGCGCCAGGGCGAGCAGAACCTGCTGAACTGGCTGAACACCTCGATCTTCTCGAACAAGCTGAACGGCAAGCTCGGCGCCCTCCAGCTCAAGTGGTTCAAGGAAGAGCAGACCCTGCCGACGCTCTGACGGCGCGGCTCGGTCCCACTGCCATCGGCCGCCGGGCATGAGCTGCCCGGCGGCTTCCGCCGGCCCAGCTTGGTGCCGGCGCTTCCAGAGGTCCCCATGCATACCGGTCTCTTCCATGCGCTCGACTTCGCCGCGAACGGCAAGTCGGTCGGCCATCTCAGCATTCCCTTCTCGGTCGACCGCTCGCCCTATTTCCAGGTGAAGGTGCCGGTCTGCCGGATTCGGAACGGCGACGGGCCGCGCGTCCTGCTGATGGCCGGCAATCATGGCGACGAGTACGAAGGCGAGATCGCGCTGACGCGCCTGATCCGCCGCCTCGATCCCGAGCGCATGCGCGGCGAGATCACCATCCTGCCCTTCACCAACGCGCCGGCGGTCTTCGCGGCGCGGCGCCGCTCTCCCCTCGACGAGGGCAATCTCAACCGTGCCTTTCCGGGCGAAGCCGGCGGCACGCCGACGCAGCGCATCGCGCATTTCCTCGAAGCCGAGCTGTTCCCGCGCCATGACGTGGTCTTCGACCTGCATTCCGGCGGCACCTCGATGGCGCATCTGCCCTGCGCGCTGATCGAGCGGCAGGGGAGCCCAGAGACCTTCGCGCGGGCGCTCGCGCTGATGGACGGGCTCGGCATGCCCTATGGCTTCGTCGCCGAGAACGGCGCCACGGCGCCGACCTCGATGGCGGCCGCGGCACGGGCCGGCGCGATCGGCATTTCCGGCGAATTCGGCGGCGGCGGCACCGTCACGCCCGAGAGCATGGCGCTGACCCAGCGCGCCATCGACCGGCTGCTCATCGCTCTCGGCAGCATCACCGAGCCCGTGCTCGGCCCACACCGGCCTGCTGAACAGAAGATGACGCTGCTCGCGCTGCAGAGCCATGAGCAGGCGATCTACGCCACAAGGCGCGGCTGGTTCGAGCCGGCGGTGGATTGCGGTGCAGAGGTCGAGGCGGGCGCGCTCGCGGGCTGGTACCATGATTTCGGCCGCCTCGACGCGGCGGAGGAGGAACTGCGCTTCGCGGTGTCCGGCGTGGTGATCTCGCGCCGGCTGCACAGCGACAGCGAATCCGGCGACTGCCTGATCCAGGTCGGCCGCCGGTTGGACCGCGCCGCCTTCGGCCTGAGTTGACGCAACGCCTTAGCGGGAGGGCGCATGCCTGCGACCTATGACAATGTCGTGCGGGTCAGCGGGCACGCCGAGGCACCGCGCCTCGCGGCGAAGGCCCCTCGCATCGAGATGGTCGCGCAGCTTGCCGGCGTCTCGCCGATCACGGTGTCGCGCGCCCTGCGCCAACCCGAGAAGCTGAGCGAGGCGACGCGCCGCAAGGTGCTCGAGGCGGTCGAGCGCAGCGGCTATGAATCCAACCCGCATGCGCGAGCGCTCCGCTCCGGCCGCTCGACGCTGGTGGCGGCCTTCGTCTCCAACATCCTGAGCCAGCAGTTCGGGCTGGCGATCCAGGGCCTGGCGGCCGAGCTGGAGCCCGAGGGCTATGAACTGATGATCGGCCAGACCTCCTATTCCTATGCGAAGGAGGTCGCGATGGTCCGCTCGCTGCGCAGCCTGCGGCCGGCGGCGGTGATGTTCACCGGCGTCATCGAGCTGGAGGAGAACCGGCAGGCACTGCGCGAGCTCGGCATCCCCGTGGTCGAGACCTGGGCCTTTCCGCGCGACCCGATCGACATGCTGGTCGGCTTCTCCAATGTCGATGCCGGTGCGATGGCCGCCCGGCACCTCATCGAAAAGGGCTATCGCCGGCTCACCTTCATCGGCCGCAGCGGCGGGCGCGGCGCGCTGCGGCTGCAAGGCTTTCGCGAGGAGGCCGGGCGCAGCGGCCTGACGCTGGCGCGGATCGTGACGGTGGACGAGGTCCAGAGCATCGCCGACGGACGCACTGCCCTGACGACGCTGCTGGCGGAAGGCGGGCCGGTCGATGCCGCCTTCTGCGCCAACGACCTGCTGGCGACCGGGGCGGTGATCGAGGCCCGTGCGCGCGGCCTCGCCGTGCCGTCCGACCTCGCCATTCTCGGCTTCGGCGACAACGACGCTGCCGGCGAGATCGCGCCCGGCCTGACCACGATCAGCATGGATGCCCATGATTTGGGCCGGCGCGCCGGCGAATTGCTGCGTGCGCGCCTCGCAGGCCAGGAGCCACAGCACGCGATCCAGAGCCTGCCGCTGCATCTCATCACGCGCGGCAGCACCTGAAGGCCAGGGCCCAGCCCCGCGCTCGGATCAGCGGTTCGCCAAGGGCAAGGCTATCGGATAGGCGCCGCGTTCAAGCCCGGCCAGTTCCGGTCGGCCCTGGCGATGTATTTTGGCGTGGCGCCGAGCCAGGTCTTGCGCACATCGAGGTCGTAGTTGAGGTAGAGCCTGCCCTCGACGATCGACCAGGCTTCCGGCTCGATCTTGACGAGATAGCCGCGCGACGTGCCATAGGCGCAGAAGCCGCCATAGGCAGGCAGATAGCGTTCGGGATCGGCCTCGAACAGTGCCTTGTGCTCGGCGCTGGCGAAGCGCCAGAGCGCGCCGCCATGCCGGACCGAGAATTCCGGCTTGCCCAGCCGCGGCCCGCCGTCGCGAAAATAGGCGACCGGATCGTAGCCGCGGATTGCGACGCCGTCCGAGGAACCCAGCGTATTGACCGGGCGCGCCTTCCCGGCCTGCGCCCCGGAGCCGGCGAGCGCAGCGACCCCGAGCAGGATGAGGCTACGCCTGTCCGGTAGGAAACCCCGCCCTTCCTGCGTTTGCCGCAGCGCGCTCATGATGGACGCGCCTCCAGCGCCTCGAAGACATAGGCCGAGAGCCAGCCATAGATGGCGTGGCCGATCAGGCTCATGAGGGAGAGGAGCGGCACGTCGTTGAGCAGGAAGCGCTGGCCGCCGAGCGGGGCGAGGAAGCCGAGCGCGATGAAATAGGTGATCACGCCCCAGATCCAGCCATCGGCCGGCATGCCGAAGCTCTTCACCCAGCGCGTCAGGAGCCAGTAGCCGAGCGGGTAGAACAGGAAGCCGGTGGTGAAATGAATGAGCTTTGCCACCGGCGTCGAGAGCTGGAGGCCGAGCTGGGTGTAGAACAGCGCCTTCACCAGCTCCGGCGGCTCCAGCGGGAAGCCGGCGACCCAGGCGGTCGGCACCGCCGAGAACAGCTCCCAGAAGCCCAGCCCGGCGAAGCCGCCGAGCGCAAGGTTGATGACGGTGCGGCTGGAGGGCAGAGCGAGGCTGCGGGTCATGGTGGCGGTGGTCATGGGTCGATCCTTTCTGCGATGTCAGTGAGCGATGGCGAGAGGCGTCGCGGCGACGGCAAGCGCGGCGAGACGGCCCGAGGGCTGGCGGCGCAATTGCGCCAGACGGCGCATGGCGAAGCGGTTGGCGCCGCCGCGCCGGGCGAGGCGCTGTTCGAGGATGCGGGCCGCGAGATCGTGGCTGCCGGCGCGGATCAGGCTTTCGATATGGGCCTGCTCGAACAGGTCGCGCTGGGCATGGCTGCCACCGATCGCGAGGAGGCCGCTGCGGGCCGCGCCGAGCAGGCGGGCCGCCTCCGCATGATCGCCTTCGCTGAAGGCGATCAGCCCATGGGCCGCAAGCGCGCCGCTGCGCGCAGCTTCGGCCCGCTCGCGGCTCGGATGGGCATGCGCATCGCGGACGAGGCTTTGCGCGATGCTCTCGGCGGCATCGCGATGGCCGGCGCCGAGCAGCGAGAGCAGATAGTGCAGATCGGCGAAGACGAGGCGGCCGTCCTGCACGCGGCCTTCCGCCTTGGCGGCAAGCTCCTCCCAGCGATCGCCGACATCGACGCCGGCATAGTCGAGCCGCGCCAGCAGCGAGGCACCGTTGGCGATGTCGCGATAGTCGTCGGTCGGCTCGGCCCGGATCTCATCGTCATAGAGCCGCAGCACCTCGGCGGTCTCGCCGCGCTCCAGCCGGAACAGCGCGAGGTGCCAGAAGATGTGGAAGCGCAGATTATTGGCATGGGCGATCTCGCGGCCGTCGCCGAGCCAGGCGACGCCCTCGTCGGCGCGGCCGGTCATCTCCAGCACATGGGCGACGGCATGCCGACCCCAGGCGTCGCGCGGGCTCAGGCTCACGGCATGGCGGCCGGTGCGCTCCGCCTCGGCATAGAGGCCGCGCTCCTCCAGCGCGAAGGCGTAGCAGCCATGGACATAGCCTGCGAGCGGATGGCTCTCGCCGAAGGCCGGCGCGAAGCGATTGAGGGTGGCGAGCATCTCGCGCTGGTCACCCAGCATGAAGCGCAGGCCGTGCGAGAGCTTCAGCGCAAGCACGTCATGGGGATGGGCGAGCAGGATCGCCTCCAGCCGCTCCGCCGCCCGGCGCGGGGCGTCGTCGAGCCAGAGCGCCAGCGCCTCGATCACCATCTGCTCGCGCCGCGTGACCGGCCGGAGCAGCGCGGAGGATCGCGCGGTCGCCAGACAGTCTCGGGCCGGGCCGAGCAGCTCGGCCCGGGCGAGCGAGAGCAGCATCAAGCCCTTCGCGGCATGGGCAAGAGCGAAATCCGGATCGGAGGCAAGCGTGCGGGCGAGATGCTCGGGCGTCACCGCGGCATGGGCCAGCAGGGCTTCCAGCGTGTCGTTCCAGGCGAGGCGCGCGGAATCGTTCGCAATGGTGAGGCTGTCGCCGGAGAGGTCGTGATAGAGGGGCTGGGACATGGGCTGCTCCATTGCAGCGCTCTTTTCGAGCGCTCATCAGGGAGTTCGCAGAGGCGCGATCAAACGCCGTTCAACTCGCTTCACGGACCCGTGTTTGCAGGGCGAGGCCGGGCTGTGCCGGCGCCGGCGGCTGGACGGCCGGTTTCGGCGCCAGCCCGAGCCAGGGCGCGCTCTTGAACCAGCCGACCACGATCGCCGTGGCGAGGATCAGCGCGAAGCCGGTGAGGTTGAGCAGCGCCACGACCAGTTCGCTGCGGCCGGCGACATCGGCCACGACGCCCAGGAGCCGTGCCAGCACGACGCTCGCTAGGAAGCAGGCCAGCGACTGCCGACCGATCAGGATGAGGAGATGGCCGATGCCGCGGTCCAGCCGCTGGCGCCAGGGTTCGATCAGGCTCAGCACGAGATAGGCCAGCGCCAGGAAGTGCAGCACGCGCAGGATGTGCAGGTCGTTCTTCTCGGTCGCGGGCAGGATGAGATCGTGCAGGGCCTGCGCCGCCGGCCAGTGGTCGAGCACGCCCCAGAAGGAGAGCGGCACCGACAGCACGAGGAAGAGCGCCGCCGCCAGCATCAATCGGGCATCGCCGAGGCGGGGCACCGGCAGCCATTTCATCGCGCTGAAGAAGCCGATGAAGAAGATGAATTGCCAGGCGAAGGGGTTCAGGAACCAGCCGGCCCCGGTCCAGGGATTGCCGGGCAGGTTCAGCCCTTCCGTCCAGACCAGCGCATAGAGCAGCACGACGAGCAGGAAGGGCAGCGCCGCATGCAGGCGCCGGAGCAGCATCATCACCGGTACCAGCCCGAGGATGACGAGATACATCGGCAGGATGTCGAGATAGTCCGGCTGCCAGGTCAGCGTCGCCAGGCCGAGCAGCGCGCGTTCCGGATCGGCGGAGAGCGACGGAAACTGTTTCGCCAGCACGCCGAGGTCGAAGAGCCGGTCGATCCCGGCCGCCAGCGCGATCAGCGCCAGAACCACGCCGATCTGAGCCCAGTAGACCTGCCAGATCCGGTAGGCGATGCGGGCGGTGCCCAGCCACAGGCCGCGCCGCACGAAGACGCTGCCGAAAGCGAGCGCGCTGGCGATGCCGGAGCAGAAGACGAAGAGCTCGGCGCCGGAGGAGAAGCCGAAGCGAGCCGGAATCCAGGCGTTCCAGCTATTCTCCGGCAGATGCGCGATGAAGATGATCAGCATCGTCAGGCCGCGGAAGACATCGAGCCGCTCGTCGCGCGGGCGCTTTGCCGGTTTGTCGTGAGGCGCGACCATCAGAAGGCCCCCTCGTATTGCCCGGCGTCGATGCGGCAGGCGAGAATGGTGAAGCCGTCTCGGGCGAAGGCGGCGGCAGCCTCACGGCGCAGGCTGTCCCGATCCGCGACCGCGACGCCGTGGCCGCCCATGGCCCGCGCCACAGCCGCGAAATCGGTGCCGCCGAAATCGACGCCGGCCCGCACCAGGCCCATCTGACGTTGCTTCAGCGCGATCAGGCCGAGGCTTTCGTCGACGAGGGTGACGATGACCACGGGCAGCCCGAGATCGCGCAGCGTCGCCAGTTCGCCGAGCACCATCTCCAGCCCGGCATCGCCGACGAAGCAAAG
Source organism: Allobosea spartocytisi (assembly GCF_014764685.1). Lineage (NCBI taxonomy): Bacteria > Pseudomonadati > Pseudomonadota > Alphaproteobacteria > Hyphomicrobiales > Alloboseaceae > Allobosea > Allobosea spartocytisi. The sequence goes on from NZ_JACXWY010000012.1 coordinate 39,181, forward strand.
CACCGGCCGGCCCGCGCCGAGCGCGGCGCCGGTGGCCAGCGGCAGGGCGCAACCCATGGTGCAGAGCCCGGTCGATTGCAGCAGCCGTCGCGGCCCGTCGCAAGTCCACATCTGGCTGAGCAGGATGCGATGCGCGCCGGAATCAGCGGTGGCGACCGTGCCGGCCGGCGCGACGTCGCGCAGAACCTGGAAAACGGCATGCGGTCCCCAGATCGGAGGCGCCGCAAAGGCCTCATGGAAGCGGGCCCGCACCGCCGCGGGCTCGCCGCCGGGCCAAACGGTTTCCCGAGCCGGGAGCGCTTCCGCCAGCCGCGTCAGGATGGCGCCGACATCGCCTTCGAGCAGCAGGGGCGAGGCATGCATGCCATGCGGCAGCGCCTCCGCGACGATGTCGATGACCGGCTTGTCCTCCGGCCAGGGATTGCGCCAGCCCTGGCGCATCTCGATCGGGTCGTAGCCGGCGAGAACGATCAGATCGGCCGCCTCGATCAATGGCCGGACGATCGCGTCGGCCTTGGGCGAGAGGCCGACGCCGCCGATGACGCGCGGGTCGGCTTCCGGCAGCAGCCCCTTGGCCTTGTAGGTCGTCAGCAGCGGTGCGCCGGTGCGGACGATGAAGCGTTCCAGCGCGGCGGCGTTGCCGTCATTGCAGAGGTCGAGCCCGGCGATGACGAGCGGCCTGCGCGCCGCCGCGAGAAGCTTGCCCGCCTGACCGAGATCGGCCGGCACGGCCGGCTCGGGCAGCTTCATCGCCCGGGGCGCGCGGCGCGGCCCCCTTGCCTCCGCCACCGAGATCGGCAGGTCGACATGCACCGGGCCGGGCCGTCCGCGCCGGGCGAGTGCAGCCGCCTTGGCGATGACGAGGTCCTCCGTGCCGGGCGCGGCACGGAAACTCGCCTTGACCAGCGGCCGCAGCACGGCCTGATGGTCGAAGACCTGATGGGTGTAGCTTTCGGCGAGGGCCTGGTCGACGCAGCCGGTGATGAAGAGCAGCGGCACGCGATCCTGCTGGGCATTGGCGACGACATTGACCGCATTGGCGACGCCGGGACCCAGCGTCGCTACCAGAACCGGCAGCGCTCCGTTCACATGCCACAACCCCTCGGCCATGAAGCCCGCCGCATTCTCGTGCTTGGCGAGCAGGAAGCGGATGCCGGCACGTTCCAGCGCATCGACCAGCGCCAGCACCTCGCCACCGGGGATGCCGAAGGCATGGGTCGCGCCTACCACTGCCAGCCCGGCGGCGATGATGTCGGCACCGGTGACGAGCCCGTCCGGAGCGATGCCGGCGGCGCGGGAAGCGGATATCGGGTCGTGGCGCATAGGCATCTCTCCGGCGACCCGCGAGGGCGGCATTGCCAGTGAGATCGCAGCCGGAGCAGCGCCGGTTACATCCTCACGGAGATGTGAGCCTGGCGCCGGCGGCCAGAGGCGCGGGCTCGGCCGGCATCGTCAGGCGCCAGGCGCGCTCGACCCAGGCCACATCGGCGACATGGCCGCCACCATGCAGGCAGAGTTCGAGCCGCGCCTCGCCGCCGCAGCCGCTCGCCAGCCGGCAGGTCAGCGCCGTTCCTCCAGCCACGGCGTCGCGCGCCGCATCGGCCCAGCCGGCCGTGCAGCCGCCGGGCGCGAGGATGGCGAAGCTCTTGAAGACATCGCCTTGCCTGTAGCCCTGGCGCAGCGCCCGGCCCGCGAGCGGCACGGTGCTGTCGCTCGTGCCGTGGACATGGATCAGCTTCGGTCGCGGGCCGGCACAGCTCTCCGGCAGAGGCTCCCAGAAGGCACCGGCGATCGGCGCGAAGGCGGCGAAGCGCGTCGGCATCCGGCAGGCGAGATACCAGACCATCGAGCCGCCCTGCGAGAACCCGCTCGCCATCAGCCGGTGGGGATCGACCGGGAAGCGGCGCGCGATATCGTCGAGCATCTCGGCGACAAAAGTGAACTCGTCGCGGTTGCGCGCCGGAGAGCCGGGGAAGGACCAACTGCGGCCGAGCCCTTCCGGCGCAATCAGCGCGACGCCGAGCCGCCGTGCCACCGCAACCAGGGCGGGATCCGCGATCACCTCCGCGGCCGTGCCCTGATAGCCGTGGAAAAAGACGATGGCGCCACCCTGCCGTCCCGGCTTGGCCTCCGGCGGCAACAGGATGCGATAGGAGCCGCTCCCGACCTTGCAGCCGCCATCGACCGGGCAGGGTTCGGCCAGCGGGCGCAGCTGCTGCGCCTGCAAGGGCGCCGCAGCCGCGAGGATGGCGCCCAAGCCGATCAGAAAGGCGAAACGAGCCGCGGGAGCCATCAGCGATCCTCCGGACAGGCAGGCACGGCCTCCCTGCGCAGGAGCGCGAGCGTATCGGCCCTGTCGGCAAGGCTCATCATGCGGTCACGCGCTTGTGAGCCGGGCGCCGCCATGCGACGGGATAAGCGGGATCCGCTTCACATCACCGGAAAAGCGCACCGGCCTTGTCGCTCGAAGAGTTCGAAACGCAGCTCAGGCCCGTCTTCCTCGCGGCGCTCGCCGGCGACGCCGTCGCCTATCGGCGCTTTCTCGACGCGATCGGCGGGCGCCTGCGCGGCTATCTCAGGCAGATGCTGGCGCGTGCCGGCCGGCATGAGCCGAGTGAGGCCGAGGACGTTTTGCAGGAGGTGCTGCTGGCGCTGCACCTCTCGCGCCACACCTATGATCCGGCGAGCCCGGTCACGGCCTGGGCCCATGCGATCGCGCGTTACAAGCTGGTCGACCATCTGCGCCGCTCCGGCCGCCATGCCGGCAACCTGCCACTCGACGACGAAGCCTTCCAGCTCGCCGACCGGCCGGAGGCGCCATCCACCGAGGCACGGCTCGACCTCGACCGAGCCATGGCGAGCCTGCCCGAACGGACACGCGGCCTGATCGACCGGGTCAGGCTGCAGGGTGCGAGCGTCGCGGAGGCGGCGGATGCCGCCGGCATGACCGAAAACGCGGCCAAGGTCGCGATCCATCGCGGCCTGCAAGCCATGGCGAAATTCCTCTCGCGGCGCGGGGAAAGACCGACATGACCCGCTGCGACATCCCATACCCGTAACGTTTCGCAAGCGCCCCGCGAATTCCCGTTGAAGCAGGACAACCGAAAAAACGGACATGCAGACCAACGAGCTGATTTCCCTGATGAGCGCGAGCCACCGGCCGGTGGATACCGGCTGGCTGCGCCGCGCCACCTGGCTCGGCGCCCTCTGCGCGCTCGCGGCGACGGCCGGACTCGTCCTGCTCACGCTCGGCGCGCGGCACGATTTCGGCCGTGCCTGGCTGACCACGCCGGTCCTGGCCAAGATGCTCCTCGGCGCCAGCGTCGCCGGCATCGCACTGCCGCTGTTCCAGCGCAGCCTGCGGCCCGGCCTGAAACCGGCGCGGCGCCTGCCGCTCGTGGCGTTGCCGATCCTTCTGGCGGCCGGCTGGGCTCTGCTGACGCTGGCGCAAGTGCCGGCGGAGCAATGGAGCACGCTGATCTTCGGCCGCTACTGGCGTGCCTGCCTCATCGCCGTGCCGCTCTATGCGCTGTGTCCGCTCATCGTGCTCTTGCTGCTGGCGCGCCGGGGGGCTCCGGTGGACGGGCCGCTGACCGGCGCCTGCGCCGGCCTCGCCTCGGCCGGATTGGCGACGGTCGCCTACGCGCTGCACTGCCCCGACGATGCGGCGCCCTTCCTGGCAACCTGGTACACGATCGCGATCGCCTCGATGACCGCTCTCGGCGCCCTGATCTTCCCGCGCTTCCTGCGCTGGTGAGCGCCAGCACCGCCGGCTGTCACAAGACGGTCATGGGCTGGGCGGTACTCCGCTCGGCATGTCGCGAACATCAGGTCAATCACCGGATCGACCGCAATGGTCCGCTCCCGGCCACGCCGCCACAGCGGGCCGCCCGGCGCTTCTGCGCCTGCAGGATTTCACCGTCACCCTGTCGGGCACCGTGCCGATCGTGCGCGGCATCGACTTGTCGGTCGGTCGCGGCGAGGCGCTCGGCATCGTCGGCGAATCCGGCTGCGGCAAGAGCATCACCTGGCTCGCGGCGCTGCGCCTGCTCGGGCGCAACGTCGCCACGGGCGGTGAGGTCCAGCTCGACGGGCAGGATGTCGGAGGGCTTTCCGAGCGCGAGCTCGCACGGGTCCGCGGCGGCCGCATCGCCCTGATCTTCCAGGATCCGGCCAGTGCGCTGAACCCGGTGCAGCGCATCGGCACGCAGATCGCGGAAGTGCTGCGCCTGCATCGTGGCCTGACCGGGGAACCGGCGCGCCGCGAGGCGCTGCGCCTGCTGGACCGTGTCGGCATCGCCGATGGACCGCGCCGCCTCAAGCAATATCCGCATGAATTCTCGGGCGGCATGAACCAGCGCGTGATGATCGCGCTGGCGCTGGCAGGCGAGCCCGACGTGCTGATCGCGGACGAGCCGACGACCGCGCTCGACGCCACCATCCAGGCGCAGGTCCTCGACCTGATCCGCGAGCTGCGCCGCGAGACCGGCATGGCGCTGATCCTGATCTCGCACGATATCGGCGTGGTCGGCGACCTCTGCGAGCGGATCGCGGTGATGTATGCGGGACGGATCGTCGAAACCGCGGCGACGCATGACCTGCTCACCCGCCCGCGCCACCCCTACACCCAGGGCCTGCTCGCGGCGCTGCCGACGCTTACCGGTCCGCGCCAGCGGCTGACGCCGATCCCCGGCACCGTGCCGGCACCCGCCGCCATTCCGCCCGGTTGCGCCTTCGCGCCGCGCTGCCCGATTGCCGTCGAGCGCTGCGGCCACGAGCTGCCGGAACTCACCTTCGCGGCGCAGGACCAGCGCGCGGCCTGCCTGCGGCTCGGCGAGCCGATCTCGCTTGAAAGCGCGGCCCTTCCGGTCATGGCGATGCCAGCGCAGGTCGGGGCGCCGGCATGAGCGTTCTTCTCGATGTTCGCGACCTCGCCCGCGAATACCCGGTCTCGACAGCCGGCGGCGTGCGCCGGATCCTGCATGCTGTCGACGGGGTGAGCTTCTCGCTCGAACGCGGCCGGACGCTCGGCATCGTCGGCGAATCCGGTTGCGGCAAGTCGACCACCGCCAAGCTCGCGCTCGGCCTCCTGCCGGCGACGCGGGGGCAGATCGACTTCGAGGGCCAACCGGTGACCGCACTGCGCGACCGAGCCTGGCGCGCCTTGCGCCGCCGCATGCAGCTCGTCCATCAGGACCCGCTCTCCGCGCTCGACCGGCGCCTGCCGGTCGGGCAGCAGGTCGTCGAACCGCTGGTCATCCACACGCTCGAAGACAGCGCGGAAGCACAGCGGCAGAAAGCGCTCGCGCTGTTCGACGCGGTGGGCCTGCGGGCCGATCTGTTCGAGCGCTATCCGCATGAGCTTTCCGGCGGGCAGCGCCAGCGTGTCCTGCTCGCCCGCGCGCTGGTGCTCGAGCCGGCGCTGCTCGTCTGCGACGAGCCGATCTCGGCGCTCGACGTCTCGGTCGCGGCGCAGGTCATCAACCTGATGCAGGATCTGCAGGCGCGCTTCGGCATGGCCTATCTCTTCATCAGCCACGATCTCAAGGTGGTCCGGCAGATCGCCGACGAGGTCGCGGTGATGTATCTCGGCCGCATCGTCGAGCAGGGGCCGCCGGATGCGCTGTTCCATGCGCCGGCCCATCCCTATACCGAGGCGCTGGTTTCGGCCGTGCCGACGCCGTTGCGCGGCACGCAAGGGCGGATCATCCTGAAGGGCGACCCGCCGAATCCCGTCGACAGGCCTTCGGGCTGCGCCTTCCATCCGCGCTGCCCGCGCGCCGTGGCCCGCTGCCGGGAGGAGGTGCCCGTGCTGCGGCCCGTGGCCGATGGCCGGCTCGCCGCCTGCCATCTGGCGGCGGCGGCGCCCGCCATGGCCGCAGCCTGACCGTTTGCCTTGCCGACCCCGGAGACGAGATGAGCCGCCCCAACCAGCCGACCGCCGACCGTGTCGTCATCGCCGTCTTCGACGGCTTGCGGCCGGATCTCGTCACGCCCGAGCTCACGCCGAACATCCTGCGGCTCGCCGCGCGCGGAACCTGGTTCCGGCAGGCGCGGAGCGTCTTTCCCTCGGTGACGCGGGTGGCGACGAGCTCGATCGCGGCCGGCGCGCCACCGATCGTCCACGGCATCGTCGGCAACGCCTTCTACCATCGCGAGGCGATCCCCGAGCGGATGTTCGATACCAGCGATGCCGCCCAGATTCGCCGCGCCGAGGCGCATCATGACGGGCGCCTGCTCGCCGCCGACACCTTCGGCGACGTGCTGGCCCGCGCCGGCAAGCGGCTGGCGGTGGTGCATACCGGCTCGGCCGGCTCGGCGCATTTCATCAATCCGCGCGCCCGTGCCAACGGGCACTGGACCTTCTCGATGCACGGCGCCGGGGCGACCCAGACGCCGGAGGCGGTCGAGCAGGCGATCGCCCGCCTCGGCCCGCTGCCGGAGCGCGAATTGCCCCGGCTGCAGGAGCTTGCCTATGGCGGGCGCGTGATGACCGAGATCGTGCTGCCGGAACTCCGGCCGGATGTCGCCCTGATCTGGTTCAACGAGCCCGACACGACCTTCCACTATCGCGGTCTCGGCTCTCCCGAAGCCATGGCCGGCCTGCGCGAAGCCGACCGCGCCTTCGGCAGCATTCTCGACTGGGTCGAGGCTCAAGCCGATGCCGAGCGCATCGCGGTGATCGTCGCTTCCGACCATGGGCAGATCTCGACCGGTTCGGTCGAGCCGCTGTTCGAGACGGCGCGCGAGGCCGGCTTCGACCTCAGCGCGGAGAAGGCGATCAACGGCGCCACCCTTGTCGCCACCGGCGGGATGAGCGGTGAAATCCGCCTGCGCGAGGGCGCGCGCGGCGAAGTCGAGCGCATCGCAAGCTGGCTGATGGAGCATCCCATCATCGGCCATGTCTTCTCGCGCGACCGTAACGGCGTCGAGGGCGAGGTCGCGGGCACGCTCTCATTGAACCTGATGAATACGGGCCATGCCGAGCGCCAGCCGGAATTGATGTTCATCCTGAAATCGACGCTCGAGGCCGATCAGTACGGCCTGCCCGGCCTCGGCGCGATGACGCCGGGCGACGTACCGCTCGGTGGCGGCATGCATGGCGGCATCAACCCGCATGAATTGAACACCGTGCTGATCCTCGGCGATGCCAGCGGCCATGGCGGCGTCTCGCAGGAACCCGCCGGTATCATCGATATCGGCCCGACCGTGTTGGGGCTGCTCGATCTCGCGCCGGCGGCGACGATGATGGGGCGCAATCTCGCCGCTCCGCCGCGGGAGGAGGCCCGCGTCGCGCGGCATTCGGCCGGCAGCGGTTCCTTCGCCCAGCATGTCGATATCCTCGAGCAGGACGGCCGGCGCTTCATCCTCGGCGGCGGGCAGTAGAGCTCACGGGTTTCCAACCTGGCGCGGCAAGCCCATGACGACGTCGAATGCAAAAAGGGCGGCCCATGGCCGCCCTTTCCCATTGCAGAGGCCGAACCCAAGCCTCAGGCCCTGGCGAAGCTCAGATTGTCCGGTCGCAGATCCATGAAGTAGAAGGTCGTCGGCCGCCAGGCGATCGACTTCTTGATCGCGTAGGCTTCGCTCGGCTGGTACAGGATCGTGGCCGGCGCCTCATCCTCCCAGATATCGAGCATCTGCGTGAAGAGCGCCTTGCGCTTCACTGGGTCGGTCTCGGCCTCCAGCGCCGTGCCTGCCTTGTTGAACGCCTGCGTCGAGGTCCAGAACTTCGAGACCTGGATCTCGCCGGCCGGGCCCCAGGCCACCCAGATGGACCCCAGCGGATCGGGCAAGCGCGTGGAGTTCGACCAGTTGAAGATCTGCGTGTTGGCGCCGCGCATCTGGGTCGAGTTCTCGACGACCTGCAGCGAGGCGTTGATGCCGACGGCCTTCCACTGCTCGGTCAGGATCTGCGCTGCCTCGAGCGCATTGGTGTAGTAGTTGGCCTGCGTCCGGTAGACGATCGGCTCGCCCTTGTAGCCGGCTTCCTTGAGCAGGGCCCGCGCCTTGGCTGGGTCGTAGGAGAGCTTGCGGCCCTCGACGAACATTGGGCCGTACTCCGGGAAATTATGGCTCGCCGGAACCTGCGCCGTGCCCTGCCAGAGCGCCTCGACCAGCTTCTGGCGGTCGATCGCGTAGTTCAGCGCCTGCCGGACGCGCTTGTCGGAGAGCACCTTGTCCTGCTCGTTATAGGCGAGGACATGGACATTCGCGAGCACGACCGAGCGCACGTCGATGTCCTTGTAGCCGCCGACGACGCTCATCTGGTCGGGCGGGATATTGGTGACGAGGTCGTAATCGCCCGCGACGAGGCCGGCAACGCGCGCTGCCAGCTCCGGCACGCGCTTGAAGATGACGCGCTTGGCCGTCGGCTTGCCCATGAAATAGTCGTCGAAGGCTTCCAGCACCGTGGCGTCGGCGGCCGAATGCGAGACGACGCGGTAGGGGCCTGTCGCGACGGGCTTGCGCGAATAGGCCTCGAAGCCCATCGCCTCATAGGCGCGCCTGTTGACGATCCAGGCGCACCAGGAGGCGAGGCGCTGCTCCAGCAGCACATCGGCGACCTTGGTCTTGAAGCGCACGGTGTAGCGGTCGATCGGCTCGACGCCGGCGAGGATGCCGAAATAGGGCTTGCCGCCCGGGATCTGGGCCTTGTCGCCCCACATCCGGCCTTCGCGGAAGGTGTAGGCGACGTCCTCCGAGGTCAGCTCGTCACCATTGTGGAACTTCACGCCCTGGCGCAGCGTGACGACGAGTTCCTGCGGCGAGACACGCTCCCATTTCGTCGCCAGATGCGGCTTGAGTTCCGAGCCGCCGCCATCGGCAGCACCGAGGAAATCACGCCGGATCAGCGTGTCGAAGATCGAATAGGTGACGCGGGTGCCGACATTGGAGAGCTCGCGCGCCGGCTCCAGCGTCGCCGGCAGATCGGCCACCGCGACGGTGAAGTTCGGGCGACCGTCATCGGCGGCGAAGGCGGTCGGCAGAGCGAACGCGACCGGCAGGGCGGCAGCGCCCTCAATGAAGCGGCGGCGGGACAGGACGGGCATGGGGTTCCTCGCAAGACATCGAGCGGCGCTGGCAAGCCGCGCCTCGATGCGGCTGCCTTGCATCAGATTGACGACGGGCCGGTGACAGTTCGGGCCGAGAGAAGCAGGCTCGGATCATCGAGCATCACGGCGTCGGGACCGAGCGCCAGAATGCGGGCGATGCCCTGCGCATCGATCCGGCCGACCGGGAAAGGCGGATAGCCGGGCTCGGGCACCGAACGCGGCTGGCCGGCCATGATGACGGTTGTCATGCCGGCATCGCGCACCGCATCGAGCCGCTCCGGCGTCGCATCGCCCTGCCAGAGACGGAACCCGTCGGCGCCGACAGCACGCGCCTCGGCGACGCTGTCGGGATCGGGCAGCAAGGCCAGGATCGCGATCTCCGGCGACAGCCGGCGCGCCGCCGCGATTAGATCGATGTCGCGAAGGCCAAGCAGGCTGCGCGGAAGCGCATCGGCAGCCGCCAACGCGGCCAGGATCGGCGGCAGGATGGCAGGGTCGCGCAACTTGACGTCGAGCAGGAGCCCGAGCGGCATGGAGGCCGTGATCGCCTCGTCGAGCGTCAGCAGGCCGGGCAGGACGGTCCGAAGCGCCGCGAGATCGGTGTCGGCGACCCGTCGCGGATAGCCGGCAAGGCGCGTCAGATCGGCATCGTGCAGACAGACAAGCACGCCATCCGCGCTCAGGCGCAGATCGGTTTCCACCATCTCGGCGCCGGCCCCGGCGGAAGCTGCGAAGGCCTCGGCCGTGTTCTCCGGCCCGAGCAGGGCTCCGCCGCGATGAGCGATGGCGAGCGGACGGGGAGCGGCGGCGAAGAAACCGGGTCGCATCGCGTCAGTGCCTCTCGCTGGTCGGATCGAAACGGTCGCGCAGCCAGTCGCCGAACAGGCTCATCGACAGCGTCGTCAGGAAGATCGTCAGGCCCGGAAAGACCGCGATCCACCAGGCGTTCAGCAGGTAGCGGCGGCCCTCGCCGAGCATCAGCCCGAGCGAGGTGCCCGGCGGCTGCACGCCGAGCCCGAGGAAGGAGAGCGAGGTTTCGAGCAGGATCGTGCCGGGGAAGTTCAGCGTCGCCTGGACCACCAGCGCCGCGGCGATATTGGGCAGGAGATGGCGCAGGACGACCCGCGAGGGGCTCGCACCCAGCGCCTCGACGGCATTGATGTAGTCGCTCTCCTGCTCGGAGACGACCAGCCCGCGCGCCAGCCTCGTATAGCGATCCCAGCCGTCGATGCTGACGAGGATGATGAACAGGACGATGTTGTTGCCGAAGAAGGCGAGCATGGTGAGCGCGAGGAAGAGCGCCGGAATCGCCGCCTGGGCATCCACCAGCATCATGATGGCCTGGTCGACGAAGCCGCGCAGCCGCGCCGCGATGAAGCCGAGCAGCGTGCCGAACACGGCGCCGATCAGGGTGCCCATCACGGCGATCAGGATCGAGGTGCGGACCGCGAAGATCATCCGGCTCAGGATGTCGCGGCCGAGCTGGTCGGTGCCGAGCCAGTGGGTCGTGCCCCCGGCTTCCGTGAGAGGCGGCTTCAGCCGGGCGGCGAGGTTCTGCGCGGTGTAGGGCAGCGGCGCCAGCCAATCCGCGAGCAGCGCGACCAGCACCACGGCGAGCAGGAAACCGGCCGAGAGCTTGACGACCGGCGACATCCGGTTGCCGGAGGCGCAGGTGGCCGGCGCCGGCGCGGCGGAAAGGTCGACGGCCGCCATCAGGCCTGTTTCCCAAGGGCGCGGGAGAAGCCGCCGAGCCGGGGATCGATGAGGATATGCACGATATCGACCAGGAGATTGGCACCGACCATGATGACCGTCACGGTGAAGATCACGGCCTGGACCACGGCGAGGTCGCGCGTCGAAACCGAATCGACCAGGAGCCGGCCGACCCCCGGCCAGGCGAAGATGGTCTCGACCACCGCGCTGCCGGCGAGGATATGGCCGATCTCGATGCCGATGAACATCAGCAGCGGCACCGCCGCATTCGGCAGGGCATGCCGGACGATCACGCGAAGCGGCATCACGCCGCGTCCGCGCGCCGCCCGGATATAGGGCTTGCCCAGCACTTCCAGCGTCGCGGTGCGGGCGAAGCGCGCAAGCCTTCCCGCGAGCGGCAGGCCGAGCGTCACCGTCGGCAGGATCAGGTGCCAGAGGCTGTCCGAGCCGGCCGAAGGCAGCACGCGCAGCTTCAGCGCGAAGAGCAGGATCAGCAGGATGCCGAGGAAGAAGACGGGAATGGCATAGCCGAACACCGCCACTGCCATGGCGAGCCGGTCGGCGGCGCGGTTGTGGCGCAAGGCGGCGAGGACGCCGAGCGGCAGGCCGACGAGGAGCGCCAGCATCAGCGCGGAGGAGCCGAGTAGGAAGGTCTTCGGCAGGGCCTCGACCACGGCGGCGAAGGCCGGCCGGTCATCGGCGAAGGACAGCCCGAAATCGCCGCGAACCACGCTGGCGACATAGCGCAGATATTGCTCGGCCAGCGGCCGGTCGAGGCCCCAGGCCTCGCGATAATGGGCCCGCACATCCGGCGGCGTATCGCTCGGCAGCATGATCTCGGCCGGGTCGCCGGCCAGGCGCAAGGCGAGGAACACGGCCGACACGCAGATCGCGATGGTCAGCAAAGCGCGCAGACTGCGAAGGGCCAGGAAACGAAACATCGACATCGGGTGCAGAAGATGGGGAAGGTGCTTCTGCAAGCCCTCTTGCGACAGGCTGATGACAGGCCGCCGATCGCCTTCCCTTAGTCGCCGCGCCGGGCGGGCGATCCATGCGTCCCGCACTCGGCACCGACCTGTCCCGGCGAAACGAGCGGGGCGCCCTGCCGTCATTGCCCCTTCCCGGCCGCGCTTCTTTCCTTACGATTTCACCACGGAGCGGATCGCCGCTTCGCGTAAGCTTGCCGCAGCAGAGGTCCGTCATGACGCGCCATCATTTCCAGCCGACGCAGTATTCGAACGTGATCGGCACCCTGCCGGCCGTGCTGGAAATCGCAAGCGGCGACAGCGTCGTCACGACGACGCTCGACGCGGCCGGGGTCGGGCATGACGGCGGCCAGAAGGCGCCGCGCGGCAACCCGATGACCGGTCCGTTCTTCGTGACCGGCGCCGAGCCCGGCGACGCGCTGCTGGTGACGATCGAGCGGATGACGCCGAATCGCGGCACCGGCTGGACCTATTCGCCGCTGGCGCCCGGCGTGCTCGACCCGGCCGCGCTGGCCGATCTGCCGAAGCGCGAACGGTATGAATGGGCGATCGATGCGACGGCCGGCACGGTGAAGCTGCTCGATCCCTCGCCGCGCATCAAGGAGTGGAGCTTCCCGCTCGAGCCGATGCTCGGCTGCTTCGGCGTCGCGCCCGAGCGCGGCCAGGCGATCTCGACGGCGACGAGCGGCCCCTATGGCGGCAATATGGACTATCGGTTCTTCGGCCCGGGCGCGACCATCGCCTTCCCGGTCTTCGCGGCCGGCGCCCTGTTCTTCCTCGGCGACGGCCATGCCTGCCAGGGTGACGGCGAGATCGCCGGCACCGGCGTCGAGACCTCGTTCGAGGTCGAGTTCCGCGTCGAGCTGCGCAAGCAGCAGGGCCTGCGCTGGCCGCGCTGCGAGACCGCGACCGATCTGCTGGTCATCGCCGCCGGGCGCCCGCTCGACCAGCCGCTGCAATTCGCGACCACCGAGATGCTGCGCTGGATCCAGGCCGATCTCGGCGTCGATGCCGTCGAGGCCAGCCATCTGCTCGGACAGGCCGTGCGCTACGATATCGCGAACGTCTTCAACCCGGCCTATTGCGTCGCCTGCCGGCTGGAGAAGACCGAGATCACCCGCGCCATGTCACTGCGCGGCAAGGGCTGAGGGCAGAGCCCCCGCCACAGAAGAAGGCAAGCTGATGCTCTTCATTAGATTTCACCATGAAGAGCCAGCCACGAGCCTCGCCATGGTTGGATCGCGCCATCGACGATCCAACCATGCAGGCCTGCCGGTAGCACGATGACCAGGGACCCCGCCAAGCTCAAGGCCGAGCTGCTCCAGGCCGTCGATGCGCGCCGCGACGAGATTCTGGCGCTGCTGCAACGCTTCCTGCGCATCAAGAGCGTCAATCCGCCAGGCGATACACGCGAGGCCGCAGACTTCGTGCGCGAGCTGCTGGACAAGGCGGGCGTGCCACATCGCACCGAGGCCTTCACGCCGGAGATGCCGAACATCATCGGCCGCTGGGAGACCGGAAATCCCGGCCGCCATCTCGTGCTCAACGGCCATATGGACATCTTCCCGGTCACCAATGAGAGGCTCTGGGAGGCCGACATCGTCGACGGCAAGATCATGGGCCGCGGCGCTTCCGACATGAAGACCGGCACGCTCGCCTCGATCCTGACCTATTGCTGGCTCTACCCCTATCGCGGCTGGCTGAACGGCGCGCTGACGCTGACCGTCGTCTCCGACGAGCAGTCGGGCGGGCGCTACGGCACGAAATTCCTGTTCGACAATTTCGAGAGCGAGATGGTCGGCGATTGCTGCCTCAATGGCGAGCCGAGCGGCCTCTCCAATCTGCGCTTCACCGAAAAGGGCACGCTGCGCTTCTCGCTTTCGGCGAAGAGCATCGGTGGCCATGGCGGCTATTCGCACCGGGCGCGCAACCCCATCGCCGATGTCAGCCGGCTGGTGAACCTGATCTATGACCGCTACCACCTCAAGCTCGCGACGCTGCCGCCCGAGATCGACGCGGTGCTGACCTCGCCCGAGACCATCGCGGCGGCCGACCACAATCTTGGGAAAGGTGCCGCAGACATCGCCCGGCGCATCACCGTCAATGTCGGCATCATGCAGGGCGGGCAGAAGGCGACGCAGATCCCGACGCATTGCATCGCTCATCTCGACATGCGCGTGCCCATCGGCTCGGACCGCGACGCGATCCGCGCCGATCTCGAAGCCCTCGCCCGGGAAGCCGATTGCGAGATGGTCGTGAACGAGGACCACAGCTATCCGGCGAGCCTGACCGACCCCTTCAGCGAGATGGCCAATATCCTGCGCGGCAATATCCGCGACCTGCTCGGCCATGACGCACCGCCCGTCTCAAGCCTCGGCGGCACCGACACACGCTACTGGCGCTGGCGCGGCGTACCGGCGCTGATCTGCGGCCCCTCCCCGATCAGCATGGGCACGGATGAGGAGCATGCGACGCTGGAGGAGGTGATCGCGGTGATGAAGCTGCACATCGCCTGCGCCATCGACTATCTCGGCTCGGCAGGCGCGAAGGCCTGAAGCGCATCAGCCGCGGGGCTGGGGGAAAACCCGCAAGCCGTCGCCGATCCAGGGCGCGACCTCCCGCAATTCCGGCACGAGCTTGTCCTGGATGAGCGTGTGCAGGATGGCGGCGATCTCCTGGGGAATCGCACCGAGCTCGCCCTTGCGGGCATAGAGATCGACCCGCCGCCGCAGGCTCAGCCCCGGCACCGGCAGCAGGCGCACGCCGGCCAGGCGCGAGCGGGCCTGCAGCGCCATCAGCGGCGTGGTGATGGCCCAGCCGAGGCCGGCCGCTACCATGGTCAGCACCGTCTCGGCGGTATCGCTCTCGACCTCGCGCGGAAAATCGAGCCGCAGCCGGCTCAGCGCCTGCTCGACCTGCCGGCCCGTGCTGGTGCGCAGCGTGTAGCGGATCATGCTGCGGCCGGTCAGATCGGAAAGCTTGCCGACCTCCATGTCCCACTCGGCCGGCAAGGCCAGCGCGAAAGGCTCCGCCAGCAGCGGAATCGCCATCGCCGTCTCGACCTCCTGCAGGAAGTCGACGCCGACGATCATGTCGATCTGGCGGGCGTTGAACTGCTGCTCGCTGAGCTCGCGCGGATTGGCGATCAAGGCGCAGCGCGGAAAGCTCTTGCGCAATTCACGGATGAAATCCGGCCCCAGCGTCGTGCTGAGCGAATCGATCATCGCGATCCTGAGCGCCGGAATGGCGTCGCGGGCATTGAGGCGCACGGCGGTGTCGAGCTCATGCGCCTGCCGCAGCAACTCCTGCCCGCGCTCGGCCAGCAGTCGCCCGGCCATGGTGGCGCGGACCGGGCGGATATCGCGGTCGATCAGCGGAACGCCCATCGCCTTCTCCAGCGCGGCGACGAGCTGCGAGGCGGCCGATTGCGTCAGGCCGAGCTGGCGGGCGCCCCTGGTCATGCTGCCCGTCTCGACGACGGCGCAGAAGACCGCGAGCTGGCGCAGGTCGAAGGCTAATCTCTGACCGATCGTCATCGACAAGCGCTTACGCCCGCCGGAGGCGCCGGACAATCGGCCGATGCCGTTCAGGCACCGACCTTGGCGAGGACATCGGCGCGCAGGAAGCGCTCGATGAACAGCATGAACAGCACCGAGGGCACCAGCAGGATCAGCGCGGTGATCGAGGCGACCTGATAATTGCCACCCATCGCCGCGTTGTAGAGCAGCAGCGGCAGCGTCGTGACCTGCGGCACGCCGACGAAGAAGGTGCCGGTGAACTCGTCGAGCGACTCCAGGAAGACGAAGATGCCGCTGGCGATGATGCCGGGCGCGGCCAGCGGCAGCGTCACCGAGAAGAAGGCCTTGAGCGGCGAGGCGCCGATATTGCGGGCCGCCAGTTCCAGATCCCGGTCGACGGCGCCGAAGGCGGCCGCCGCGATCCAGACGGAATAGACGAGACCATGGGCGGCATGGACCAGCACGACGGCGAAGACCGTGCCGTTGATGCCGAGCTGGTAGAAGATGCGGGCGACGTTGATGTAGATCGCGACCGAGGGGAACGCCTGCGGCAGCAGGAACAGGATCATGAAGAAGGCGCGCGCCGGCAGCTTCAATCGCGCCAGCGCGTAGCCGGCGGGAATCGAGAGCGCGAGCGCGACGATGACCGTCAGCACCGCGATCCAGACGGAGGTGCCGAGCGAGGCCATGGCGTCGCCGGTCGGCCGGAAGACCTGCTCCCAGTAGCGCGTGCCGTAGACGACCGGCAGCTTGTAGGGCGTGTACCAGCGCTCGGCGACGGACCAGAGCGCGAGGTTCGCGAGCGGGCCGATCAGCACGAAGGCGAAGGCGGCGAGCAGGAAGGCGGCGAGCGTCGCCCGTGCCGTGGAAGCAAGGCGCATCATGGCGTGCCCTCCTTCGCCATGCCGCGCTTGAGATAGATGATCGCCGCCCCGGCCGAGATCAGATAGGTGATGACGCCGAGCGCGTTGGCCGTGGCGTAGTCGCCATAGGCATTGATGCGGAAGGCCATGTCGACGGTCAGCATGGTCGGCTGCGAGCCCGCCACCATCATCGGCACCGAGAGTACCGAGAGCATCGTCACGAAGGAGAGGACGAGCGCGACGAGCAGCGTCGGCATCACCTGCGGCAGGGCGAGCTCGATCATCACCCGCAGACGCGAGGCGCCGAGATTGCGGCCGGCTTCGAGCGTGGCGCGGTCGATCGAGGCCAGCGCGCCTGCGAGCAGCAGCGCGACGAAGGGCGTCTGCTTCCAGACGAAGGTGGCGATGATGCCGCGCCAGTCGAGGAAGCTCACCGCCTGCAGCGGCTCCATCAGGCCCAGCGAGACGAAGCTGTTGTTCATCAGCCCGTTCTTGGCGAGGAAGGTGCGCATGCATTGCGCCGCGACGATGAAGGGGATGAAGAGCGGCCAGCGATAGAGCGCCTTCAGCGTGCCGACGATGTAAGGATTCTCGCCGAGCGTCAGCGTGCCGGCGATGACGATCGCGGCAATCGCGGTGAACAGGCAGGAGGCGAGCACGATGACGACGGTGAAGACGACGTCGCCGGAATAGAGCTCCCAGGCCTTGCCGAAGGCCTGCAGCGAGAAGCCCCCCTCCGGCCCGGTAAAGGCCGAGATCAGCGAGAAACTGAGCGGGTAGATGAACAGCGCGGCCACGAGCGCGAGGCCGGGCGCGATCAGCAGCAGGGCGAGATTGCGTTGGGAAAGGGACATTCTTTGGTTCCGGCTAAACCAATCGCGGCGGCGGAAAATGCCGTCATGGTCGGGCTTGACCCGACCATCTCGGAAACCAGAGCGAACTGGTCATGAGATCCTCGGGTCAAGCCCGAGGATGACGGAGGATGAGGCCCGGGACGACGTGGTTTCCCACGCCGCCCCAGCAGGCGAATCTCAGTTCGCGACCTTCTTCTCGTAGCCCTCGAGGATGTCGTTGAAGTAGGGCGCGATCGGGAAGGGCTTAGCGTTCTTGGACAGGTCGGCCGGGGTGATGTCGGTGAACAGCTTGTCCCAGGCGGCTTTGTCGAGCTTGCCTTCGAGGTTCTTGGCGTCGATGCCCGGATACCAGTTGAACTTCTTGACGATGCCGTCGGCCTGGACCTGCGGGCTGGTGGCGAGCGCGATGAACTCCTCGGCCAGCTTCTTCTGAGCCGACTTCTCCGGAACCGAATAATACATCGGCTGGCCGGGCATGCCGGGCGAGGCGAGCTTCAGCTTCATGCTCGGCGGCAGCTTGCCGTCGGCCTGCCAGGAATAGAACATGTCGACCCAGACCGGTCCCATCGCGATCTCGCCGCGGTTGAGCATGTCGAGCGTGCCGGCATTGCCGGGGGTGATCACGGCGTTCTTGTTGAACTCCTTGAGCTCTCCGAAGGCGGCGTCCCACTTGGCTTTCTCGGCCGCGTCATAAGGGCCCTGGATCAGCTTGTTGGCGTCGCCGCCGAAGGCGTAGACCCAGCCGGCGACGAAAGCGACGCCGGACATGCCGCCCTTGATGCCGTTATAGCCGAACTGCTTCGGGTTCTTCTTCACCCACTCCTTCAGCTCGGTGAAGTTGGCGGGCGGGTTCTTCAGCATGTCGGCGTTGTAGGCGAGCGCCGTCTGCGACTGGAACATCGGCATGACATAGCCGGAGACGTCGGAGCCGAGCGAGTTCTTCGCCGTCTCGCTGGAAACGAGCTTCGAAGTGTCGACATTGGCCGTGTACTTGGCGAGCAGGCCTTCCTTGACCATCTGGCCGGCGGCCTTCTGGTGGATCACGACGACGTCGAAATCGGTCGTGGCCGAACCCTTCTGGGCGTCGAGCTTCTCGTAGATCTTCTGCGAGCCGGCATCGCCGGGGCCGGTGCCGACAGAGACGACCTTCACGCCCGGATGGGCCTTCTCGAACATCGGCCCGAGATAGTCCTTGACGTAATCGACCATGTTCTGGTCGCCCGCGGAGGCGACGTTGAGGGTCTGCGCGGATAGCGGCGATGCCACAATCAGCGCAGCGAGTGAGCAGGCAAGCGTGATAATGCGCATGTGTCTGACTCCCTGTCAGGCGGCAATCCCGGCCTCGGTCGCCGGGAAGATGTGAAGGCGCTGCAGCGGAATGCGCAGACCGACCTTCGTTCCGAGTTCGTGACGGCCGACATCGTCGACCGTGATCTGGCGACCGGCGGCTTCCACCTTGTAGCGGTAGATGCCGCCGGGATAGGCGCGTGCGGCGATGGTGCCGGGGACGACGAGATCGCCCCCCGAAGCCGGCGCATCGAGGTTGCCCAGGCTTGCGACATCGTCGCGGAAATAGGCGAGCGCCTCGCCGGCCGGCAGTGCGGCGGCGGCTTCGCCGGCAAGCGTCGCACGGGCGTCGCCGGCAGCGATGGCAGCCTGCCCCTCGCCGCGCTCCACATGGAGCGGCAATACGTTCTCGGCGCCCATAAAATTGGCGACGAAGGCACTGGCCGGGCGGTCATAGACCTCCTCGGGCGTGCCGACCTGCGCGATATGACCCGCCTGCATGATCACCAGCCGGTCGGCCATGGTCATGGCCTCCTCGCGATCATGGGTGACATGGACGGCGGTGAGGCCGAGCCGCTGCTGGATGGCCCTGATCTCATGGCGCATCGTCATGCGGATCTTGGCGTCGAGATTGGAAAGCGGCTCGTCGAGCAGCAGGATGCCGGGGTCGATCGCAAGCGCGCGGCCCAGCGCGACGCGCTGGCGCTGGCCGCCCGACAGCGCCGTGACCTTGCGCTCCTCGTAGCCGGACAAGCCGAGGAAACTCAGCACCTCGGCGACCCGGGCGGCGATCTCCGCCTTCGACTTGCCGCGCAGCTTGAGGCCGTAGCCGATGTTCTGCAGCACGGTCATATGCGGCCAGAGCGCATAGGATTGGAAGACCATCGCCATACCCCGCTTCTCAGGCGGCAGGCCGGCGATATCCTTGCCGCCGACGACGATGGAGCCGGCCTCGACCGGAACGAAGCCGGAGAGGGAGCGCAACAGCGTGGTCTTGCCGCAGCCGGAGGAGCCGAGCAGCGCCGTGAAACTGCCGGGCGCGAAGTCGAGATCGATGCCATGCAGCACCCGCGTGCCGCTATAGGCGACCTCGAGACCGCGCACGCTGATCGCCGCGCCGCTGCCGGTTTTGGGCTGCGTTTCCACCTGCAAGACAGCTACTCCCTGGCCCTTCCCCGGCCGCCGGCGAACTGGAATATTTCTTCCATTGCCGATCCTTTTGAAATAAATGTTACGTACGGGGCGCAGTCTATGCAAGAGCTTTGTGAAACTTGGATGACAGCTAAAATTCATTCCCTCTGGCTTCTGCCGGCCGCCGATGACGAGGCGATGATGGCGGCTCTCGTCGGCGAATTGTCGGGCCGTTTCGGCACGCCCATCTTCGCCCCGCATCTGACGCTGCGCGGCGACACGCCCACGCCCCCTGCCGCCCTGGAACGCGCGGTGGCGGAGGCCGCGGCGACGGTCGAAGCCTTTGCGGAACCGGTCGCCGTCGTCGAGGGAAGCGACGCCTTCTTCCGCTCATTCTACGCGCGTTTCGCGGTCTCGTCGCCGCTGGCGAAGCTCAAGCGCGCGCTCGATCCCGACAGCCTCGACAGCTTCATGCCGCATGTCTCGCTGCTCTACGGCCCGGTCGTGGCAGCGGCGAAGGCCGAAGCCATCCGGGAGGTGAATGCGCGGCTCGCCGGACGCAGCATCCGCTTCGACCGGATCGGCGTCGTCACCTCGGGGCAGGATGTCCCGATCGCGGAATGGCGTGTGGTTGCGCAGGCAAGCCTGCGCTCGGCCTGAGCCGGCGGCTTCTCAGATCATCGGCGGAAAAGGGAAGGCAGGCTACTCGCCCGTCAGCTCGCGGTTGCGGCGGCTGACCTCTTCGCTGTAGCGCTTGATCGCATGCGCCTCGCTGAGGATGCCGACGAGGCGCCGGCTCTCGCGATCGGCCACCACCGGCAGCGCCTCGCTCTCCGCCTCGTCGAACAGCTTCAGCGTGTCGCGCACCGACATGTTGGCGAGGAGCATCTTGTCGCCGTTGCGCAGGAGATGGCGCACGGTGCGCGGCGCCGGCTCGGCCGCGGCCTGCTCGTCGAGCGCGGGGTCGGGCTCGTAGAGCGCGCCCGGCGGGATCATGCCGGCATAGGCGTCGTTCTGGCCGACGGCGACGAGATAGTTGATTGAACCGGGCGGATATTTCAGCCGGGCCTCGGCGATCGGCGCGTCCGCCTCGATCTTCGGCACTTCGAGACGCATCATGCTGCCGGCGGTGAGATCGCGGATCCAGCCGACATCATAGGCGCCGCGGATGCTTTCGCCGCGCAGATGGAAGCGCCAGGTGGCGAAGGAGTAGCCGAAGAGCCGGCGTGTCACCAGCGAGGCGGCGCCGGCCGCGCCCATCACCGCCAAGGTGAGCTTGAGATTGCCCGTCATCTCCAGCGCCAGGAGCGCCATCGTCATCGGCCCGCCGACGATCGAGACGGCAAGCGAGCTCATCCCCACCAGCGCGAACAAGGTCTCGTGGCCGACGAGATTGGGGAAGAATGGGGTGAGCAGGCCGATGAAGAGCCGGCCGGTCAGGACCCCGAGCAGCAGCGAGGCGAAGAACAGGCCGCCGCGGAAGCCGGAGCCGATCGAGACCGAGGAGGCCAGCGCCTTGGCGACCAGCACCAGCGCCAGCAGGCCGAGGCTCGCATCCATGCCGAGATAGAGGTTGATGGCGCCGTGACCGGCGGAGAAGACCGAGGGAATCCAGATGGCGAGCGCGCCGACGACGAGGCCGCCGAAGGCCGGTCGCAGATAGGTCGGGATGCGCGAGCGGCGGAAGGCCGCCTCGACGAAGGCGGCGGCGCGCATCACGACGATGCCGACGAGGCCGCAGGCCGAGCCGAGCAGGACGACCAGCGGCAGGTCCGAGATGGTGATCGAGCCGATCGCCGGCACCTCGACCGAGAGCAGGGCCGGCGAGAGCAGATCATGCGTGACGGTCGCCATGAAGGTCGCGGCCATGACCGGCACGAAGACCGCGATCGAATAGCTGCCGAGGATGAGCTCGAAGGCGTAGAAGGCGCCGGTCAGCGGCGCGTCGAAGGCGGCGCCGATCGCACCGCCGGCAGCGCAGCCGACGATGAGCCGCATATCCGCCCGGCGCAGGCGCAACCGGCGTCCGATATGGGAGGCGAGCCCGCTGGCGGCCTGCGTGTAGCCGGCTTCAAGCCCGACCGAGGCACCGGAACCGCTCGAGCCGATGGTCTGGAGCGCGACGATGATGCTGTCGCGCATCGACATGCGCCCGCCATGCAGCGCGTTGGCCTCGATCGGGTCGACCGGCTGGCTGCGACGGCGGAAGAAGAACCAGGAGGCGAAACCGACGACGAGGCCGCCGGCCACCGGCCCGGCAATGGCCCGCCAGGGCGGAATGCCGCTCGCGATCGAAAGCCGCTGGCCGCTGGCGATCCCGAAGATCAGCTCGTGCAGGAACTGCGTCGCCAGCGACATCGCGACGACGACGATGCCGGCCAGGACGCCAACCACCGACGCCAGGACGACGATCCCGATTTCGCTGGACCGGATCAGCGCGCGCAGCCCCTGCGGCGTATCGGGAGACGACGTGTCGGGAGGGGTGGCTTTGACGGTGATCAAGGCAGCGGCCCGTGAGGCGGGTTTGCGTTGGCCGGCGGTCGCATATTGCCGTGGCGATAACAAGGGCCGGGCGGTCGCCCGATGCGATCATCATGCTTTCGGGTGAAGTGGTTTCAAAAAGATGTCCGTTTGCATGCCCTCGACGCATGACGGCCGCGCTCGATGCGCGGTTGATTGTCATCGTTCTAAAGTGAAGTTTCGGCGATGTGGTCCGCGGCGCTTCGCCGCAGAAGACCAGCCCAGCGAGGCCCGTCTATGCCGTCCCTCTCTCCCAGTCGGCGCCAGTTTCTTTCCTCCACCAGTATGTTGCTGCTGATCGCCTCGGCTCCCGGGGCGCGCGCCGCGGAGCATTCCGGTTCGCTGCCGTGGAAGCCCTTCGCGGCCCTGCCTCCCGCGACGCTGCCCGGCGGGCGCTGGTACGTCTTCACCCCGGAGGAAGCCCGCACCGTCGAGGCGATCGTCGACCGGCTGATCCCGGCCGACGAGCTCAGCATCGGCGGCAGGGAGGCCGGCTGCGCAGGCTTCATCGACCGGCAGCTCGCCGGCAGCTACGGCTCCTCGGAACGACTCTACACGCAAGGCCCCTTTGCCGCCGGGCTGCCGACGCAGGGCTATCAGGGCAGCGCGGCGCCGACCCGGCGCTATCGGGAAGGGCTCGACGCACTCAACAAGCACACAAGGGCGAACTTCGGCGGCAAAGCATTCTTCGATCTCGGCGCCGCCGAGCAGGACCAGGTGCTGAAGGACTTCGAGACCGGCAAGGTCGACTACAAGCCCGCCGCCGGCTTCTTCAACCTCGTGCTGCAGAACACCATGGAAGGCTTCTTCGCCGACCCGATCTATGGCGGCAACAAGGACATGGCGGGCTGGAAGTTCATCGGCTTCCCCGGCGCCCGCTACGATTATCGCGATTACATCACGGCCCATAACCAGCCCTTCCCCCTGCCGCCGCTGTCGATTGCGGGCCGGCCGGAATGGAAGACGGGCGACAAGTAGGCGGGAAGCTGACAGATGGCACGCAAACTCCCCCGCAAGGATGTCGTCATCGTCGGGCTCGGCTGGACCGGCTCGATCCTGGCGCATGAGCTGACGGATGCCGGCCTCGACGTCGTCGCGATCGAGCGCGGCCCCTGGCGCGACACCGCGACCGACTTCAACGTCGCCTACGCCCCCGACGAATTGCGCTATGCCGTGCGCAAGGACCTGTTCCTGCAGCCGGCGCAGGAAGCGATGACGATGCGTAACAACGTCACGCAGACGGCGCTGCCGATGCGCGACTACGGCTCCTTCCTGCCCGGCACCGGCGTCGGCGGCGCGGGCACGCACTGGAACGGCCATACCTGGCGCTTCTTTCCGAGCGATTTCACGCTCAAGACGCATCTGACCGAGCGCTACGGCGCGGACCGGCTCTCCGAGCTTCAGATCCAGGACTGGGGCGTGAGCTATGACGAGCTCGAAAGCGCCTTCGACCGCTTCGAATATCTCGCCGGCATTTCCGGCAAGGCCGGGAACCTCAACGGCACGATCCAGCCGGGCGGCAACCCCTTCGAGGGGCCGCGCAAGCGCGAATACCCGCTGCCGGCGATGCAGATGACCTATGCGCCGACGCTGTTCGCGGAAGCCGCGCGGTCCAGGGGGCTGCACCCCTTCCCGACGCCCTCGGCCAACCTGTCCAAGGCCTATGTCAACCCGCTCGGCATCGCCATGGGGCAATGCACCGCCTGCGGCTTCTGCGAGCGCTTCGGCTGCGCCAATTATTCGAAGTCGAGCGCGCATACGACCGTGCTGCCCGTCCTGATGCGCAAGTCGAATTTCGAGGCGCGCACCGAATGCGAGGTGCTCAAGATCAACCTGGCGCCCGACGGCAAGACCGCGACGGGCGTCACCTATATCGACGTCAACGGCGAAACTTTCGAGCAGCCGGCCGATATCGTGCTGCTCAACGCCTACGGGCTGCACAATGTCCGGCTGATGCTGCTCTCGGGCATCGGCAAGCCCTACGATCCCGCAACCGGCGAAGGCGTGGTCGGGCGCAACTACTGCTACCAGACCAATGCCTCGGCGCAGGTCTTCTTCGAGGGCAAGTCGATGAACCCGTTCATCGCGGCCGGCGCGCTCGGCCAGACGGTGGACGACTACAATGGCGATGCCTTCGACCATGGCGCGCTGAACTTCGTCGGCGGCGCCGGCATCAACTGCATCCCGACGAATGGCCGCCCGATCCAGTACCGGCCCGTGCCGCCCGGCACGCCGCGCTGGGGCTCGGCCTGGAAGAAGGCGACCAAGCAGTATTACAACAACACCCTGACCTTCTCGTCGCAGGGCTCCTCCTATGCGACGCGCGGCAACTATCTCGACCTCGACCCGACCTATAAGGACCGCTTCGGCCGGCCGCTGCTGCGCGTCACCTTCGACTTCCCGGACAACGACATCCGCATGTCGAACTGGGTGAGCGACCGGATGCAGGAAATCGCCACCGCGCTCGGCGGCAAGCAGGCGGTCGTCGGCAAGCAGCAGAAGGGCTGGAACTCCGTGCCCTATCAGAGCACGCACAACACCGGCGGCGCGATCATGGGCACGGACCCGAGGACCAGCGCGGTCAACCGGCACCTGCAGAGCTGGGACGTGCCGAACGTCTTCGCCATCGGCGCCTCGGCCTTCCCGCAGAATGCCGGCAAGAACCCGACCGGGCCGGTCGGCGCGCTTGCCTTCTGGGCCGCGGATTCGATCCGCAACCACTATCTGAAAAACCCCGGCAAGCTGGTGGAAGCATGAAGAAGGCAGCGCTCCTCGCCGGCCTCGCGGCCGCCACGCTCTTCGGGGCGAAAGTCCTCGCCTCCGACCTGTTCGACCGCATCAATGCCGGCCGCTACCAGGCGATCCTGGCCGATTGCGCGGCCTGCCACACCAAGCCCGGCGGCAAGCCCTTCGCCGGGGGCGCACCGCTGCAGACGCCCTTCGGCGCGCTGGTGCCGTCCAACATCACGCCAGACCTCGAGACCGGCATCGGAAGCTGGACCTATGCGGATTTCCGCAGCGCGGTGAAGACCGGCGTCGGCAAGGACGGCAAGCGTCTCTATCCGGCGATGCCCTACCCGGCCTATGCGACGATGAAGGATTCCGACGTCGCCGATCTCTGGGCCTATTTCCAGAAGGTCGAGCCGGTCTCGAACCGCGTCGTCTCGAACCAGCTCCCCTTCCCGTTCAATATCCGGGCCTCGCTGATCGGCTGGAACCTCCTCAATTTCTCGCCGAAGGAGTTCCAGCCCGACGCCAGCAAATCGGCCGAGTGGAACCGGGGCGCCTATCTGGTCAACGGCGCCGGCCATTGCGGCACCTGCCATACGCCCAAGAGCCTGACCGGCGCCGACAAGGGCGACGAATTCCTGCGCGGCGGCAATCTGCAGAGCTGGTTTGCGCCGAACATCACCAGCGATCCGCATAAGGGCATCGGAAGCTGGTCGAGCGACGACATCGTCGCCTATCTCAAGACCGGAGCGAACCGCTTCGATATCGCGTCGGGCCCGATGGCCGAGGCCATCAGTCACTCGACGCGCCTGTGGGACGACGCCGACCTCACAGCCGTCGCGACCTATCTCAAGGACGTCAAGGGCGACGGCGCGCCCGCACCTACCCCGGTCGCGGCGACCGATGCCGCCATGACCGCGGGCAAGGCGATCTATCTCGACCGCTGCTCGGCCTGCCACATCTCCTCCGGCGCGGGCCAGCCCTCTCTGTTCCCGACGCTGGCCAAGACTCCGACGGTCAACGGCACCGACCCGACATCGCTGATCCGCGTCGTGCTGGAAGGCAGCCAGGCGGCCAGCACCGCCGCCAAGCCGACGACGCCGGCGATGCCCTCCTTCGGCTGGAACCTGAGCGACGCCGATGTCGCCAATGTGCTGACCTATGTCCGCAACAGCTGGGGCAATGCCGCCCCGCCCGTGACAGCCGGGCAGGTCAAGGATCTGCGGGCGGCGCTGACGCGATAGGGACCGCACGGCATTCCCTCGCGCGGTCATCCCGGGCGGAGCGCAGCGCAGACCCGGGATCCATGCCTGAACCTTCAGCGGATTCGCTCCGGCATGGATCCCGGGTCGGCGCCGCCAGAGGCGGCTTGTCCGGGATGACCGGCTAGGGCTCGAGAGCGATACCTAGACCGGAACAGTCAGCCCCGTCTTGACCCGGTCCATGGCGACGAATGAGCGGAACTTGCGGATATTGGGGTTGGCGAAGAAGAGCCGGCGGGTCAGCGCCTCATAGGCCGCCATGCTCGGCACCAGCACGACCAGCATGAAGTCGACCTCGCCGGTGACGTAGTAGCATTGCTGCACCTCCGGCGCGGCGAGGAAGGCGGTCTTGGCGGCGTCGATGTCGACGGCCGTCTCGCTGACGAGCTCGATCTCGACGAAGAGCGTGATCGGATGACCGAGCGCGGCGGGATCGACCACCGCGACATTGGCCCGGATGATCCCTTGAGCCTCCATGCGGCGGATGCGGCGCTGCACCGCCGGCGCCGAGAGATGGACCCGCTCGCCGATCACCCGCTGCGGCGTGGTGTTGTCCTGCTGGAGGATGGCGAGGATCGCGCGGTCGAAAGCGTCGAGTTGCATATCCGGCTCGGCCACGCCCTGCTCCGCGAAATAAACTTGCATCCGAAGAGCTGGATTGCAGCACCTTTTTCGCCTGCGTTGCAATATCCATTCGCTATCCGGTGGAATGGCGAGGCGATCCATGTTCCTGCTCAACACGCATCACGACTATGGACGCGATCTCGACCCGGCCGATGTCGCGATGCTCGGGCCGTCTGGGGCGCAAGCCATCGCGCGACATCTCGCCCAGCGCGCCGGCCATGCGCCGACGCCGCTCCATGCCCTGCCCGGCCTCGCGGCGGCGCTGGGAATCGGCGGGCTGTTCATCAAGGATGAAGGCCGGCGCCTCGGGCTCGGCAGCTTCAAGGCGCTGGGGGGCGCCTATGCGGTGATCCGGCTCGCGCTGGAGGAAGCGTCGGCCAGGCTCGGCCGGAGGTTGGACGACACCGAGATCAACGACCCCGCCATGCGGGCGATCGCCGCCGGCATGACCTTCGCCTGCGCCACCGACGGCAATCACGGGCGCTCGGTCGCTCAGGGCGCGCAGCTCGTCGGGGCCAAGGCCGTGATCTTCGTGCATGGCGGCGTCAGCGAGGAGCGCGTCGCCGCCATCGCGCGCTTCGGTGCTGAGATGGTGCGGGTCGCCGGTACCTATGACGATTCGGTCGTCGAAGCCGCGCGGGTCGCGGCCGAACGGGGCTGGACCGTCGTTTCGGATACCTCCTGGGACGGCTATGAGCGCATTCCGGGCCTGGTGATGCAGGGCTATACGGCCATCGCGAGCGAGGCCTTCGCTCAGCTCCCGGAGCGTCCGACACATGTCTTCGTGCAGGCCGGCGTCGGCGGCATCGCAGCCGCGCTGGCGGCACAGATGCAGACGCAGTTCGGCGCCAACCGCCCGTTCTTCACCGTGGTCGAGCCGGAACTTGCGGCTTGCGTCTTCGCGGCCGCGCAGCAGGGCCGCCCGGTCAAGATCGCCCATGGCGCCCCGACGGTGATGGCGATGCTCGAATGCTACGATCCCTCGCCCCTGGCGCTGCGCGTGCTCTACCGCGCCGCCGATGCCTTCCTCACGGCAGCGGATTCCGACGCCGTGGAGGCGATGAACCGGATCGCCCGCCCGGTCGCGGGCGATCCCGCGATCGTCACTGGCGAAAGCGGTGCCGCAGGGCTTGCGGGACTGCTGGCGGCACTGCGCAATCGCGATACGCGCGCGGCGCTGAAGCTCGACGGGACCTCGCGCGTCTTCCTCGTCAACACCGAGGGCGCGACCGACCCGGCGCGCTACGCCGAGCTGGTCGGGCTTTCGCCCGGCGCGGTGGCGCCATGACCCCGCCGGCGGCGAGCACCGGCGCGCGCCTGCCGCTCTATTCGCAGAGCCACTCACCCTATGCCCGCAAGGTCATCGTCTTCGCCCATGAGGCGGGGCTCGCCGAACGGCTCGCGGTGATCGACCATGAGACCAGCCCGACCAACCGGAACAACGCCGTCTTCGCGGTCAACCCACTCGGCAAGGTGCCGGTTCTGATCACGCCGGAAGTTGGCGCGATCTTCGATTCGCTGGTGATCTGCGACTATCTCGACCGGCTTCATGCCGGCCGGCGGCTGATCCCGCCCGGCGGGCCGACGCGCTGGGAGGCGCTGCGTCTGCACGCCGTCGCTCAGGGCCTCTGCGATGCCGGCATCGCGCTGCGCTGGGAGATCGAGCGCCGCCCCGCGCATCTGCGCCATCCGCCGTTGGCCGAGGGGCAGGCCGCCAAGCTCGTCGAATCCTACGACCTCATCGAGCGGCAGAATGGACTCGAAGGGCCCCTGCATCTCGGCCATGTCGCACTGGCGACCGCGCTCGCCTGGCTGGAATTCCGCGCGCTGCCGGATTTCCGCACCGGCCGCCCCCGGCTGACCCGGTGGTACGAGGCTTTTTCCGAGCGCCCGTCGATGCGGGTGACGGACTATTCCGGTGAGACGCAGGATGCTCCGCCGGCCACGACCATTGCCGGATGACCGGCTGACGTCGTAGCAGGGGCGCGCGGCCCGCGATCCGGCCGTGTGCCGGAGACCCGCGATGAAGCTTCGTCCCGATACGCTGGCGATGACGGCCGTCCTCGCCATGCTGACGGCGCTGGGTCCGCTCTCGACCGATTTCTACCTGCCCTCGCTGCCCGACATCGTGCGCGTGATGGGGACCGACGTCGCCGGCGCGCAGGCGACGCTCTCCTCCTTCCTCTTCGGCTTCGCCGCCGGGCAGATCCTGTGGGGGCCACTCTCGGACCGGCTCGGACGCAAGCCCGTCCTGCTCGCCGGGCTCGGCCTCTTCACCGTGGCGACGCTGGCCTGTGCCTTCTCGCCCTCGATCGAGGCCTTGACCGCGGCGCGGGCGCTGCAGGCGCTCGGCGCCTCCGGGCCGATCGTGCTCGGCCGCGCCATGGTGCGCGACCTCTACGAGGGCGCACGCGCCGGCAAGGAACTGGCCCGGATGGGCATGATCATGGGGCTGGTGCCGGCGGTGGCGCCCGTCATCGGCGGCGTGCTGCAGGTCGCCTTCGGCTGGCGCTCGACCTTCATCGCCTCGCTCGTCTTCGCGCTCGGGCTGGCGGCGGTGATCGTCGCCGTGATGCCGGAGACGCTGCGCAAGCGCTCCCCGCAGCCGCTCTCGCTCGTCACGATCTTCAAAGGCTTCGGCACTTTGCTGGAGAACCGCGCCTTCCGCGTCTATGTCGCGCTGACGGCGCTGGCCTATGCCGGGCTCTTCGCCTTCATCTCCGGCTCTTCCTTCGTGCTGACCGGCGTCTACGGGCTGACGCCGGTGCAATACGGGCTTTCCTTCTCTTTCGGCGTCGTCGGCTTCATTGGCGGCACCATTCTGGCGCAGCGGCTCGTCGGGTCCCGCGGCATGGACGGGATCATCGGGCTCGGCGTGCTCTGCCTGGCGCTCGGCGGGCTGATGATGCTGGGCGCCGTCGCGACGGGCGCGGGCGGGGCCTTCGGGGTGGTGCTGTCCTGGGCGGTCTATGCCTGCGGTGTCGGGCTCACCATGCCGCAGGCGCAGGCCTCGGCGATGATGCCGTTTCCGGACCGTGCCGGCGCGGCCTCGTCCTTCAACGGGCTGTGCCAGATGCTGCTCTCGGCCTGCGTCGGGCTGCTCGTCGGCCACCTGCTGAAGGGGGCGGCGCTGCCCCTGCCGCTGGTGATGTCGGCGCTCGGCGTCGCGGCCTTCGTGCTGTTCAAGCTCAGCGGCCGGGTCAGGGCCGCGAAACACTGAAGGGGGGCTCTAGGCGTCACGCATCGGCTTGCTCAGAAAAGTGCACTCCACTTTTCGGACCGATGCTAGCCCCCGAACAGCCGCTCCAGGAAGTTCTTCTCCTGCGGCGGTGGCGGCACCCAGGCGCGGTCACCCTCGAGCGGCATCGGGCCGCCCTGTTGCGGCGCGGCCTGGGCGATCGGCGCCTCCACCGGCGTCGGCGCGCCCTGCCAGAAGCCGCCGGGCAGCGGGATCGGCTGCGCACCGGCATGGGCCAGCTTCATGTACTTGCCCCAGATCTCGCCGGGCAGGCCACTGCCGGTGACGCGCTTCATCTTCGAATTATCGTCGTTGCCGACCCAGACGGCGGTGACGAGCTTGGCCGTGAAGCCGACGAACCAGGCGTCGCCGTAATCCTGCGTCGTGCCCGACTTGCCGCCGACCTCCCAGCCCGGAATGTTGAACTTGCTGCCGGTGCCGCCATTCATGACGCCATTGAACATCGTGTCCATCATCGCCAGCGGCTGCGGCTGGATGACGGGGCCGAAGCTGTTGGCCTTGCGGGCATAGACGACCTTGCCGCTGGTCTGGCGGACCTCGCGGATGACATAGGGCAGCACCGACTGGCCGCCATTGGCGAAAGTGGCATAGGCCGCCGTCATCTCGAGCGGCGTCACCTCGGAGGTGCCGAGCGCCAGCGACATATTGGGTTGGAGCGCCGAGCTGATGCCGAGGCGCTGGGCCGTGCGGACCACCTCCTTGGGCGTCACCTCCTGGATCAGCCGGGCGGCGACCGTGTTGAGCGAATGTTGCATCGCGGTCCGCAGCGTCACCGGGCCGCGATAGGTCCGCGAATAGTTCTCCGGTTCCCAGCCCTTGATCGAGACTGGCGCATCGTCGCGGATCGTGTCGGGGGTGAGCCCCTTCTCCATCGCCGTCAGATAGACGAAGGGCTTGAAGGAGGAGCCCGGCTGGCGGCGCGCCGCGGTCGCGCGGTTGAACTGGCTCTTGGTGTAGTCGCGCCCGCCGATCAGCGCGCGGATGGCGCCGTCGGGCGCCAGCGAGACGACCGCGCCCTGCGAGGCGTGCAGCTTGGCGCCCTGCGCCGAGAGCGCATCGACGAGGATGGTCTCGGCCGAGCCCTGCAGCTTGGTGTCGATCGTGGTCAGCACGGTGACGTCGCCCTCGACCGCACCGATGAAGTCGTCGAGCACGTCCATGACATAGTCGGCGGCATAGTTGACCGAGCCGGCGCCGGTGCGTTCGGGCACTTCGGCCGGGGCGGTCATCGCGGTCTTGGCCGCGTCCTGCGAGATGAAGCCCTGATCGGCCATGGCAGCGATGACGAGCTGCGCCCGCTTCTCGGCCAGATCGGGGTTGCGGTTCGGCGCCAGCCGCGACGGCGCCTGGACGAGGCCGGCCAGCATCGCCGCCTCGGCGATCGTCACCGAGCGGGCCGATTTGTTGAAATAGCGCTGCGCCGCCGCCTCGACGCCATAGGCGCCGGAGCCGAAATAGACGCGGTTCAGATAGAGCTCGAGGATCTGGTCCTTGCTGTAGGTGCGCTCCAGCCAGAGCGCCAGGATCGCTTCCTGGATCTTGCGGGCGGCGGTGCGCTCCTGCGTCAGGAAGAGGTTCTTGGCGAGCTGCTGGGTCAGCGTCGAGCCGCCCTGCACGCCGTTGCGGCCGCGCAGATTGTTGACCACGGCGCGGGAGATGCCGACCGGATCGACACCGAAATGGTCGTAGAAGCGCTTGTCCTCGATGGCGACGAAGGCTTTCGGCAGATAAGGCGGTATCTCGCCCAGCGTGACGGTGCGCCCGCCCGTCTCGCCACGATTGGCGAGCAGCGAACCGTCGGCGGCGAGGATCGCGATGTTCGGCGGCCGGCGCGGCACGGTGAGCTGATCGATCGGCGGCAATTGCGAGGCGTAATAGGCCACGACGCCGCCGACGCCGATGACGCACCAGAGGCCGAGCACCATCGTCCAGTAGATCAGCCCGCCGAAGAGGGAACGCCGCCGGCGCCTGCCGCGTTTCTTACCGCCACCACCGCCGCTGCCATTGCGCTTGTCGCGGCGTGGCGGATTGCGCAGTTGCCGCTCGGGTTCGGTCCGGGCCGGAGCCCGCTGGAATCGAGTCGGGCGATCGTCTGGAGAAAGGCGCATGTCACCGTCGTCGCGGCTTTCGCCGCGCCCAGAATCAAAGGAGGGCTCGCGCCGCTCGCCTCGTGAAAGCCGGTCGTTCATCCTGTCCCGTTCGGCCGCTAGCCCGCCCTTCAAGGCGGTCAGGCCAATCAGAATTCAAACATGGCGCTTTTAAGGGTTCGTAAAGCGTGCAGTGCGGCAAGGATAACACAGTCGTCGCGGGAACGTGATTATTTTGCAAATGCGCAAACGAGGATGAGCCCGTTCGGGATGTTGCGCAAAGTCGGAAGCCCTGCCTAAAAGCCGAGCAGGAAACGCGCAGGAACCCGCCGCCCACCACCGCTTCTTCGACAGAGGATCCAGATGACTTCCCTCAATCGCTATGCGCCTCATATGCTTGGCCTGCTGCGTATCGTCACCGCGCTGATCTTCATCGTGCACGGCGCGCAGAAGCTCTTCGGCTTCCCGGCCCCTCCCGGCCCCAGCCTGCCTGCGGTCTTCACGCTCTACTGGTTCGCGGGCGTGCTCGAATTCGTCGGCGGCTTGCTTGTGCTGGTCGGCTTCCAGACCCGGATCGTCGCCTTCATCCTCTCCGGCCAGATGGCCTTCGCCTACTGGATGGCGCATGCGCCGAAGAGCCTCTATCCGGCCCTGAACGGCGGCGATGCGGCGATCCTCTACTGCTTCGTCTTCCTCTACTTCGTCTTCGCCGGCGCCGGCGCCTTCGCGATCGACAAGGACAGCCGCGCCTGAAGCCGCTGTAGTCCCCCGAATCGAAAAGGCCCGCCTCCTCATGGAAGCGGGCCTTTTTTTGATGCGATCGTTGAAAGCGGATCAGACGGCCGCGGAGATCCAGCGCGAGAGATCGCTCTTGGGAGCGGCGCCGACCTTCTGGGAGGCGAGCTTGCCGTCCTTGAACAGCATCAGCGTCGGGATCGAGCGGATGCCGAACTGAGCCGGGATCTGCTGATTCTCGTCGACATTCATCTTGACGATCTTGACCTTGCCGTTGAGCTCGGTCGCGATCTCCTCGAGCGCCGGGCCGATCATGCGGCAGGGGCCGCACCATTCCGCCCAGAAATCCACAACCACCGGCTCGGAGGACTTGAGGACATCGGCCTCGAAGCTCTGGTCGGTTACCTTGCTCGTTGCCATGACTGGCCGCCTTTCGGTTTCAGTGGGAGGCAATGCCACCCTTCGCAGCGAAGCTATGAACGACCGCCCCTTCGGTCAAGACGCGTGCATCGCAGGGCAGAGGCGAGGCTGACGCGTCACGATCCCCCCGAAACCAGGCTTGCCCCGACATTGATCGCCATCGCCAGGATCGACGTATTGAAGATGAAGGTCAGGACGGAGTGCAGCAGCACGACGGCCCGCGCCTCGCGCGTGGTCACGCCGACATCGGAGGTCTGCGAGGTGCAGCCGATCGTGTAGGAGAAATACAGGAAATCGATGTAGTCCGGGTCGCCCTTGCCCGGGAAGCCGAGGCAGGGCGTGGTCTTGCCGCCGCGATAATAGATGCTGGCATAGTGCAGGGCGAAGAACGCATGCAGCAGCGTCCACGAACACAGGATCGTGGCCCCGCCGAGCGCCAGATGCAGGCCGCGATCCGGCGCCGGCACCGCCCCGATGCCGGTGAGCTGAAGCACGATGGCGACCAGGCTCGCGCTCGCCGCAAGGCAGGCGATGATGAGAATCGCGAAGGCGCCCTCGTCCTGCCGCTCGGCCCGCGCCCGGATTTCATCGACGCTCTCGGTGAACATGGTCGAGGCGAGCAGAACGAGATAGAGGACCGTACCGACATCCCAGGCGATCAGCAATC
Organism: Allobosea spartocytisi; assembly: GCF_014764685.1. NCBI lineage: Bacteria > Pseudomonadati > Pseudomonadota > Alphaproteobacteria > Hyphomicrobiales > Alloboseaceae > Allobosea > Allobosea spartocytisi. The sequence continues at coordinate 72,893 of NZ_JACXWY010000012.1, forward strand.
GCGTCGCCCAGCGCCAGTCGCCGGGCAGCAGGACGGTGAGCCCGGCCCCCGCGGCCAATGCCACCAGAAGTCGTGGACGCAGGAGCAGCGACGGCAGGAGTTTCATGGGCGGGATCCAGCAGGGAACTCGACCGTAGCGTCCGGCGCCGCCCCGGCCAAGGTCGCGAGCGCCGCCGCGAGGCGCTCAGCGGAAAACTCGAAGCAGGCGAGGTTCGCCGTATAGACCACCAGCGCCCGCACCTGCCGGCCGGGATAGATATCCGCCAACAGCGCGGCATAGGCAGCAAGCTGGGCCAGCGTGCCGGCCGGAATCGCCTCGGTGCCGCGCGGCGGGTTCGCCGTCGTCTTGAAATCGGCGACGATCACGCTGTCGGGCGTTATCGCCAGCCGGTCGATCCGGCCCGAAACGACCCGCTCGATCCCGCCCGGAAGCCGGATCATGCCGGCGACCGGAACCTCCGCCAGCGCCCCCTCGGTGAAGAGCGCAGCGAGGTCGGGCACCGCCAGCAGGCGCAAGGCGTCGGCGGCGAGACGGGCGCGGCGCTCGGGCGGCAGCGCGCCGCCGCGCGCCTGCGCCAGCGCTTCGGCTGTTGCAGCGCGGCGCTCGGCCGGGACATCGGGCAGGAGTTGGAGCAGGAGATGCGCCAGCCGGCCGGCCGCAGCGGCCTCGGCCAGGAACGGCCCATCGCCCGGACGCTCCTCGCGATCGGCGGCGGCGAGCGCGCCGGACGGCTTCAGCGGCGGGGCCGGCTCGGCCTCCCGCACGACCGGGCGCGCCAGCCAATCGGGGGGCGCAAGCCCTGCCGGAGCGGGGGGCGGTTCGGGTTCATCCTCCGGAAGCGCCGGCGGCGTCACGGTGAAGCGCAGGATCGCCTCATCCCCCTCCCCGATCTCGCGCAGGCCGGCCTCGGAGGCTGCGAGCCCCTCAGAGATCATCGCATACCAGCTTCCCTCCGGCGCCTCGCCCTTGGCTTGCGCGGCACAGACGATCAGCCGGTCCTCGGCGCGGGTCATCGCGACATAGAGCAGGCGGTGATGCTCCTCGACCATCTGCGCCACCACGACCGCCTTGGCGCCAGCCGTCGCGGCGATGTCCTCGGCGCTGGCCGGCGGCCAGATCGGCACGAGAGAGCCGCCCGGTGCCGGAACGGCCATGATCTTCGGCAGGCGCTTGGCGCCGGGCTCGGGACCGAGATCGGCGAGGATGACGATCTTCGCCTCCAGCCCCTTCGAGCCGTGCACGGTCATGACGCGCACCTCGCCGGCGCTGGCCGAGAGGTCGCGCTTCACATCGGCGGCGCTGCCGCTGACATGCTGGAGGAAGCCCGCGAGCGAGGGGCCGTAGCGCCGCTCATGGTCGAGCGCGGCGTTGAGGAAGGCATCGAGCGCATCGCCGGCCTCGGCGCCCAGTCGCGCCAGAGCGAGATTGCGCCCGCCGCCGGGGCCGAGCAGATCGGCGAAGAAGCGGAAGGGGCCACAACGCCCGGCCTCACGGGTCCAGTGGATCAGCTTCGCTTCCACGGCGGCATAGCGCGGCTCGGTTCCGGCGGCCTCCTGCAAGGCGGCGCGCAAGGAACCCTTGCGGCCGGGGGCGAGGCGCAGGAGATCGTCGTCGTTCAGATCGATCAGCGGCGTCTTGAGCGCGGTCGCCAGAGTGAGGTCGTCGTCCGGCAGCAACAAAGCGCGGCCGAGGACGACGAGATCCTCTACCGCCGGATGCTCGGCCAGCGTCAGCCGGTCGCGGCCCGCGACAGGAACATCGGCATCCTTCAGCGCCTTGACGATCGCCTCGAACAAGGCGCCGCGCTGGCGCAGCAGGATCATCACGTCGCCGGCCTTGAACGGGTTGCCGCGATCGTCGCGGCGGTCGCGATGCCAGCGCTGCAAGGTGCGGGCGATGCGCTCGGCGAGCTTGACCGTGCCGCTGCGGCGCTCGGGCGCATCGACCGGGGTGGTCCAGGCGTCGGGCGGCTCGCCCGTATCGTTGGCGGCGAGCGGCCAGATATCGACCGTGCCGGGCGCGCTGCGGCGCACCGTGTCATGCGTTTCCGGCCGCGCCGCGCCGTCGAAGACGAGGCCGCGCGCATGCTCGGGCACGGCGAAGACGGCATCGACCGCCTGCATGATGTCCGGCGCCGAGCGGAAGGAGGTGTTGAGGCTGATCGCCTCGAAATCCAGCTGCGCGGCCTCGATCCGCCTTTCCAATGCGCGCCTCTCCTCACCGAAGGCGGCGGGCGCGGCTCCCTGGAAGCCGTAGATCGACTGCTTCTCGTCGCCGACGACGAAGATGGTGCGCGGCTTCAGCCGGAGATCGCCGCCGCTGGTGAACTCCTCGGCGAGCTTGCGCAGGATCGCCCATTGCGCCTCGCCGGTGTCCTGCGCCTCGTCGAGCAGGATGTGGTCGATGCCGGCATCGAGCTTGTAGAGCACCCAGGCGGCCTCGACCCGCTCCAGCAGCGAGCGCGTCCGCGCGATCAGGTCGTCATAGTCGAGCAGCGAGCGCAGGCTTTTCTGGCGTTGGTAGGAAGCCAGCATGCGCGTCACCAGCAAGGCGAGCGCCGCGCTGCGGTCGCGGATGGCGATCGCGTTCAGCCGGTCGGACGCCGTCAGCAGACAATCCGCCAGCGCATCGAGCGTCGCGAGCAAGGCGCCGTCGAAGGCGGAGTTGCCCCGCCCACGCACATTGCTGTTGATCGTCCCTTCCGCGGTGATGAAGCCGCGCCGGCAAAAGGCGACAGGGTCGCCATCATCCTGCCCGGCGAGCAGCGCGCGCAAGGTCGCGGCGAAATCCTGCCGGGTCTTGCTGCCGGCGGCGAGCGCCTCGATCAGCGCCTGCAGGCCGGGCAGCGCGGTGAATTCCGAGCGAAAAGCGGCCTTGACCGCATCGGCTGTGAGATCGGGCGCGATGCCGAGGAAGGCGGCGATGCCGGCGCGCATCTCCTGCGGATCACGGGCACGGCCGTTCGCATCGCTGAACAAAGCGCGCTGGCGCAGCGCCTCCTGTACCATGCTCTCGAATGAGTCCTGCGCCGCGAGCCGCGCCAGCAGGTCGAGCGCCGTCGCCTCCGGCCCTTGCGGATTGGCCGCGACGAGCGCGAGCAATTCGCGCCGCGCCTCGCGCAGCATCTGCGCCTGGGCGAGATCATCCGCGACCTCGAAGCGCGGCGGCACGTTCGCCTCGAAAGGCGCCGCCTGGAGCACGCGGGTGCAGAAGGCGTGGATCGTCTCGATCCGCAAGCCCCCCGGCGTCTCCAGCGACTCGGCGAAAAGGCGGCGCGCCTTGGCCTGCTCGGCCATGGCCGGCATGCGCCCGGTCAGTCGCGTCAGCTCCCGGCGCAAGGCTTCCGGGTCGAGCGTCGCCCAGTTGCCGAGCGCCTTGAAGATGCGGTTCGCCATGTTGGCGGCCGCCGCCTTGGTATAGGTGATGCACAGCATCCGGCCGGGCGGGACGCCGTCGAGCAGCAAGCGCAGCACCCGGTTGACCAGCACATGGGTCTTGCCGGAGCCGGCATTGGCCGAGACCCAGGCGGAGAGGCCGGGATCGGCGGCCCGCGCCTGCCTCTGATTGGTCAGCGGCGGAACGATCCAGCCCGGCTTCATGGTTCGCCCCCTTCGTCTCCGCCGGGAGCGGCCGACCATTCCTTGACCCGGGCGAGATGATCGTAGGGGCTGGCGTAGCGGATATAGTCCGGCGCGCGGCGCGAGACATAGGCCTCGCGGCCGGAGCGCAGCGCGTCGAGATGCTTCAGCAGGTTGTCGAGGTGCCGGGCTGCGACATCCGCCAGCGGCTCGCCGTCGAAATCGAGCGGCTTGTCCTTGGCCCAGCCCTTCGGATCGTGATGCAGCTTCATGTAGAGCAGGCCTGAGACCGGCGTCGGGCCGGCCAACCCCTTGAAGCCGGCGCGGGCGGCAAGTTCGGCTTCGAGCGTGAGCTGGGGGGCGAAGCCCTTTTCCACCTGCGCCTTGCTCGGCGGTGCGCCGGTCTTGAAATCGACGATGCGCAGGCTCGGCTCGCGGGTCAATTCGATACGGTCGGCGCGGCCATGCAGGCGGAACTCGCTGCCATCGGCCAGCGAAAAGCTCGCGCCGGTGCCGAGTTCGACCCCGATGCGGGCGATCTCGCCGCGGCGGCGCTCCTCCCAGCGGACGAAGTGGCCTGCCGTCAGCAGGAAGCGCGGCCACCAGAAGGCGCGCACCTCGGGCACGTCGTCATAAGCCTGGAACAGGCGGTTGCCGATGGCGACGACCTGCCCCAAGGCATCGGCCGGCAATTGCTCGGGATAGGTCCTGGTGAAGTCCTCGACGATGCCGTGCAGCAGCTTGCCGCGATCCTGCGCGGTCGGGTCCTCGATCAGCTGATCGAGCGCATCGAGCTTCAGGATCTTGCGGGCATGGATCTGATAGGGGTCGCGATAGAGCGTCTCGACTTCGGTGACGCTGAGCGACAGCGGCTGCCATTCGCGCGGCGGGCGCGGCGCCGGGCGCGCCACGGGCTTCGCAGCCGCCGGCGCGCTGAGCAGGGCAGCGAAGCCGCGCAACCGATCGCCTCGCTCAACGGCGGCTTTCCAGATCTCCGCCGGCGCCACGGCCTGCAGGCGCTGCCAAAAGCGCGAGGCGATGGTTTCCGCCTCCCCTGCCTTGCGCGGGCGCGTCAGCGTGACGGTCGGCGCCATCAGCGCCTGGATGAAGTCATGCGCCGTCTGGCCGATGCGGCGCTCCGGCGGCGTCAGGCCGAGCTCGGCGCGCATCGGGCGGTTGATGAAGGAATCGGTCGTGGTCTGCGGCGGCCAGACCGTCTCGTTCAGCCCACCCAGCACGATATGGTCGGCTTCGAGCAGGCGCGCCTCGAGCAAGCCCCAGATGGCGACGCGCGGATGGCCCGGCGCCTTGCGCGCGACTGCGCGCTCGCCCAGCAAGCCGTCGAGGATCGCGACGAAATCCTGGGCCCGGCCGCCCGGCGGCATCACGGTTTCGGCAGCAACCAGCTCGTCGAACAGCCCGGAGAGCGCCTCGCCATCCGGCCCGACAAAGGCGAGCGGTTGACCGGCTTCGCCCGCACTGAAGGCGGTGACGGCCTCGCGGGCCGCCCGAACCACGCGGGCAAGCGACGGCTCTTCGAGAAACAGGGCTTCGAGCAGGGGCGCGCTCGCCCGCTCGACGGCGTGCAGCAGCGTGGCGGCAGCGGCACGATCCTCCACCGTCAGCCGCGCCTGCGGGCCGGGCACGTGCCGGTCCTTGCGCAATTCGTCCCATTGGTCGAGCGCGACATTGAGGCCGGCGAGCCCCTTGCCGACCGCATTGCCGCGCCAGGTGCCGATCTCCAGCGCCGCCGCGCCACGCGCGACCGCCTCGCGGCTCAAGCCCAACCGACAGAGCGGGTGGGCGAGCAAGGGCACCAGCGTCGCCGGCGTCATCTGCGCCAGCGCCGCCTCCAGGATCTGCCGCAGCAGCGCGCCCGCGGGCCAGCGGCCGAGCGGCAGGCCGGCGGAATCGTCGACCTCGACGCCCCAGCGCCTCAGCTCGACCGCGACGCGCTCGGCAAGGCCCCGGTCCGGCGTCACCAGTGCCGCATGGCTCCCCGGCTGCTCCAATGTCTCGCGCAGCGCCAGCGCCACGGCCAGCGCCTCCTCGCGCTCATCCGCCGCCTCGACGATGCGCAGGCCATCGAAGGCAGCCTCGGCCATATCCTGCGGCACGCGTCGGCCGAGATCGGACCAGAGCTCGGTGACCGAGGCGGGCAACGTCGCCTCACCTACGAGGTCGGCACGGGCGCTGCGGGCGGCATCGGGCACGGCGAGCTCGCGCACATCGGCGCGCGTCGCCTGAAGCACCTCCATCAGGCGGTGCAGCGCGGCTTGCGGGTGGGATGGGGCCGGCTCGGCCTCGATCGCCGTCCAGCTCCGCTCGTCGAGCCCGAGGTCGATGCCGGGCAGCACCACGGCCCCGTTCGGCAGCCGGGCAATGGCCGTGAGCAGTTCCGCCGTCGCGGGCACGGTGCCGGTCGAACCGGCGGCGATGATCGGCCCCTTCGCTTCGCCCGCGAGAAGCCGCTCGCGTTCGGCCGCCAGCATCCGGTTGCGGAAGTCGGCGGGATCGCAAGCGTCCAGTTCGGCAAGGATCTGCGGCCAGGCCTCGCCGAGAATGCCGAGGAAGCCGGCATTGAGCTGCCAGACCTTGTCGAAGCGCGCGGCATCGAGCTTGCCCAGCCGTTCGACAGGCACGCCCTCGGTCTGCATCTGGTCGAGCAGGGCGGCGAGATCGCCGGCCAGCCCATAGGCCTCGGCCAGCGTCGCCGGCACCAATGACGGCTCGGACGGGTCGAGCCGGAGATGGCTGCGATTGGCGCTGCGGCCCCAGGCATCGACCAGCCTGGTCAGCAGCATGCGGCGCGTCAGCGGCTCGATCGGCGCGACGCGCTCGCCCGCCCAGGCGCCGGAGCCGATCAGCGCCGTCTCGGCCTCGTCGACATCGCCGAGCGGGACGATGCGGGGCAGGAGCAACGGCCTGCCGCCGAGCCTGCCCGCCAGGATCGCGGTGAAGGCGCGGGCGGCGCGGCGCGTCGGCAGATAGAGCGTCGCGCGCGCCATGGCGGCGGGATCGGCCGGGTCGTAGACCGGGCCGAAGCGGCCCTCGACCATCGCCCCGGCCAGCACCTCCAGAAACGGCGCGCCGGCCGGGATGTTGAACAGGTTGAGCTCAGGCATCGACAGGCTGGGCGGCGAGCGCGGCCTCGGCCGGCGCGATCGCGTCGGGCGTGCCGACATGGAGCCAGCGGCCTTCCAGCACCTCGCCGAAGAGGCGGCCCTGCGCGATGGCACGGTCGAAGAGCAGGTTGAGCGAGAACGGACCATCGGGCGTGTCGGCAAAGAGCCCGGGCTTCAGAATGGCGACGCCGGCATAGACCCATGGCGCGCGCGCGGCCGAACCACGGCGTGTCAGGCGCCCGTCCGCGCCGCGGAAGAAGTCGCCCGCACCGTCGAAGCCGAGACTGGTTTCGAGATCGGCGAGCAGCAGCAGGATGTCCATGCGCTCCGGGTCCCAGCTCCGCGCCATCGCCGGGAGCGCCGGCCGGCCCGTCTCGCGCCAGAGCGCATCGGAATTGGTGTGGAAGAACGGCGTCGTGCCGAACAGGGGTAGCGCCTTCTTCACGCCGCCGCCGGTCTCGAGCAGTTCGGCGCGCTCGTCGGAGATGGTGATGCGCGGCTGCTGCCGGGCGGCGAGATGCGCCTCGACCTGGCCGGCGAGGTGGTGGACGTTGACCACCGCGTCCTCGACGCCCGCATCGGCCAGCCGGTCGAGCATATGGTCCAGCATGGCTCGCCCGCCGATCCTCACCAGCGGCTTCGGCAGCGTATCGGTGATCGGGCGCATGCGCTGGCCGAGGCCCGCTGCGAGCACCATGGCCCGGCGGATCGGCGGCGTAGCGGGTTTGGTCACGCGAATCTCTCCCTGTTCGTCGACCGAAGCTAGCAGACAAGGCCGCAGACCACACCGTCCCTGCCGCGGGTCCCGGCCCGGCGGCGCTCGCTCCTGCCGGCACCGCGGAACCATGCCGGCCATGCGCGGCGCGGGATTGTCAGCGCCGGTTTCTGCGGTCAAAGCCTTGCCCGAAACGAGGATGCCGGAATCGGCACCGGGAACGGATGGAGCGGGATATGAGCTGGGGCAATCGCGATTTCATGGTGCCGGGCCGTTCGGTGGCGGTCGGCGAGCGCGGCATGGCGGCGACCTCGCATCCGGCGGCGACGCTCGCGGCCGTCGACATCCTGCGCGCCGGCGGCAACGCCGTCGACGCGGCCATCGCGGCGGTCGCGGTGCAGGCGGTGGTCGATCCGCATATGACCGGCATCGGCGGCGACTGCTTCGCGATCTATGCCCCGGCCGGCGGCAAGATGGTCGCCATCAACGGCTCGGGCCGCGCGCCCGCCAAGGCCGAGCTCGGCTGGTTCCTCGGCCAGGGCCTGACCGCGATCGCGCCGGATTCGCCTCATGCCGTCACCGTGCCGGGCGCGATCGACGCCTGGTGCCGCCTCAACGCCGATCACGGCAGCAAGAGCCTCGACGAGATCTTCGCTGCGGCGATCCGCGCCGCCGAGGAGGGCTTCGTGGTGACGCCGCGCGTCTCGCTCGACTGGAACCGCTATCGCGGCCGCATCGAGAAGCACGGCCTCGGCAATGCCGTCTACCTGCCCGGCGGCAAAGCGCCGATGACGGGCGACAAGATGGTCCACCCCGCTCTCGGCAGGATGCTGCGCCGCATCGCCCGCGAAGGCCGTGCCGCCTTCTATGAGGGCGAGGCCGCCGAGGAGATGGTCGCCGTGCTGAACCAGGCCGGCAGCCTGATGGCGGTCGAGGATTTCGCCACCGCGAAGCCGGACTATGTCGATCCGATCGGCGCCGCTTATCGCGACCACCATCTCTGGGAGTGCCCGCCGAACGGCCAGGGCATCGCGGCGCTGCTGATCGCGCGCATCCTCGACGGCTTCGATCTCAAGGACGGCAAGCTCGGCGAGGCCGATCGCATCCATCTCCTCGCGGAGGCCAGCAAGGCGGCCTATCGCCAGCGCGACGCGCTGGTCGCCGATCCGGCTGCGAGCCCCTTCGACACCGAGGCGTTCCTGTCCGACGCATTCGTCGGCCGGCTGCGGGCGCAGATCAGCCTGGAGAAGGCGGCGAAGCCTGAAGCCTTCGACATGCCCTTGCACAAGGACACGATCTATCTCTGCGTCGTCGACGGCGACGGCAACATGATCTCCTTCATCAACTCGCTGTTCTCGGCTTTCGGCAGCGGCATCTATGCGGAAAAATCCGGCGTCATGCTGCAGAACCGCGGCTCGGGCTTCCGCCTGATCGAGGGCCATCCCAACGCCATCGCGCCGCGCAAGCGCCCCTTCCACACCATCATCCCCGGCATGCTCGCCAAGGGTGGTCGTGCGGTGATGCCTTTCGGCGTGATGGGCGGTCAGTACCAGTCGACCGGCCACGCCCATTTCATCTCCGGCATTCTCGATCGCGGCCTCGATCCGCAGCAGGCATCCGATGCGGCCCGCAGCTTCGCCTATGACGGCAAGCTCTCGCTGGAGCCGACGATCCCCGAAAGCGTCGCGGCCGATCTCAAGGCACGCGGCCATGACGTGGTCTGGGCCGAGGAGCCGCTCGGCGGCTGCCAGGCGATCTGGGTCGATCACGCCCGCGGCGTGATGTTCGGCGCCTCCGACCACCGCAAGGACGGCATGGCGCTGGCGGTCTGAGGAACGCACCCTTAACCGCGCGCCCGCTATCGCTGGCGACAGCGACGGAGGGGCGCGTGGCGCAGGAACGGTCATTCGGCTGGGGAATCATGGGCACCGGCGCCATCGCCGGGCTCTTCGCCGCCGATCTCGGCCTGCTGCCGCAGGCACGCATCGCGGCCGTTCATTCGCGCTCGCAGGACAAGGCGCAAGCCTTCGCCGACCGCCTCAGTGCGACGGCCTATGACGACGAAACAGCCTTTCTCGCCGATCCGGCCGTCGCAGCGGTCTATATCGCGACGCCGAACCATCTCCATGCCGCGCAGGCGCTGAAGGTCATCGCCGCCGGCAAGCCGGTGCTGATCGAGAAGCCGATCGCGCTGAAGAGCGGCGATGTCGAGGCGATCGCGCAGGCTTCACGCGAGCGCGGCGTCTTCGCCATGGAGGCGCTGTGGAGCCGCTTCCTGCCGGCGGTGCGCGCGGTCCGCGAACAGCTCGCGGCAGGGCGGATCGGAGACGTCAGGCGCATTCGCGCGGATCTCTCCTATGCCCATCCGCAGGAGCCGGGCAGCCGCTTCTTCGATCCGGTCCTAGGCGGCGGCGCGGCCTTCGATCTCGGCGTCTATCCCCTGTCGCTGGTGCTGCATCTGCTCGGCGAGCCGCAGGCCGTCAGCGGGCGCTGGCTTGCGGCGGCGAGCGGCGTCGATCTGCGCAGCGAATTCAGGCTCGACTATCCGCAGGCCGTGGCCGAGCTCTCCTGCGGCTTCGACCGCAACGGCACCAATCGTTTCCTGATCGAAGGCACGCGAGGGGCGCTGCTGATCGAAACCCCGTTTCTGAAGGCGCAGCGCCTGAGCTTCGTCAGCGATCCCGTTCGGGCTTCAGCGGTCTATGAGCGCGGACAAGGCCTCGCGACGCGCTTCCTCGACCGCATTCCGAAGGCCGGACGCCGCAGCGAGGTTTTCGCCTTTCCCGGTCACGGCCTGCAATTCCAGGCGGAGGCGGTGATGGCTGCGGTTCGGGCCGGGGAGACGCGTTGCGCGACGATGCCGCTCTCGGAAAGCGCGGCGGTGCTGCGCATCATCGAAACCGTGCTGGCCCAGCCGCCGGCAGGGCGCGGCTGATCAGAAACGCGATCTCACCCGATAAGGCTGCGGCAGGTCGCGCGCACTGTTCAGGGCCAGCGCGAGTTCCGTGATGTGCAGCGCCAGAGCGCCGGAGAAGCGTGGCGCCTCTCCGCGAGCGATCGCCTCGGCCTGGTCGGCGATGCCGCGCATGAAATCGATCTGCGAGGGGAAGTTCGGCAGGGCCTTGCTCGCTGCCTGCGCCGGATAGGGCAGGCGCCGGCCGGGCGTCGGCTTCCAGGGCAAGGCGCGCCCGAGCTTCGCCTCGGCGCGGGTCAAGAGGCGGCCGAGCAGCGGGCGCGGCGCGTCGGTTTCCTCGACATGGACGGTGGAGCGGTTGTCCCAGAGGTCGCGCACCGTGAGCGAGCCCTTTTCCGCGAAGATCTGCAATGACCGGTCGCGCGGCGCGGCGAGCCCGTTCGTCAGCCTCGCCACGACGCCGGAATGGAAGCTCAGGCAGCCGACCGAGAAATCCGGCGCCATCGCGATATGCCCGGTGCCCGGCCCCTTGTCCGGAAATGTCACGGCGGAGAAGGCGGTCAGGCTCTCGACCGGGCCGAACAACGTGACCAGCCAGGAGAGCGCGTAGCCGGCATGCTCCAGCGTGCAGCCGATCTCGAACTCGTGCAGCCCCGGCCAGGGCGCACCCGAGCGCGAGCGCCAGCGAGCCCAATTGTCGCGGAAGACCGGCCCGTCCTCCATGGCGGCATAGACCAGCCGGGGCGCGCCGATACGCCCCGCACGCAGCGTCTCATCGACAAGGCGATGCGCGTCGCTGAGCCCGTTGGCAGGGGCCGTCGCCAGTGTCAGCCCGGAGCCTTGCGCCTGCGAGATCAGCGCCTCGGCTTGCGCCAGCTCCATGGCGAGCGGCTTCTCGCAATAGACATGCTTGCCGGCAGCCAGCGCGCGATGGGTGATCTCGTAATGGCTTTCGGGCGTCGTCAGGTTGACGACGATGCCGACCGAGGGGTCGGCCAGCAGCGCGTCGAGATCGGGATAGGCCGGGACATTGTGGAAGCTGCGGAAGGCTTCGAGACGCGCGCCGTCGCGATCCCAGACGCCGGCAAGCGACAGTGCCGGGTGGTTCGCAAGCGTCGTCATGTAATAGTCGGCGACGAAGCCCGTGCCGACGAGCGCGATCTTCATGATGCAGTCCCGTTCCGCCAGCCTCGCAGCCGGCGGAACAGGCTATGCCATCCAAGAATGAAGATCGGCTTTCGCGAAAGCGCGACTTCAGGCCGCGCCGATCGCGTTGGACGGCGTCTGGCGGTCGGTGATCTGCTGGCCGAACAGGCTGCCCGCCAGCTCGACGGCGAGACGCGCCGTCTGGCCGCGATCGTCGAGGAAGGGGTTGAGCTCGACGATGTCCATCGAGCGCACCAGCCCGGAATCGTGAAGCAGCTCCATCACCAGATGCGCCTCGCGATAGGTCGCCCCGCCCGGCACGGTGGTGCCGACGCCCGGCGCCAGCGGCGGGTCGATGAAATCGACGTCGAAGGAGACGTGCAGCACGCCGTTGGCCGCGCGCACCTTCTCGATGACCTGGCGGATCAGCACGCCCACGCCATGCTCGTCGATGGCGCGCATGTCGGCGACATCGACGCCGCGTGCCTTCACGGCCGCCTTCTCGAGCGGATCGACCGAGCGGATGCCGAACAGGCTGAGCTGGGCCGGGGTGATCGAGGCGCGGGGTTCCGTGCCGAGCAGATCGTCGAGGCCGGCCTCGCCGCAGAGAAAGGCCGAGGACATGCCGTGCATGTTTCCGGAGGGCGAGATCGCCGGCATGTTGAAATCGGCATGGGCGTCGAGCCAGAGCACGAAGAGCTTGCGGCCCTGCTCCTGCCAGTGCCGCGCGACGCCATTGACCGAGCCCATCGACAGGCTGTGGTCGCCGCCGAGGAAGATCGGCGTGGCGCCGGTCCGCGCCAGCTCATAGGCGCGGGCGCTGAGCGCGCGCATCCAGGCGGCGATCTCAGGGTAGAAGCGGGCGTTCTCTGGCGCCGGACCGTCGACGGGCGTCAGGTCGCGCGGCAGGATGTCGCCATGATCCTCGACGGTGTAGCCGAGCTCTTCCAGCACGCGCGTGAGCCCGGCGGTGCGCAGTCCGGCGGGGCCCATCAGCGCGCCGCGACGGGAGGCACCGACCTCGATCGGCGCGCCGAGCAGGGCGATGCGGCCCTGGGAAGCGGGTGCGTTCGCGGAAGAGGCGGTCATGCTGGCGGTCCGTTGATGGTGGCTTGAAAGGCGATGACGCCGATGTGCCGTCATTGGCGCATCGGCTTCCACCTGTCGAGTGCCGCGCCAGCGTGACCGCTCTGTGTCGGGGGCGCTCAGCCGAGGCCGAGCACGCCCTTGAGCTTGGCGAGGTCTTCCGCGAGCGTGGTGATCGTCGCGGCGAGCGCCTTGCGGTCGGCCTCACTCAGCTTGTCATAGGTCTCGAAGCCGCCGTCCTGGAGCTTGTATTTGGCCAGCGTCCTGTCGACCGTGGCGAAATTGGCGTCGATCTTCTCGGACAGCGCCTTGTCGTCCTTGACGACGAGCGGGCGCAGCAGGTCGACGATCGTCTTGGCGCCGTCGACATTGGCCTGGAAGTCCCAGAGATCGGTGTGGCTGTAGCGATCCTCCTCGCCGGAGACCTTGGTCGCGGCAACCTCCTCGATCAGTGCCGCCGCGCCCCCGACCATCTTGTCCGGCGGAACGGTCAGCCCCTTGATGCGGCCCTGCAACTCGGTGACGTCGGCCATGAGCGTGTCGGCGAAGGGGCCAAGCCCCTCGGTGCTGTTCTTGGCGAAGAGCCCGTATTCGATGCGGTGGAAGCCGGTGAACTCCGGGTCCTCCTCCTTCTTCTCGTGATCGTCGGCGCGCGAATCGATCTTGCCATCGAGATCGCTGAACAATTCCGCGACCGGCTCGATCATCTCGTAGGAGACGCGGGTGGGCGCATAGAGGGCCTTGGCCTTGGCGAGGTCGCCGGCCTTGACCGCGTCGGTGAAGGCTTTGGTGTCCTTCACCAGCTTGTCGACGCCTTGCGAGACATAGAGCTTGTACGCGGCGACGGGTGCGACGAGATCGAGCGGCGAGGCGGCCTGCGCCGATCCGGCGGTCACAGCGGCGATCAGGCTGGCGCCGGCCAGCCATGCGAAGCGCAAGCTCATATCAATCTCCTGTCTTGCGGGGGGAAGTCGAAGCCGCGGCGGGAACGATGCCGCGCGCGGCCCGGATCAGGCCTGCGCCGAGATAGCTGCCAGCGTCAGGCACGCCGGGCAGCGCGAAGAAGTAGCCGCCGCCGACGGGCTTGATGTATTCCTCGAGCGGCTCGCCATCGAGGCGCTTCTGCACGGCGATGAAACTGCGCTCCAGATCTTGCTGGAACGAGATGAAGAGCAGCCCCATGTCGAGCTGGCCGGCGCGGGTGACGCCGTTGGAATAGTTGAACGGCCGGCGCAGCATGCGGCTCGGTTCCGTCTCCGGCCGGCGCGGATTGGCCAGCCGGATATGGGCGTCGAGCCTGGTGCGCTTGCCTTCGGGATCGTCGGCATAGGCGGGCTCGTCATATTCGCGGCTGCCGCCCATCGGCGCGCCCGATGCCTTCATGCGGCCCATGATGTCCTGCTGCTCGCTGAGCGCGGTGCGGTCCCAGCGCTCGACGAAATTGCGGATGATACGCACGACCTGATAGCTGCCATGCGCTGCCCAGCCCGGCTCGTCGGAGCCTTCCTGCACCCAGACGAGATGGTCCATCAGCGCCTTCTCGGTGGTGTCGGGATTGGCCGTGCCGTCGCGGAAGCCGAGCAGGTTGCGCGCGCTTTCGGGCGGTTCGCCCGGCCTCGCATCGGTCGATCTGGCCTGGCGCACCGGCACGCTGCCTTCCTGCTTCCAGCGCAGCAGCAACAGATCGGGCGTGTTCTTCAGGATGTCGCGCAGCGCGTGGATATTGGTGTCGGCGGTGTTCGAGCAGATCTGCAGCAGGAGATCGCCATGGCAGAGCGCGCCGTCGAGCGCGTCGTTCGGAAAGCGCTTCATCCGCTGCAGGCGCTTCGGCTTCAGCGGGCTCAAGCCGAAGCGTTCGTCGAAGAGCGAGGCGCCGAGCGCGACGGTGACGGTGAGATTGTCGGGCGCGATCACCGGGCCGAGGATGCCGCTGTCCGGCGGCGGAAAGCCGGGATCGGCGGTAGGCGCCGGGCCGCCCTGCATCAGGAAGGCGATGCGCTCGGTCAGAATGCGCAGGAGCCGGTCGAGCTCGTCGAGCGAGGTGGCCGCGACATCGAAGGCGGCGACGAGACCGGTCGCGGGACGCGGCGTCACGATGCCGGATTGGTGCAGGCCGTGGAAGGGCTGGCGTTGGGCGGTCGCGTCGCTCTCGGGCGCTGCGGCCGGGTTTTGGGCCGGTTGAGGCGCCGCCTGCGCCAGCGTGGCGCCGCCGATGGTTGCCGCGCCGCCGGTCAGCAGCGAACGCCGCGAGGGGGCGAAGCCCTTGCCCGGTTTCGTCACGATCTGCGCTCCGTCTCGGGCAGGGCGAGCGCCTTGCGCATGGCCGCGAGGTCCTCGGCCAGCGCCCGCGTCGCGCCGCCCGGCTTGGCGTCGCGCGGCAGGCCGGCAAGATCGGCCCCGGTCCGCGCCGCCAGATCGGGGTCGATGCGCGCCGTCAGCGGCAGCAGCAGCCGCGCGATGGCACTCGCGGCGGCGACATCCTCGGGCGCGCTCGTCTCGCCATCCTGCGGCGACAACAGCGTGATCGCCCCGGCCAGCATGGTATCGGGCAGCACGGTGCGCTGGCTGAGCGCCGTGCGGAAAGCCTCGCCTGCCTGCCGGATCTCGGCGGGGACGGCCGCTGTATCGCCGGCAAGGGCGGTTTGCACCCTGGCGAAGAGCGTATCGAGCTCCGCGTCGCCCGCCGTCGCGGGACGCAGCACCGGAAGGAGCGCCATGGCGTCACGGCGAGCCTCGCGCGCGGCCTGTGCGTCTCCCGCCGCCTGTGCCTGCTCGAAGGCATCGAGCGCGCTGCCGAACGCGGCCGTGCGCTCGCTCAGGACAGCGCGGTATTCGGCGGCCGGGCCGACCATGTCCATCAGCGTGAGCGCCGGCCGCGGCTGCGCCGTCGAAGCCTGGACGATCAGGCGGCCGCGCGGGGCGCTGAGCAGGCCGCAGGTGATGCTGTACTCGCCGGGATGGAGCTGCGTGGTCAGACGCCGCGACTGGCCGGGCGCGATGTTCTCGCGCTCCTCCAGCACCATGACGCCGTCGAGGATTTCCCATTCCAGCACGCGTTCGCCGCGATTGGTCACGACGAAGCTCAGCCTGCCGGCGGGGACCGTCAGCGTTGCCGGCTCGCAGCTCTTGTCGGTGATGGCGACGGCGATCTCGTTCCTGTCCGGCGTGGCGGCGCGCCGGTTGCCGGCGGCATAGACGAAGGCACTGATGCCGCCGCAGATCAGCAGCAGCGTGGCGACGCCGGCAAGCTTCAGGCGCGGCGAATGGCGGGTTCCGGCGCGCGCCACCGTGGTGGCCTGGTCCTGGCCGCCCGCCCTGAGGAAAAGCACGAGCGCCGGCACCAGGAAGGCGAGATAGGCGATGACCTCGCCGAGCGCGGCCCGCTCCTGATAGCCGAAGAAGCCGGAGAGGATTGCGCCCAGCGGACCATCGGCCGGCAAGGTCGTGCCGAGATCGTAGACGTTCTGCTGGAGATGGTTCCAGAGCCCGGCCTCGTGCAGCGAGCGCACGGCATTCGCGACCAGCCCGGCCGCGACGAACAGGATCAGGATGCCGGTCCAGCGGAAGAAGACGCGCAGATTGAGCTTCACGCCAAGCGCATAGATGGCGTAGCCGGCCGCGACAGCGAGCAGGATGCCGAGCCCGGCGCCGAGCGCAGGTCCCCAGCCTCCGTTCTGCTGGAAGATGGCGAGCAGGAAGAAGACCGATTCCAGCCCCTCGCGCACCACGGCGAGGAAGGCGAGGCCGACCAGCGCGAAGCCCTGATGCTCGCCGGAAAGCGCCGCATCGACGCCGGCCTGCAATTCGCCCTTGATCGAACGCGCCGCCTTGCGCATCCAGAACACCATCGAAACGAGCATGGCGGCGGCGATCAGGCCGATGACGGCCTCGAACAGCTCCTGCCCGCGCTGCGGCAATTCCCCCGCGACGATGTCGAGCGCCGCGCCGGCCACCAGGCTCGCGGCGCAGGCGAGGCCGACGCCGACCCACAGCGCCGGCAGCCATTCGCGCCGCCCGGTCCTGACCAGATAGCTCGCGACGATGCCGACGATCAGCGCGGCCTCGATGCCTTCGCGAAGCATGATGAGAAACGGTACGATCACGGCGAACCAGGCCCGGTTGCGCGTCGCGGCCGATGCCGTTCGCGGCGCAGATGCCCTGTTGCCTAGGCATCCCGCACCGGCCGGTCAACCAAAACCGTTCAGTTTAGAAGCATAATAAACTACTGATATCACTGCATTATTGCCACAATCGACAGCTTGGCGTCGCAGCCGTGGCGGCCTCCCCGGCAGGCATGCCCGCCGCGTGGTCGCGACGCCGCGGAGCCGCGGCGGCCGGGCCCCGGGGCCCCTCAGCGCCGCTTCATCAGGATCATCTTCTCCTGCGTCATGTCGTGCATGGTGAAGGGGATGCCGCCCGTGCCGTAGCCCGAGACGCGCCGGCCGGCGAAAGGCATCCAGTCGGTGCGGAAGGTGGTGGGGTCGTTGATCATCACCGCCGAGGCGTCGAGCCGGTTGGCGGCCCGGAGCGCAACATCGATATCCTGCGCGAAGATGCTGGACTGGAACGAGACCGGCAGCGAATTGGCCCGGGCGATGGCGTCGTCGAGATCGCGGAAACGATAGATCGCGACGGCCGGCCCGAAGATTTCCTCGCGCGAGATGCGCGCTTCCGGCGCCGGATCGACCAGCACCGTCGGCTCCAGCGTCGTCTCGGAGAGCCGCTTGCCGCCGGCGAGCAGCTTGGCGCCGCCCTTCACCGCCTCGTCGATCCAGTCGGCGACGCGGTCCGCCTCCTTCGGCGTGATCAGCGGGCCGACCTCGGTGTCCCCGAGCGTCGGATCGCCGGTACGCAGCTTCTTGACCCGCGCGACGAGGCGCTCGGTGAAATCGTTGACGATGGAATCATGGACATAGATGCGCTGCGTCGAGACGCAGACCTGGCCGGCATGATAGTAGCCGCCCTTCACGATCGGCTCGATGATCGCCTCGAGATTGGCGCTCCTGTCGACGATCGCCGGCGCGACGCCGCCATGCTCCAGCGCCGAGCGCGCGCCGGGCGCGAGCTTCGAATGCAGGTACCAGCCGACCTTGGCCGAGCCGATGAAGCTGAGGAAGGCGATGCGCGGATCGGTCGCGAGCTTTTCCGCCAGCGCGGTCTCGGCCGGCACGAAGGTCTGGCACCAGGCTTCGGGCAGCCCGGCCTCATGCACCAGCCTGACGAAGTCGATGCAGGAAAGTGGCGTCGTGCCGGCCGGCTTGACGATGACCGGGCAGCCGGTCGCGATCGCCGGCGCGACCTGATGGACGATCAGGTTGAGCGGATGGTTGAAGGCCGAGATCGCCGCGACGATGCCGATCGGCTCCTTGGTGGTGAAGGCCCAGCGGCCATCGGCCGCGGCGGACAGCCCCATCGGGATCTCGCGGCCGGCGAAATTGCGCAATTCGTCGGCGGCATTGTTCACGCCGTCGACAGCGCGATTGGCCTCGACGATGGCGTCCGGCAGCGGCTTGCCGCCCTCGCGGGCGATCTGCATCGCGAAATGGTCGCGCTTCGCCTCGAGCAGCCCGGCGAGCTTGCGCAGGATCGCCATGCGCTGATGCGGCTTCAGCCAGTTGTCGCGGTCCTTGAAGACGGCCTGCGCGGCCTGGAGCTTGCGTTCCAGAGCGGCTGCGTCGTCGGTCTCGATCTCGGTGATCGGCGCGCGGTCATAAACCTGAACAACCTGAAGCATGGTCGTCTCCTTCAAAAAACGCGATGAATGTGAAAGCTCAGGCCAGATCGACGTCGGGCACGCGGTTGCGCAGTTCTTCGACGAGGACGCGGGTGTTCTCCGAATAGTCGATCGGGCAGTCGACGAGATGGACGCCGCCGCCCTTGAACGCGGCTTCGAGCGTCGGCACCAGCGCTTCCGCCGAGGTCACGCGCGAGCCCTTGGCGCCATAGGCCTGTGCGTAACGCACGAAATCGGGATTGCCGAAGGTCATGCCGTAGTCGGGGAATTTGTCGACGGCCTGCTTCCAGCGGATCATGCCATAGGCGCCGTCATTGAGAACGAGCACGACGAGGTTGAGCTTGAGCCTCACCGCCGTCTCCATCTCCTGCGAATTCATCATGAAGCCGCCATCGCCGCAGACGGCCATGACGCGCCGGCGCGGATGCAGCATCGCCGCCATCATCGCCGAGGGCAGGCCGGCGCCCATCGTCGCCAGCGCATTGTCGAGCAGCAGCGTGTTGGCGACATGGGTGCGGTAGTTCCGCGCGAACCAGATCTTGTACATGCCGTTGTCGAGGCAGACGATGCCGTCCTCCGGCATCACCGCGCGCACGTCATGGACGAGCCGCTGCGGCGTGACCGGGAAGCGGTCCTCCTCGGCCCGGTCGTTGATCTTCGTCAGGATGCGCTGGCGCAGCTCGAGCATTTTGGCCTGCTCCGGAAGCTTGCCGCCGAGCCTGTCGCCGAGCGCCGTGACGCTCGCGCCGATGTCGCCGATCACCTCCGCATCGGGATGGTAGACCTGCTCGACATTGGCCGATTGGTAGCCGACATGGATGACCTTCGGCCCGCCAGCGCTGCGCATCAGGAAGGGCGGCTTCTCGACCGTGTCGTGGCCGACCGCGATGATGAGGTCCGCCGCGGCGACGGCCTCATGGACATAATCGCCCTCGGACAGGGCAGCGGTGCCCAGATAGAGGTTGGAGCCGCCGGTGACGGCGCCCTTACCCATCTGCGTGTTGAAGAACGGCACGCCGATCTTGCGCACGAAGGCCGAGAGCGGCTCGACTAGGCGCGGCCGGTTGCCGGCGGCACCGATCATCACCAGCGGGCGCTTGGCCGCGAGGATCATCTGCGCCGCGCGGTCGAGCGCGACGGCCGGGGCGACGGGCTGGTCGAGTGGATGGACGGGGATGAGCGGGATGTCGTCGATCTCCTCGGCGGCCACATCCTCCGGCAGTTCGAGATGGACCGGGCCCGGCCGCTCCTCCATCGCGACGCGGAAGGCATCGCGCACCACGGAGGGGATGCTGGCCGGGCTGACGATCTGGCGCGTCATCTTGGTCAGCGGGCGCATCGAGGCGACGACGTCGACGATCTGGAAGCGCGCCTGCTTGGCGGTCATGATCGCCTTCTGCCCGGTGATCAGGATCATCGGCATGGCGCCGAGATGGGCATAGGCCGCGCCGGTCGAGAAGTTGAGCGCACCAGGACCGAGCGTCGCGATGCAGACGCCGGGCTTGCCGGTGAGCCTGCCATGGGTCGCGGCCATGAAGGCCGCCGCCTGTTCGTGCCGCGTCAGAACCAGCTCGATCTTGGATTTGCGCAGGGACTCGACGACATCGAGATTCTCCTCGCCCGGAACGCCGAAAACGCGGTCGACGCCTTCATTCTCCAAAGCCGCAACCAGAAGATCGGAACCCTTCTTCATCGTCGTCGCCTTTCCGTCGAGCTGCCCTGCCAGGTCAGCAACGCTAGGCTCCCGACGTAGGAAGGCAACCACGGAGTTACGAGCGCGCCTCGCGCATGGCGGCTTCCGCCTGGGCGCCGTGGCCCCGACCAGGCACTCGCGCGGCCCGGAGGCCGCCGCCTGACAGAGGAAGAAAAGTAAATGCGGCAAGTCGTCGCTTGTATTCATGCCGACGACGGCCATTCACGGTGACGTGAATGCTAGTGAAATCGCGGAGGCATTGGAAATCAGGTTCCGACAATTAGCTGGGTGCTTGTGGGCGTAAGAACAGGAGATTGTCATGATTTCGCGCAAGACTATTGCCGTCGCCGCCGCGCTTCTGCTGTCCGCAGCCGGTTCTACGGCCTATGCCGCCGAGCTCGGGGCGGAAAGCATCGTACATGAGCAGGCGCAAAATAACCGCGCCCTGGCCGAGCAGAGCCAGTATCTCGCCTATCACGAGCACTTCAAGGGGCAGCCGACCCGGGCCTTCGTTCCGGCCGGAACGTTGCCGCACCACAACTGAGCGCTCGTCGAGCAGAACAGAAGAGGGGCCGTCCCGCACGGTCCCTTTTCGATTCCGCGACGCGTGGACGGCCCTGCATCAGGCCGCCTGGCGTAGCGCGATCTCGAAGGGAGTGAGGCTGACCGTGCCACCCCGCACCGTGGCCAGCGTGTTGCAGGGCAGCGCCTGCCAGCATTCGCGCGCCGCATCGACGGGCTCGGAGGCGATGACGACGCTGTCGGCCTTCTGGCAGACATAGAGGCTCGGCGGCCGGTCGTCGGAAGACCAGCGCACGGCATGGATGGTCTCGCCATCGGCGAGGGCCGCCGCGCAGCGCAGCGGCTCGCGCGTGCCGGCCTCCTCCATCAAGGACAGCGCCGTCGAAAGCGCCGCAGCCAGCGCCTCGCCGGCGGCGAGCCCGCGCGCCATCTGCCCCATCGCCAGCAGGAAGATCGCTTCGGAATCGGTGGTGCCGGCGCGCACGCCGTAGAGCGCGTCCGGAATCAGGTTCTCGAGCTTGCGACGGATCGCGCCATAACCGCCGATCTGGCCGTTATGCATGAAGAGATGGCGGCCATGGACGAAGGGGTGGCAGTTGGCGCGCGTCGTCGCCGTGCCGGTCGCGGCCCTGACATGGGCGAAGAACAGATGCGAGCGCACCTGCCGCGCGATCGAGAGCAGGTTCTCGTCCGACCAGGCCGGCCTGACCTCGCGATACTGCCCGGGTTCGGAGCGTTCCCCGTACCAGCCGACGCCGAAGCCGTCGCCATTCGTGCCGGTCTTGGCCTCCTCGGCATGGAGCGACTGGTGGATCAGCGAGTGGCAGGGCGAGGCGATGAAGTCCTCGAGAAAGACGGGCACGCCGGAATAGGCAAGGAAGCGGCACATGAAGGGCTCGAATCGGCCGGGGCGGATGGTCGAGAATAATATTCCTCAAAAATGAATGGCGACATAATGATCATTCTCCGCCATGGCGCCGCGACCGTGAGGACGGCAGCTGGGCGCCTTGCAGAACCCTCTCGCAGCCCGCCCGGACACGTGCTTCTTTCGTCTAATGGATAAGGCGTCCCCCGTCTTGCGCCGCTGCATGTGCTCCTATACCCAGCACGTAAACGGCGCATAACCGGCAGACGGGCGAAGCATGACCGGGCCTGCGCGCATCTCGATGGGAGCGGGGACGTGAAGGGCCTTCTTGCAGTCAGCCGCGTGATCGACGCGGTCAACGGCTTCATCGGCCGGAAAATCGCGTGGCTGATCCTTGCGGCGGTGATCGTCGCGACCGTCAACGCCATCATCCGCAAAGTCTTCAACGTCTCGTCGAATGCCTGGCTCGAACTGCAATGGATGCTGTTCGGCGCGGTCTTCCTGATGTGCGCTTCCTGGACGATGCAGGTGAAGGAGCACATCCGCATCGACATCGTGAACAGCATGCTGCCGAAGCGCGTGCGGCAATGGATCGAGCTGCTCGGCCATCTCTTCTTCCTGATGCCGTTCTGCCTGCTGATCGTCTACCATTCCTGGCCGTTCTTCCTGCGCTCCTACGAGATCAACGAGCAGTCGCTCTCGGCCGGCGGCCTGCCGCAATGGCCGGCGAAGGGCCTCGTCATCGTCGGCTTCCTGATGCTGACGATCCAGGGCGTCTCCGAGATCATCAAGCAGATCGCGATCATGCGCGGCGATCTCGAGGATCAGGAGGTGGCTGCCGGTCACGCCGCCGCGGCGGAGGCGGAAGCCCAGCGCCTGCTCGATCAAGCCAAGGAACAGGGCCTCGCTTCGTGAGCGGCCCGCAAGAAGTCCGGAAACTCGCCATGCACGCACTTCGCCTTCCGCGCGCCGCCGGCCTGCTGCTCGCGCTCACAGTCCTCGCCTTCTTCAGCCTGCACACCGGCGACGCCTTCGCGGCGGGCGGCGGCATCGGCGATTTCCTGCGCGTCAACATGGCGCCGGTGATGTTCGCCACCCTCGTCGTCTTCCTGCTGCTGGGCTATCCCGTCGCCTTCGCGCTCGCGGCCAACGGCCTGCTCTTCGCGCTGATCGGCATCGATCTCGGCCTGTTCCAGGAGAATTTCCTGCAGGCTCTGCCGGAGCGCATCTACGGCACGATGAACAACGACGTGCTGCTGGCGATCCCGTTCTTCACCTTCATGGGCCTCATCCTCGAGCGCTCCGGCATGGCCGAAGACCTGCTCGACACGATCGGCCAGCTCTTCGGCCCGGTCCGTGGCGGCCTCGCCTATGCGGTGATCTTCGTCGGCGCGCTGCTTGCGGCCACCACCGGCGTCGTCGCGGCCTCGGTGATCTCGATGGGCCTGATCTCGCTGCCGATCATGCTGCGCTACGGCTATGACCGGCGCCTCGCCTCGGGCGTCATCGCGGCCTCGGGCACGCTGGCCCAGATCATCCCGCCCTCGCTGGTGCTGATCGTGCTCGCCGACCAGCTCGGCCGTTCGGTCGGCGACATGTATGAGGGCGCCTTCATTCCCGGCCTCGTCCTGGCCGGCCTCTACGCGCTCTACGTCTTCCTCGTCACCATCGTCTATCCGAAGCGCGCCCCGGGCCTGCCGCCGGAAGCGCAGACGCTGCGCGACGCCGACGGCAAGACCCGGCGCTTCTCGCTGCTCGTCGTCACCGTCATCTCCTTCGCCATCGCCTACGCCTATATGAAGCTCTTCACCAAGGTGACGGCGGGGTCGGACTTCGTCGTGCTGACGATGTCGATCGCAGTCGGCGTGTCCTTCGTGATCGCGCTTATCAACAAGGCGCTGGGCCTCAACCTGCTCTCGCGCATGGCCGAGCAGGTCGTGTTCGTGATGGTGCCGCCGCTGGCGCTGATCTTCCTGGTGCTGGGCACGATCTTCATCGGCGTCGCCACGCCGACGGAGGGCGGCGCCATGGGCGCGGCCGGCGCGATCCTGCTCGCCTGGGGCAAGAAGCGCATGAATTTCGAGCTGCTCCGGCAGGCGACGGAGTCGACCGCCAAGCTCTCGGCCTTCGTGCTCTTCATCCTGGTCGGCGCACGCGTCTTCTCTCTCACCTTCTACGGCGTCAACGGCCATGTCTGGGTCGAGCACCTGCTGGTCGGCCTGCCGGGCGGCGCGACGGGCTTCCTGATCGTCGTCAACGTGATGGTGTTCCTGCTCGCCTTCTTCCTCGACTTCTTCGAGCTGGCCTTCATCATCGTGCCGCTGCTCGGCCCTGCGGCGGACAAGCTCGGCATCGACCTGATCTGGTTCGGCGTCATCCTGGGCGTGAACATGCAGACCTCGTTCATGCACCCGCCCTTCGGATTCGCGCTGTTCTTCCTGCGCTCGGTTGCGCCGAAGAACCCCTACAAGGACAAGATCACCGGCAGGATGATGCAGCCCGTCACCACCGGGCAGATCTACTGGGGCGCCGTGCCCTTCGTCGTGATCCAGTGCATCATGGTCGCACTCGTCGTGCTCTTCCCGCAGATGGTGATGCACTACAAGGCCTCGGCCGTGCAGCTCGACCAGAAGGCGATCGACAAGCAGTTCGACTCGATCCAGGTTCCGACCATCGGCGGTCCGGGCGGCTTCGACTTCACCGCGCCGCCGGCGATCGATCCACCCAAGCCCTGAGCAAGGAGACAGCATGGCGAAATGGTGGAAGGCGCTGGCCGGCGCCGGTGTGATCAGCCTATTGCCAGGAGCCGCGCTCGCGGCCGGGGATATCGGCGGCGCGACGATGGGGCCGCTCTGGGCACTGCCCTTCGCCGGCATGCTGCTCTCGATCGCGCTCGGGCCGATCCTGTTCCACCATCTCTGGGAATTGCACTACGGCAAATTCGCCGCCTTCTGGGCGCTCCTGCTGCTGGTGCCGCTCGTCACCCTGCGCGGCTTCGACGCCTCGCTCGGCGCCGTGCTCCATACGGCCCTGCTCGAATATTTGCCCTTCATCATCCTGCTCTTCGCGCTCTTCACCATCGCGGGCGGCATCCTGATCACCGGCAACCTGCACGGCTCGCCGGCGACCAACACCGTCATCCTCGCGATCGGCACGGTGATGGCCAGCATCGTCGGCACGACCGGCGCCTCGATGATCCTGATCCGGCCCCTGCTGCGGGCGAACGACAACCGGCGCCACAACGTCCATGTCGTGGTCTTCTTCATCTTCCTGGTCTCGAATATCGGTGGATCGCTGACGCCGCTCGGCGACCCGCCGCTCTTCCTCGGCTTCCTGCGCGGGGTCGACTTCTTCTGGACGACCTGGCACCTGCTGCCGGAGACCGGCTTCGCCGTCGTGGTCCTGCTGCCGCTGTTCTACGCGCTCGACAGCTATCTCTACAGCAAGGACGACAGCCTGCCGTCGCTGAAGGACCCGACGCCGGACCGCAACCTGAAGCTCTGGGGCAAGGTCAACATCCCCCTGCTCGCCGGCGTCATCGCCGCGATCCTGCTCTCGGCCAACTGGAAGCCGGGCATCGTCTTCGATATCCACGGCGTGCATGTCGAGCTGCAGAACCTCGTCCGAGACGTCATTCTGCTCGGGCTCGCCGGGCTCTCGCTGGTGCTGACCCCGAAGCAGGTGCGCGCCGGCAACGAGTTCTCCTGGGGCCCGATCCTCGAGGTCGCGAAGCTTTTCGCCGGGATCTTCATCTGCATCATTCCGGTGCTGGCGATGCTGCAGGCCGGACGCGAGGGCGCCTTCTCGTCGCTGGTCGCGCTGGTCAACCATCCCGATGGCAGCCACAACACCGTCGCCTATTTCTGGCTGACCGGGCTGCTCTCCTCCTTCCTCGACAACGCCCCGACCTATCTCGTCTTCTTCGAGCTGGCCGGCGGCAATGCCAAGGAGCTGATGACGACGGGTGCGCTGACGCTGGCGGCGATCTCGGGCGGCGCGGTCTTCATGGGCGCCAACACCTATATCGGCAACGCGCCGAACTTCATGGTCTACGCCATCGCCAAGGACCGTAAGGTCGCGATGCCCAGCTTCTTCGGCTACATGCTCTGGTCCGGCGCGATCCTGATCCCGGTGTTCATCCTGCAGACCTTCCTGTTCTTCCGGTAACGCCGGACATCCAATCGTCATTCTCGGGCGCAGACCCGAGAAGCGCTGGACGAGAGGACACTGGTTTCCGAGATGGTCGGGTCAAGCCCGACCATGACGGGAGAGCGCTGCTACGGCCGCCCCGTCGGCACGCCTTCCCTGATCTTCGCCGAGAAATCCGGATCGTCGAGCGAGAGCGCTCGCGCCTTGTCGCCGATGCGCGCGAGGCGGACCAGCTCGTCGAGAGGCACATCCTGCCGGATCGCGCCGATCCGCTGGAGATAGCCCGGCAGGTAGCCCGAGAGCAGCACGCGCGGATCGAGCGGCAGCGAGAACTTCCATTCGGGCGCCACCGTGCCGACGAGGTGGTAGACCACGGTGGTGCAGTTCGTGGTCAGCGTATTGTACCAGCGCGGCCTGGCGGCAAGGTCGTTCACGTCCTTGGCATAGGCCAGCAGCAGGTCGCGCGCCTGGGCCGGCGAGGCGCTCAGCCGGAAGAGGCGCGCATCCTCCTTGCGGGCGTTGGTGCGCAGGCCGACGATATCGCGCTCGTCGGCGGCGACATAGGCCATCTCGTAGCTGCGGAAGAAGCCGGCGATGGCCGAATACTCCTCGCCCTTTTCGCGCCTGATCTCGACCGAGAAGGTCAGGGGCGGCTGGTCGGAGAAGGTGAAGCTGACCAGCAGATGCGCGATGGCCTCGCCCGACCAGTAGCTCAGGAAGATGTCGGCGCCGCTGATCGCGGCGAGGTCGTAGCGCCGCGTTTCCCAGCGCTGGTCGTAGTCCTGCTCGCTGCGCCAGCGAAAGTTCCTGACATTCGAAACCGTGAGCACCTCGCCTTCGCGAGCGATGCTCGGCAGGCGGGCGAGCTCGGGAATCCAATCGCGCTGGTGCGATGGCAGGAAGCTGCTCCACCAGGACAGAAGGCCAATGAAGAGGGCGGCGAAGCCCAGCGGCAGCCGCGCCTCGCTCGTCCAGATGCCGACGAGCCCGGCCAGCGCGGCGATGCCGAAGCCGATGGCCGCGATGCCGGCCGTCGCACCGGACAGGCGAAAATAAAGGAAGCCCGCGCCCCAGAGCGCGGCACCGAGGATCACGAGGGTCAGGACGAGCTTCAGCACAATGAGAAAGAGGCGGCGCATGGCCGCCTCTCCTAGCATAGCCGCAGCCGCTTGACGTCAGGCTGCGAGCGAATTGCTCGGCGCCGCCGCCTTCACCGCGTCGTCGACATGGGCCTCGAACTTCGCGAAGTTCTTGGCGAACATGCCGACGAGGTTCTTCGCCGTCTCGGCGAAGGCGGCTTTGTCGGCCCAGGTCTTCACCGGATAGAGGATATGCGGCTCGACGCCGGGCACCGACGTGGGGACGGCGAAACCGAAATAGGGATCCCGGCGGAAATCGGCGCGGTTGAGCGAGCCGTCGAGCGCGGACGAGAGCAGCCGGCGCGTCACGCGGATCGGCATGCGCCGGCCGGTGCCGTACTGCCCGCCGGTCCAGCCGGTATTGACCAGCCAGCAATCGACATGGTGCTTGGCGATGAAGTCGCGCAGCAGATTGGCGTATTCCGACGGGTGCCGCGGCAGGAAGGGCGAGCCGAAGCAGGTCGAGAACTCCGGCTGCACGCCGGTCAGCCCGCGCTCCGTGCCGGCAACCTTGGCGGTGTAGCCGGAGAGGAAGTGGTACATCGCCTCGGCCGGGGTCAGCTTGGCGATCGGCGGCATCACGCCGAAGGCGTCGGCGGTCAGCATCACGATGTTCTTCGGGATGCCGGCGCGGCCGGTGCGCGAGGCGTTGGGGATGAAGTCGAGCGGATAGGCCGAGCGGGTGTTCTCGGTCTTGCTCTCATTGTCGAAATCGACCTCGCGGGTCAGCTCGTCCATCACGGTGTTCTCGAGCACCGTGCCGAAGCGCAGCGAGGCGGCGAAGATCTCGGGCTCGGCCTCGGCCGAGAGACGGATCGTCTTGGCGTAGCAGCCGCCCTCGAAGTTGAAGATGCCCTCCTTCGACCAGCCATGCTCGTCGTCGCCGATCAGCGTGCGCGCGGGGTCGGCCGAGAGCGTGGTCTTGCCGGTGCCCGACAGGCCGAAGAAGATCGCCGGGTCGTCCTTGGGGCCGACATTGGCCGAGCAGTGCATCGGCACCACACCCTTGGTCGGCAGCACGTAGTTCAGATAGGTGAAGACCGATTTCTTCATCTCGCCGGCATAGGCCGAGCCGCCGATCAGCACGATCTTGCGGGTGAAATCGATCGCGACGACGGTCTCGCTGCGGCAGCCATGCCGGGCCGGGTCGGCCTTGAAGCTCGGCAGGTCGACGATCGTCATCTGCGGGACGTAATCGTCCAATTCCCCGCGCGCCGGGCGGATCAGCAGGTTGCGGATGAAGAGCGAGTGCCAGGCCATCTCGGTATAGACCCGGGCCTTGACGCGATGGGCCGGGTCGGCACCGCCATAGAGATCCTGCGCGAACAGCTCCTTGCCTTCGGCATGCGCCAGGAAATCGGCGAGCAGCGTCTCGAAATGCTCAGGGCTCATCGCCTGGTTGTTGTCCCACCAGACCGTGTTCTCGGTCAGCGCGTCGCGCACCGTGAACTTGTCCTTAGGCGAGCGGCCGGTATGGCTGCCGGTATCGGCGCAGAGCGCGCCGCCGCGCGCGAGCTGGGATTCGCCCCGGCGCAGCGACTCCTCGTAAAGCTGTGGCGCCTCCAGGTTCCAGTACACGGCCTTGAGCTTGCGGAAGCCGAAGCCCTCGGCACCCTGGGCGGCGTTGAACTGACCGATCGTGTTCACTGAAATCCTCCGGCAGCCGCCGCATCGTGGCAGCCTGTTGTCGAACGCGTACGCTCGGACCTTGAAGAAGATCCAGCGCCGGGCGGAGACCTTGCGGCCGTGTCCGGTCTTTAAGCCTCGGCGGCACGGCGCTCAAGTCACGGAAATCGCAAAAAACTTCGCAACTTCGGCTAAATCGTTTGAATTCGCGGGGGATGGTGAGCGAGGATGGTGAATATCCCCCGCCCCCGATCATCCGCGCGCCCGTGCCTCCTGAGCGAGCGCGACGAGGACATGCCGCAGCCCGGCCGGCTCGGTGACGCGGTCGGGGAAGACGAGCCGCCCGTTCTCGTCGCCGCAGACGAGATCGAGCCCTTCCGGGTCGAGGCCGGTCGCCTTCCAGCGTCCCTCGGGCAGGCCCAGAAGCTTCGTCGCATAGAGGCTCAGCGCCTCGGCATGGTCTTCGTTCATATGGGCGATCGCGTCGTCCTCGGCCGCGATCAGCGCCTCGCAGCCGGCAAGGTCGAGCAGCACCGCACCGACCGCGATCTCGCCGGCACGGGCGAAGCCGCCATTGGGGTGGAACCCCTGGACGGAGAGGCGGAACAGCGAGAAATCCGGGAAGTCGGCATAGAGCTTCGCCTTGGGGTGGCGCGCGAGGAAGCGGCGCCTGGCGTTCTCGTCGGTGCAGCGCTCGGCTCGCCCGACGACGCTGAGCCGGGCGGAATTGGCGAGCGGATCCCCCTTGCCCAGCGACGAGACGAGAACGGAAACGCGCGGATCGGCCTCGATGTTGCGGGTGTGGAGCGAAAGCTTCGAGGCGAGGAACAGCGGCGAACCATCGACATCGGTGGCGATGTTCGTCAGCGTCGCGAGCGGGAAGCCGCTCATCGGGTCGAGCGTCGCCAGCGCCGCGATCCGCGCCTTGCGCAATGTCGCGCGAGCCATGGCGACGGCGTCGAAATCATCCGGCGCGGAGCCGCCGAGTTCGAGGCCGCGCGGCGTGATGGCGGAGGGGGCGACGGCCTCGGTCATCTCCGTTTGCTTCCTGCCGGTCCGATTTCTTCTGCAAAAACATGAACGCTTGGGGCGTTCGAGCGTTGCGCCATAGCGAATCCGCCTCCGAGGCGCTAGATTGCTGCCATGCTTTGGCCGCTCTCGCAGGGGAGTGGACCCCTTTATTGCAACAAGAGCAAGAGATGAAACCCTTATGCCAACGATTGCGCTGGTCGATGACGACCGCAACATCCTGACGTCGGTATCCATCGCGCTCGAGGCCGAGGGCTACCGCATCATGACCTATACCGACGGTGCCTCGGCCCTCGACGGGCTGAAGCAGAACCCGCCGGACCTCGCGATCTTCGACATCAAGATGCCGCGCATGGACGGCATGGAACTGCTGCGCCGGCTGCGCCAGAAATCCGACCTGCCCGTCATCTTCCTGACCTCGAAGGACGAGGAGATCGACGAGCTCTTCGGGCTCAAGATGGGCGCCGACGATTTCATCCGGAAGCCGTTCTCGCAGCGCCTCCTGGTCGAGCGCGTCAAGGCGATCCTGCGCCGCGCCGGCGCCAAGGACCCCACCGCCGTTCCCCGTTCCGAGGATGCCAAGGCGCTGGAGCGCGGCCTGCTGCGCATGGACCCCGAGCGCCACACCTGTACCTGGAAGGGCGAGCCGGTGACGCTGACCGTCACGGAATTCCTGATCCTGCAGTCGCTGGCGCAGCGTCCCGGTGTGGTCAAAAGCCGCAACGCCCTGATGGATGCGGCCTATGACGATGAGGTGTATGTCGATGACCGCACCATCGACAGCCACATCAAGCGGCTGCGCAAGAAGTTCAATCAGGTCGATCCCGAGTTCGACATGATCGAGACGCTCTACGGCGTGGGCTATCGCTTCAAGGAAACCTGAGGCGAGCCTGCCGGATATCGATGCTGGGATCCCGCGTGCCGGATCGGGCTGGGGCGCGGCTGGAGCGAGTACAGACCCAAGGCATGGCAACGGTCGACAACGAAGCACCTGCGTCATCGGCGGGAAGCCGCTGGAGCGCGGCTCTGCGGCGCCGTCTCGGCCTGATCTGGCGCCGCATGGCGCGTGCGGTCTCGTCGCGCGCGGCGTCCAGCCTGACCCGGCGCATCGTGGTGCTGAATCTCGGCGGCCTCTTCGCGCTGCTGCTCGGCTTCCTCTATCTCAACCAGTTCCGCGAAGGGCTGATCGAGGCGCGCGTGCAGAGCCTGCTGACGCAGGGCGAGATCATCGCCGGAGCGATCGCGGCCTCGGCCACGGTCGAGACCGATACGATCACCATCGATCCGGACAAGCTGCTGCAGCTCCAGGCCGGCGAAAGCGCGGGGATCGCCGATGATCCGCTCGACTTCTCCATCAATCCCGAGAAGGTCGCGCCCCTCCTGCGCCGCCTGGTGACGCCGACGAAGACGCGGGCACGGGTCTACGACAAGGAGGGCTTCCTCACCATCGACTCGCGCGGCCTCTATTCGCGCGGCGACGTGCTGCGCCTCGACCTGCCGCGCGTCGGCGAGCCCGACGAGCCGCCGCTGCTGGAACGCACCTGGAACATGCTGCGCAACCGGCTCGGCCGGGCCGACGTGCCGACCTATGACGATTTCGAGAATGCCAACGGCAAGTCCTATCCGGAGGTCGCGCGCGCCCTGAACGGGGCGCCGGCGAGCGTCGTGCGCGTCAACACGCGCGGCCAGACCATCGTCTCGGTCGCGGTGCCGGTGCAGCGCTTCCGGGCGGTGAAGGGCGCGCTGCTGCTCTCGACGCAAGGAGGCGACATCGACGCGGTGATCGCCGCCGAGCGCTTCGCCATCTTCCAGGTCTTCGCCGTGGCGGCGGGCGTGATGATCGTGCTCTCGGTCCTGCTCGCCGGCACCATCGCCGAGCCGATCCGCAAGCTCGCCGACGCAGCCCAGCGCGTGCGGCGCGGGGTCAAGTCGCGCGAGCAGATCCCTGATTTCGGCAGCCGCCATGACGAGATCGGCCATTTGTCCGGCTCGCTGCGCGACATGACCAAGGCGCTCTACAGCCGCATCGAGGCGATCGAGAGCTTCGCCGCCGATGTCGCCCATGAGCTCAAGAATCCGCTGACCTCGCTGCGCAGCGCCGTCGAGACGCTGCCGCGGGCCAAGACGGAGGATTCGCGCGGGCGGCTGCTCTCGGTCATCCAGCACGACGTGCGCCGTCTCGACCGGCTGATCTCCGACATCTCCGACGCCTCCCGCCTCGATGCCGAACTCGCCCGCAACGATTCCGCTCCGGTCGATGTCGCGCAGGTGCTGGAGGCCGTGGTGACGATCCAGAACGAGACGCGGCGCGAGGGGCAGGCGAAGATCGAGCTCTCGGCTGAGCGGCGCAGCCAGCGCCCCGGCGCCGACGCCTTCCTCGTCATGGGGCACGATTCGCGGATCGGACAGGTCATGGTCAATCTCATCGACAACGCCCGCTCCTTCTCGCCGGCGGACGGGACCGTGCGCGTCATGCTCTCGCGTGTCGCCAACGACGTGCTCGTCACCGTCGAGGACGAAGGGCCGGGCATCGAGCCGCATGCGCTGGAGCGCATCTTCGAGCGCTTCTACACCGACCGTCCGAATGAGGGCTTCGGCCAGAATTCGGGGCTGGGCCTGTCGATTTCGCGCCAGATCGTCGAGGCGCATCGCGGCTCGATCCGGGCGGAGAACCGGCTCGGCCCGGCGGAGCCGGGCGGCGAGACGCCGCGGCTCGGCGCCCGCTTCATCGTCCGGCTGCCGGCCGCCTATCAGCATGCTTCCTGATCCGGGGGGGAAACCGGTCCCGCACCGGGCCGGCGAGACGCGCGTCCATGCGACCACCGTCGCCATCGGCGAGGCCGGCATCCTGCTGCGCGGCCCTGCCGG
Source organism: Allobosea spartocytisi (assembly GCF_014764685.1). Taxonomy (NCBI): domain Bacteria; kingdom Pseudomonadati; phylum Pseudomonadota; class Alphaproteobacteria; order Hyphomicrobiales; family Alloboseaceae; genus Allobosea; species Allobosea spartocytisi. The sequence continues at coordinate 105,083 of NZ_JACXWY010000012.1, forward strand.
CAGCGGCAAGTCGACGCTGGCGCTCGCGCTGATCGCGCTGGCCGGCCAGGCCGGCCGCTTCGGCCGGCTCGTGGCCGATGATCGCACCGCCCTGACGGCAAGAGGCGACCGGCTGGTGGCCCGGGCGGTCGCGCCGCTGGAAGGCATCGTCGAGCGCCGCGGCCTCGGCCTGACGCCGGAGCCGGCAACGCCGGCCGTCGTCGTCAGGCTGCTCGTCGATCTGATCGGCGAGGAGCCGGCGCGCATGCCGGAACCGGAAGAGCTGGTGGACAACCTGTGCGGGATCGACCTGCCGCGGTTGCGCGTGGTGGGACGTGTCGGCGACGAGCGGCTGGTGCTCACCGCGCTCGACTTGTTCACAGGCCAGGCGTGAAGGCCATGATTTCGGCGTTTTCGGCGGCGAGTCCCTTGCGATTGTCTCGCACCTGCCGCATAAACCGCCACCTTGTCCGGGCGCCGATGGGCGCTCTCCGGTGCTGGATTGAATGATCGGACTGGTCCTCGTGACTCATGGGCATCTGGCGACGGAGTTCCGCGCGGCCCTCGAACATGTCGTCGGCCCCCAGGCGAACCTGGCGACCATCGCCATCGCCCCCGATGACGACATGGAAAGTCGCCGCCGCGACATCATCGCCGCCGTCGAGCAGGTCGAGGGCGGTCGCGGCGTCGTCATCCTCACCGATATGTTCGGAGGCACACCTTCCAACCTCGCCATTTCGGTGATGGAGCCGGGTCGCGTCGATGTTGTCGCCGGCGTCAACCTGCCGATGCTGATCAAGCTCGCCAGCGTGCGCGAGGAGAAGAGCCTCGACGAAGCGGTGACGAGCGCGCAGGATGCGGGCCGCAAATACATCACCGTCGCCAGCCGGGTTCTTGCCGGCAAATAAGGGCGAGCAGGAAGGGCGGAATGGAAGAAGACTGCGACTGCCCCGAGACCGAGATTCCCGCCGGCGCCCGCTACGGCGAATTCCAGATCATCAACAAGAAGGGGCTGCACGCCCGCGCCACGGCGAAATTCGTGCAATGCGCCGCCCGCTTCGAGGCCGACATCACGGTCAGCCGCTGCGGCGAGACGGTCGGCGCGACCTCGATCATGGGCGTGCTGACGCTCGGCGCCGGCATCGGCTCGACCATCACCATCGTCGCCCAGGGACCGGAGGCAGGCGAGGCGCTGCAGGCGCTGAGCGAGCTGATCGCCGACCGCTTCGGCGAGGGCGAGTGAGGCGCTGAACGGGCTCTGCCCGGTTCGCGCCGCCATGCTCGGGCTCGACCCGAGCATCTCCTGCCGCAGAAGGCTCCCTGCCCGGTTTCCAGAGATTCTCGGGTCAAGCCCGAGAATGACGCCCTGTCACGGGGACCGGACCCCGACCTTCAGACAGCTTCGCCCGGCTCCTCGAACAGCCTCGGCATATGCGCCTGGTACCAGCCCTTGAGCTCCTCGAGGGCCGGGTGCTCGAGATTGCGGCGCAGATAGGCCTCGATCCGCGGCAGGTGCTTGAGATAGCCCGGCTTGCCGTCGCGCTTGTCGAGGCGGGCGAAGATGCCGGCGATCTTGGTGTTGCGCTGCGCGCCGAGGATCGCATAGGCGCGGGCGAAGCCGGCGAGGTCGAAATCGGGCACGTCCGCCCGGCGGGCCGAGCCATAGGCCGCGAGCAGCCTGAGTTCGAGCGCAGCCGGCACGTCGACGCGCGCATCCTGCCCGAGCGCGGCGAGATCATAGGCGGGATGGCCCAGCACCGCGTCCTGGAAATCGATCAGGCCGAGCTTCGCCAGCCCCTCGCGCTCGTCCAGCCAGATCAGGTTGGGGGAATGGACGTCGCGCAGCGTCCAGGTCGCGGGTGCGGCGAGGATCTCGTCGAAGAGCTTGTTCCAGATGCGGCCGAACTCAGCCTGCGTCACGGCCGGCAGCGTCACCCCGGCGATATGCGGAGCATACCATTCGAGGATCAGCTCGGTCTCGATCGCCAGCGCCTGCCGGTCGTATTCGGGGATGATGTGGTCGTGGCCCTCGGCCACCGGCAGGATCGTCGGCAGGGTGTGGCGGTGCAGGTCGGCGAGCAGCCGGGCCGTGGCCTCGTAGCGCTCGGGGATCGGCCGGCCTTCCGCGTCGAGCACGCCCTCCGCGCCGAGATCCTCGATCAGCAGCAGCCCACCGGCCAGATCCTCGGCCAGGATCTCGGGGGCGGAATAGCCGAGCGAGCGCAGGCCGCGATCCATCGCGACGAAGGCGTCGATGGTCTCGGCCAGATGCGCGATCGCGCTATAGGGCTTGCCCATGCGGATCGGCGGCCCGTCCGGGCGCGGCGGCGAGATCATCAGCACGGCGGTCTCGCCGCCCGGCCGTGTCAGGCGCTCATAGGCGCGCGTCGAGGCGTCGCCGAGCATGAAGTCGCGCCGTGCCTCGCCCCAGCCGGCGCCGTCGATGAGCTTGCGCGCCGCGACCGCGATGGCGAGGCGCTGCTTCCAGAGCACGCCGCCGGACAGATCGGCGATGCGGCCGGTTTCCGGATTGTCGGGATCGATGTCGAGCAGGATGTCGAGGCGCCGCCCGGCCGGCAGGCGCCCGCCCGCGCGGTCGGGCCATTCGACCAGCATCACCGCCTGGTCGACATCCTCGACCAGGCCGAGATCGTCGAGCTCGTCCGGCGAGCGCACGCGATAGAGATCGGCATGCAGGACCGGGCCGCGCGGCGTCTCGTAGCTCTGCACGAGGGTGAAGGTCGGGCTCGGCGCCTCCAGCGCGAGGTCGCCGGCGAGCTCGCGCAGGATGGCGCGCGCCATCAGCGACTTGCCCGAGCCGAGATGGCCGGAGAGCGCGACGATGTCGCCGGGCTTGACGATGGCGGCGATGTCGGCGGCGAGGCGTATCGTCGCCGCCTCATTCGCCAGCAGGAGCCGGTGCGTGCCGGCCGCGCGGGCTTCCTCGGTCATTCGGCAGCGTCCGAGAGCGGCAGGCCCTGAGCCGGGAAGATCGCGGTGACGCGCGTGCCCTGCCCCGGCGTGGAGTCAAGTTCGACATGGCCGCCATGGAGCTCGACGATCGAGCGCACGATCGAGAGCCCCAGGCCGACGCCGCGATGGGTCGAGCCGAGAGAATGGCTTTCGAAGCGCTCGAACACCTTCTCCTTGACCTCGGCAGGGATGCCGCGGCCCTGATCGGTGACGGTGAGGCGGATGTCGCCGCCCTGCCGCGTCGCCCTGACGCCGATGGTCTGGCCGGGCGAGGAGAAGCCGATCGCGTTGGAGAGCAAGTTGAACAGCACCTGCCGCAGGCGCTTGCCATCCGCCCGCAGCGGCCCGGTGCGCGGATCTATCTCGACCTTGAGCGACAATTTGCTGTCGGTCAGCCGGTCCTGAAGCCCGGCCGCCGCCTGCGCGATGGTGTCGGCGACATCGACATCCTGCATGTCGAGCGTCAGCGCACCATTGTCGATGGTGGCGAGGTCGAGGATGTCGTTGATGATGGCGAGCAGCGCGCCCGAGGAGCGCACGATATGGGAGGTGTAGTCGCGCTGCTTCTCGTTGAGCGCGCCGACGGTCTCGGTGCCAAGGAGCTGGGCGAAGCCGATGATGTTGGTCAGCGGCGAACGCAATTCGTAGGAGACGTGGTGGACGAAGTCCTCGCGCAGCCGCGAGACCTTCTCCAGCGCGTCGTTCTTCTCGGTCAGCGCCCGTTCGACATTCACGCTGGCGGTGACGTCGGCGAAGGAGATCAGCGTCGCGCCGTCGGGCAGCGGCGCGGCCGCCATATCGAGCACGGTGCCGTCGCGGCGCTCGATCCGGCAGCGATAATCCTCGCGCGCATCGCGCACGCCGGTGACGGTGCTGAGCAATTCGCGCCAGACCTCGTCCTGCGGGAAGAGCGGCCGGCAAAGCCCGACCACCTCGTCGATATGCGGGCCGCTGGCGAGCAGGTCGGCGTCGATGCGCCAGGATTGGGCGAAGGCGGGGTTCGAGAGCTTGAGGCGCCCGTCGGAACCGAACACGGCGACGCCCTCGCGCAGCGAATCCAGCGTCTCGCGCTGGGTGCGGGTCAGCGCGTTGAAGCGCGATTCCAGCGTGAAGCGTTCGGTGACGTCGTCATAGAGATAGGTGACGCCACCTTGCGGGTTGGGGCTGGAGACGACGTGTATGGTGCGCCCATCGGGCAGGTACCACCAATCCTCGTTCGCGCGCGTGGCGGTATAGGCGGCGTGAACGCCCGTTTTCCAGCTCCGGTAGTCGCCGAGTTCGGGCAAGCGGCGCTCGGCGCGCAGGCGGTCGAGGATCTCGCCATCGGTCGGCTGGCCGTCGAGGAAGGCCGGATCGAGCGACCAGAGCGCGTCGAAGCCGGCATTGCGGTAGAGCAGCCGCTGCGTGCCGTCGAAGGCCGCCACCGCCGTCTTCAGCCGGTCGAGCGTGCGGACATGGGCGTCCATCTGGCGCTGCAGATCGTTGCGCACCGCTTCCAGCTCGCTCATATCCGTGGCCAGGCCAGCGAAGCCGGTCGCGGTCGGCAATTCGACGACGTCGAGCGTCCGGCGCTGGCCAGCGACGATGGCCGGGGTGCGGATCGCGAAGGGGTTGCCCTCGCGGCGCGCACGCGCCGCCGCCTCGCGCTCGTTGCGATCGAGCAGCTCCATCCCGCTCTTGGCGGCTGTCGCTGCATCGCCGGCCTCGACCGCCCCTGCATAGGCGGCGTTGACCCAGAGCAGACGCCCGTCGGCATCGCGCATCCAGGCGGGGTGAGGCAGCCCGGCGAGCAGGCTCGACAGCGCCGCATGGTCTCCCGTGACCCGCTCCAGCTCGCTGCGCAGCGTCATCACCTGCGCCCGCTCGCCGGTGACCTCGCGGAAGCGGATGACGGCGCGCCCGGCGACGGGCCGGCCCTCGATATCGACGAAAGGCCCGGCCTTGCTGCGGATCGTGAAGCTGAAGGCCTCGCCGCGCTCCTTCAGCGCGTCGGTGGCCAGTTCCAGCCGCTTGGCGTCGGTCGGCGTCGCCCAACTGCCATAGGCCAGCGCCAGCGCCGCCCCGGGTGCGCCGAGGAAGCCGCTATCGCCCTCGAAGACCGGCTGTGCGTCGCGCCCGTTCCAGCTCGCGACCACCTGCGGATCGGCGGCGAGCAGGATGGAAAGCCGCTCCTGATGGCCGCGCGCCGCCTCCAGCTCGCTCGCGAGCCTGGCCTCGCGCCGCTGCCAGCGCGTGCGCTCGCGGACATAGACGAGGGATGTCGTCGTGGCGAAGACGGCAAGACCCGCCAGGATGATGGAGAGCGCGCCGGTGCTCACCGTATCGAGCTTGGCCGGCGACAGCAGGTCGCTCTGGGCCATGGCAGGCACGGGAAGCAGGGCCAATGCGGGCAGAAGCCCGTGTGGACGCCAGCCGCCACCTCGTCCCTGTCGCCTCGCACGTCTCATTCCGCGTCTGTCGCCTCTTGGGCGGCCGGGCGGCCGCCAACATCGCCGGTCTCGTCGGAATCGGTATCGCGGAGCCGGGCGTTACACCCTCCCCGGCGGCCGATCCACGCGCGCCACCACGCCAATCACTATAGAGCTTGAACCGGGAGCCGCGCCGTCGCAGCACCCCGAATCAGCCCCACTGTAATCGTCGCCTGACTCCGTCAGGAAGTGCTTAATCGCAGGTAAACGGAGAGTTTTTCGAGGCGCACTCGAAGGAGGCGCACCCGCATCAAGGTCTAGATATTCTATGCCCAGAAACCACTATTAGTTGTGTTCTTGTTTTATTCCGAAGGCATCGTCAGACCGAAAAAAGGCCCGGCTTGCGCCGGGCCTCGTCGTTCTTGCCGCTGCGCGGCTGTCAGTAGCGGTAGAGCTCGGGCTTGAACGGCCCGGCCTGCGGCACGCCGATGTACTTCGCCTGGGCGTCATTGAGCTTGGTGAGCTTGGCGCCGACCTTGGCGAGATGGAGCGCCGCGACCTTCTCGTCGAGATGCTTCGGCAGGGTGTAGACGTTGTTCTGGTAGTTGGCGTGGTGGTTCCAGAGCTCGATCTGGGCGAGCGTCTGGTTCGAAAACGAGCAGGACATCACGAAGGACGGGTGGCCCGTGGCGTTGCCGAGGTTCACCAGGCGGCCTTCCGAGAGCAGGATGATGCGCTTGCCGTCGGGGAACTCGACCTCGTCGACCTGCGGCTTGACGTTGTCCCACTTGAAGTTCTTCAGGCCGGCGACCTGAATCTCCGAGTCGAAATGGCCGATATTGCAGACGATGGCGCGGTGCTTCATCGCGCGCATGTGGTCGACGGTGATGACGTCGAGATTGCCGGTCGCCGTGCAGAAGATGTCGCCGCGCGGGGCAGCGTCTTCCATCGTCACGACCTCATAGCCTTCCATCGCCGCCTGCAGGGCGCAGATCGGGTCGATCTCGGTGACGAGCACGCGGCAGCCGGCCTGGCGCAGCGAGGCGGCCGAGCCCTTGCCGACGTCGCCATAACCGGCGACGACCGCGACCTTGCCCGACATCATCACGTCGGTGCCGCGGCGGATGGCATCGACCAGCGACTCGCGGCAGCCATAGAGGTTGTCGAATTTCGACTTGGTGACGCTGTCGTTGACGTTGATCGCCGGGAACGGCAGGCGATTGGCCTTGGCCAGTTCGTAGAGGCGGTGCACGCCGGTGGTGGTCTCCTCGGAGACGCCCTTGATCGCGGCGCGGGTCTTGGTGAACCAGCCCGGATTGGCCTTAAGCTGGCGCTTGATCAGCGCGAAGAAGATCGTCTCTTCCTCATTGCCCGGCTTGTCGAGGAAATCGGCCTTGCCGGCCTCGGCCTCGGCGCCGAGGATGATCAGCATGGTCAGGTCGCCGCCATCGTCGAGGATCATGTTCGGCGTGCCGCCGTCGCCCCAGGTCGCGGTCTTCAGCACGTACTCCCAGTACTCCTCCAGCGTCTCGCCCTTGATGGCGAAGACGGGGGTGCCGGTCGCGGCGATCGCGGCGGCGGCGTGGTCCTGGGTCGAGAAGATGTTGCAGGACGACCAGCGGACATCGGCGCCGAGTTCCTTCAGCGTCTCGATCAGCACGGCGGTCTGGATGGTCATGTGCAGGCAGCCGGCGATGCGCGCGCCCTTGAGCGGGGCCTTGCCCTTGTGCTCGGCGCGGATCGCCATCAGGCCCGGCATCTCGTCCTGGGCCATGTTGATTTCCTTGCGGCCGTAATCCGCAAGCGAGATGTCCTTGACGATGTAGTCCTGCGACACGGGGAAGCTCCAATCGCTCGCTGAATGATGGCGGCTCTCTAGCAGTGCCAGCGGCGGAAGGCAATCAAAGATATAAAGATGTCTTTATATGATCGTTTTCGACATCGATCCTCGCGACCCATCCTGAGAGGCTGAGTTTTTTCGATCGGGCTGTAAGATCGGCTGATGACGCTCGAACAGCTCCGCATCTTCGTCGCCGTCGCCGAACGGGAGCATCTGACGCAAGGCGCCCGCGCCCTCAACCTGACGCAATCGGCGGTCAGCTCGGCGATCGCCGCGCTGGAAGCGCGCTACGCCACCAAGCTGTTCGACCGGATCGGCCGGCGGATCGCCCTCACCGATGCCGGGCGGCTCTTCCTCGCCGAGGCACGCGCCGTGCTGGCGCGAGCCGCCGCTGCCGAGGCCGTGCTCATCGACCTCGCCGGGCTGTCGCGCGGCGCGCTCTCGCTGATGGCGAGCCAGACCGTGGCGAATTACTGGCTGCCGCCGCTGATCCAGCGCTACCGTGCCGTCCATCCCGGCATCACTGTGAGCCTGGGCATCGACAATACCGAGACCGTCACGGCCGCGATCCATGACGGCGCGGCCGATCTCGGCTTCATCGAAGGCGCGATCGACGATCCGACGCTCGCCGTGACCGCCGTGGCGGAGGACGAGCTGGTGATCGTCGTGCCGGCCGGACATTCCTGGGCAGGGCAGCCACCCGCCTCCGAGGCCTTGCAGCAAGGGCCATGGGTGCTGCGTGAGCCCGGCTCCGGCACGCGCGCCATGTTCGAGGCGGCGCTGCCGGGGCTCGGCCTCGCGCCGGATGATCTTACTGTCGCGCTGGAGCTGCCCTCGAACGAAGCCATCTGCTCCGCCGTCGCGGCCGGCGCCGGCGCGACGGCGATTTCGCGGCTCGTCGCGGCCAATGCCATCGCCGCCGGCCGGCTCGCCACCGTCGCCATCGCGCTGCCCAAACGGCATTTCTTCGTGCTGCGCCACAAGGAACGCTATCTCTCCAAGGCGGCGAAAGCCTTCTTCGACCTCGCGCATGCGCCGCCGGCCGTCTGAGCGACCCTCCCCCGAGCCTCCGGACAAGGACAAGCCACTCACGACGGAGGGCGCATCGGTTGACAGAGATGAAATGTTATACTGTAACAAATTATCCTTTGTCCAAACCGGGCTCCTTCCGATGGCCGCATCTTCTCTCCTCCTCGACCGGCGCCTGCCGGTCACGGTCCTTTCCGGCTTCCTTGGCGCCGGCAAGACCACCTTGCTCAATCACATCCTGAACAACCGCGAGGGCCGGCGCGTCGCCGTCATCGTCAACGACATGAGCGAGGTGAACATCGACGCCGATCTCGTGCGCGAGGGCGGGGCCAACCTCTCCAAGACCGAGGAGAGCCTGGTCGAGATGAGCAATGGCTGCATCTGCTGCACATTGCGCGACGATTTGCTGACCGAGGTGCGACGCCTCGCCGAGGAGCGCAAATTCGATTACCTGCTGATCGAGGGCACCGGCATCGCCGAGCCCCTGCCGATCGCCGCGACCTTCTCCTTCCGCGACGAAGAGGATCGCTCGCTCGACGACGTCGCCCGGCTCGACACGATGGCGACGGTGGTCGACGCGCTCAACCTGCTCAAGGACTATGACAGCCGCGACTTCCTCGGCGATCGTGGCGAGACGGCCGGCGAAGGCGATGAGCGCACGCTGGTCGATCTCCTGGTCGAGCAGATCGAATTCGCCGATGTCGTGGTGATCAACAAGGCGAGCGAGGTCTCGGCCGAAGAGCTGGAGAGGGTCAGGCAGGTGGTGCGCGGGCTCAATGCCGATGCCCGCATCGTCGAGGCCGATTTCGGCCGCGTGCCGCTCGACCGATTGCTCGATACGAAGCTCTACAGCGAGGAGAAGGCGCAGACCCATCCCCTCTGGCACAAGGAGCTCTATGGCTTCCGCGACCATGTGCCGGAGACCGAGGAATACGGCATCCGCTCCTTCGTCTACCGGGCGCGCCGGCCGTTCCACCCGCTGAAGCTGCATGAGCTCATGGCTCAGCGCCTCCCGGGCGTGATCCGGGCCAAGGGGCATTTCTGGCTGGCAAGCCGGCCGCATTGGGTCGGCGAATACTCGCTGGCCGGGCGGATCACCCGCACCGAAGCGATGGGGCGCTGGTGGGCGGCGGTGCCCCGGGAGCGCTGGCCGCGCTCGGAGGAGTTCCAGTCGCTGATGCGCAAGCACTGGTCGCCGACATGGGGCGACCGGCGCCAGGAAATGGTGTTCATCGGCGGGCCGGAGATGGACGAGGCGACGATCCGCGCCGAACTCGATTCCTGCCTGACCGGCAGCCCGGCGACCGGGCTGACGCAGGCGCTGCTCGGGCTGGAAGACCCGTTTCCGCGTTGGGATCGCGACGCGGCCTGAACCTCAGGCCGCCGCGGCCGAACTCGGCGCGGCCCGCATCAGCATGCCGAAGAGGTCGCGCGGATCATCGGGGTCCGCGATCAGGTCGAGATCAACATAGGTGCCGGCCTCGCGGATGCGCTCATGGACATAGCGCAGCGCCGAGAAATCCTCGATGGCGAAGCCGACCGAGTCGAACAGCGTGATCTGGCTGGAATCGGTGCGGCCTTGAGCCGCCCCGGCGATGACCTTCCAGAGTTCCTCGACCGGGTGGTCGGGATCGAGCTGCTGGATGTCGCCCTCGATGCGGGTCTGCGGGGGATATTCGACGAAGATCGAGGACCGCAGCAGCACGTCGCGGTGGATCTCGGTCTTGCCGGGGCAATCGCCGCCGACCGCGTTGATATGGATGCCGGCGCCGACCATGTTGTCGGTCAGGATCGTGGCGTATTGCTTGTCGGCGGTGACGGTGGTCACGATCTGCGCGCCCTCGACCGCTTCCATCGCGGTGGTGCATCGGGTGATCCGAAAACCGTGGCGCGCGAGGTTGCGGGCGCATTTCTCGGTTGCGGCCGGATCGACGTCATAGAGCCGCAGATTCTCGATGCCGAGCAGGGCGCGGAAGGCGAAGGCCTGGAACTCGGACTGCGCGCCGTTGCCGATGATCGCCATGGTCGCCGCGTTCTTGGGCGCGAGGTGTCTGGCCGCCACCGCCGACATCGCCGCCGTGCGCAATGCCGTCAGGATGGTCATCTCCGAAAGCAGGACCGGATAGCCGGTCGCGACATCGGAGAGCAGGCCGAAGGCGGTGACCGTCTGCAAGCCGGCCTTCATGTTCTTGGGATGGCCGTTGACGTATTTGAAGCCGTAGAGCTTGCCGTCGCTGGTCGGCATCAATTCGATCACGCCTTCGAGGCTGTGCGAGGCGATGCGCGGCGTCTTGTCGAAGATCTCCCAGCGCCGGAAATCCTGCTCGATGTAAGCCGCGATGTCGGACAGCATCCGCTCGATGCCGATCGCGTGGACCAGCTTCATCATGTGGTCGACGCTGACGAAGGGCACGACGTTGAGCTGCTGAATCATGGGTCCCCGCGCTGTTCTTATGGAGAAGCCATTGTCCGTGTTTTCAGCGGCAGGTGATAGAAGCCAAATCGACCTGATCGGTGCCGATATTGATCGGATCGATAAAGTCGATTATCCATTATGAGCAATGGATGATATCGACCAGCGCCTCATCACCCTGCTGCGCCATGACGGGCGCCGCAGCATCTCGGACCTCGCCGCCGATCTCGGCCTGACGCGGGCGACGGTGCGCGCCCGGCTGGAGAAGCTGGAGCAATCGGGCGAGATCATCGGCTTCACCGTGATCCTGCGCTCGGACGCGATCGACCTGCCGGTGCGCGGGATCACCATGATCGAGATCGCCGGCCAGGCGGCCGATGCGGTCATCACCGCGCTCTCCGGCTTCAGCGAGGTCTCCAGCATCCACACCACCAATGGCAACTGGGACCTGGTGGTCGAGCTCGGCACCTCCGACCTGATCGCCTTCGACCAGGTGCTGCGGCGCATCCGCCTGATCCCCGGCGTCACCAACAGCGAGACCAGCCTGCTGCTGGCGACGCCGCGCAGCGTCAAGGCACGGCTCTGAGCACACTCATCTCCACCGTCATCCCGGGCGAAGCGAAGCGTAGACCCGGGATGACGCGGTGGTTCTCGTGAAGAACAGGCCCGGCACGTCCTCGCACAAGAAGCGCCACTGCATGGCCGCCATCCGCAAACGCGGCGCGGCACCCGGTGACAGGCGCGGATCCGCCCCCTAACGTTATGCCCCGTCAGATACAGCGTCGATGGCGGCCGGCGATGCATGATCGCGCAAGGCGGCCCGTTCGCATCCGACACCGACAGTTCCCGCTCGGGGCATCGATCGCCAGCCGCTTCCGGCAGGCTGTCCGCGCGCCCGAGCCAAGACAAGGCAGGAGACCAGACCATGGCGCATGAGCTCGAATTCTATATCGACGGCCAGTGGGTGAAGCCCTCGGGCAACCGCACGCTCGGCGTGATCGATCCGTCGAACGAGGAGGTCTTCGCCACGATCGCGCTCGGCGAGCAGGCCGATGTCGACAAGGCCGTCGCGGCCGCCCGCGCCGCCTTCCCGGCCTTCGCCGCGACCTCCAAGGCCGAGCGCCTCGCCCTGATGCGCCGCCTCGCCGAGGCCTACAAGAAGCGCTACGACGCCATCGCCGACATCCTGTCGCGCGAGATGGGCGCGCCGAAGGAACTGGCCCATCGCGCGCAGGCCGCGATGGGCACCGCCCATCTTGCCAAGATGATCGAGACCCTCGAAAACTTCGAGTTCGAGGAGCTGCGCGGCACCACTCTGATCGCCAAGGAGCCGATCGGCGTCGTCGGCATGATCACGCCGTGGAACTGGCCGCTCAACCAGATCATGTGCAAGGTCGCGCCCGCGCTCGCCGCCGGCTGCACCATGGTGCTGAAGCCCTCCGAGATCGCGCCGCTCAACGCCATCATCTTCGCCGAGGCGATGGACGAGGCCGGCGTGCCGAAGGGCGTGTTCAACCTCGTCAACGGCGACGGCCCGACGGTCGGCGAGGCCATTTCGCGCCATCCCGGCGTCGACATGGTCTCCTTCACCGGCTCGACGCGGGCCGGCATCCTCGTCGCCAAGGCAGCGGCAGACACCGTCAAGCGCGTGCACCAGGAACTCGGCGGCAAGTCGGCCAATATCATCCTCGACGATGCCGATCTCAAGAAGTCGGTGAAGCTCGGCGTCGAGAGCGTGATGCGCAACTCCGGCCAGTCCTGCAACGCGCCGACCCGGATGTTCGTGCCGGAGAAGCTGCACGAGGAAGCCCTCGCCATCGCCAAGCAGGTCGCCGAGCCGCTCAAGGTTGGTGCTCCCTCGGCGGACGGCGTCTTCCTTGGCCCCGTCGTCAGCGAGGTCCAGTACGAGAAGATCCAGCGCCTGATCGAGGCCGGCATCAAGGAAGGCGCGACGCTGGTCACCGGCGGCACGGGCCGTCCGGAGGGGCTCAACCGCGGCTACTATGTGCGCCCGACCGTGTTCGGCGGCGTCACCGACGAGATGACCATCGCCCGCGAGGAGATCTTCGGCCCCGTGCTGTCGATCCTGCCCTACAAGAGCGACGACGAGGTCGTCTCGCGCGCCAACGACACGCCCTACGGCCTGGCGTCCTATGTCCAGTCCGGCTCCCAGGAGCGCGCGCGCAAGATCGCCTCGCAGATGCGCTCGGGCAATGTCTACATCAACTACCCGGCCTGGGATGCGGGCGCGCCCTTCGGCGGCTACAAGCAGTCCGGCAACGGCCGCGAATACGCCGATTTCGGCCTCGAGGAGTTCCTCGAGATCAAGGGCACGGTCGGCTACGCCGCCGCCTGATCTGATCGCGACCCGATAGACAACGAGGCCCGGTGGACGCAACGCCACCGGGCCTTCATCTTATCCGCCATTCAATCGATTGAGAGGCTTGAGTCATGGTCAATCCCAACCGCTATGACGCGATGCGCTACAACCGCTGCGGCCGCAGCGGACTGATGCTGCCGGCGCTTTCGCTCGGCCTCTGGCAGAATTTCGGCGAGACCGGTGCCCGTGCCAATATGCGCGAGATCTGCCGCACGGCCTTCGACCTCGGCATTACCCATTTCGACCTCGCCAATAATTACGGCCCCCCGCCCGGCTCGGCCGAGACGGCCTTCGGCGAGGTCCTCCAGCAGGATTTCGCCGGCTATCGCGACGAGCTGGTGATCTCGACCAAGGCCGGCTACCGGATGTGGCCCGGCCCCTATGGCGAATGGGGCAGCCGCAAATACCTGATCTCCAGCCTCGACCAGAGCCTGAAGCGGATGAAGCTCGACTATGTCGACATCTTCTACTCGCACCGTTTCGACCCGAACACGCCGCTGGAGGAGACGATGGGGGCGCTCGACGCCATCGTCCGCCAGGGCAAGGCGCTCTATGTCGGCCTATCCTCCTACAACTCGAAGCGCACGCAGGAGGCAGTCGCGATCCTGCGCCGGCTCGGCACGCCCTGCCTGATCCACCAGCCGAGCTATTCGATGCTCAACCGCTGGATCGAGGAGGACGGTTTGCTCGACACGCTCGACGCGGAAGGGATCGGCTCGATCGTGTTCTCGCCGCTGGCGCAGGGCATGCTGACCGACAAGTACCTGAAGGGCGTGCCGGCCGGCAGCCGCGCCGACAAGAAGGCGCCCTCCTTCCGCGAAGGCTTCCTCAGCGACGACAACATCCAGCACATCGCGGCGCTGAACGAGATTGCCAGGGCACGCGGCCAGAGCCTCGCCCAGATGGCGATTTCCTGGGTGCTGCGCGGCGGGCGCGTCACCTCGGCCCTGATCGGCGCGAGCCGGCCGGAACAGGTGACGGATTGCGTCGCGGCGCTGGGGAACACCGAGTTTTCGACCGAAGAGCTGGCGGCGATCGACAGGCATGCGGTCGATGGCGGGATCAATATCTGGGCGGCTTCGGCGGAGCGGTAGACTCAGCCGTCATGCTCGGGCTTGACCCGAGCATCTCTCAAACCAGAGCCCTCTCGTTCCGAGGTTCTCGGGTCGCCGCTATGCGGCGCCCGAAAATGACGGCCTTGGTCAATCCTCCTCTGGCACCGCCGCGATCGGCAGCGCGCTGGAGCGCTTCACCTGGCCCAGCGCGAAGCTCGACTCGATCGAGGCGACGCCGTCGAGGCGGGTGAGCTTGTCCTTGAGGAATCGCTCATAGGCCGGCAGGTCGCGCACCACGATGCGCAGCAGATAGTCGCGCTGTCCGGTCATCAGGTAACAATCGACCACCTCGGGCCAGCGCGCCACGGCCTGCGAAAAGCGGTCGAGCTCGTCCTCGCGCTGGCGTTCCAGCCTGATCGAGACGAAGACGCTGATCGGCAGGCCGACCTTGGTCTGGTCGATGATCGCGGCATAGCCCTGGATGACGCCCGCCTCTTCGAGGATGCGGATGCGCCGCGCGCAAGGCGAGGCGGAAAGGCCGACCCGCTCGGCCAATTCCTGCACCGAGAGGCGCGAATTGGTCTGCAATTCCGCGATGATCTTGCGGTCGAGCGCATCGAGGCGCGGGCGGGCCATCCTTGTCCTCCGGCGGATCAGGTTCCGCCGTTCTACAGGACGGCGAGCATTCCGCCATCGACATAGATGATCTGGCCGTTGACGTAGTCGGAGGCCGGCGCGGCGAGGAAGACGGCGGCACCGATCAGTTCCTCCGGCTTGCCCCAGCGCTTCGACGGGGTGCGGCCCTTGACCCAGGCGTCGAACGCCGGGTTCTCGATCAGCGCCTGGTTCATGTCGGTCAGCATGTAGCCGGGGCCGATGGCATTGGCCTGGATGCCGTGCTCGGCCCATTCGGCGGCCATCGCCTGGGTCAGCATCTTGATGCCGCCCTTGGCGACCGTATAGGGCGCGACGGTGGCCCGGGCCAGCGCTGAGGTCAGCGAGCCGATGTTGATGACCTTGCCGTGGCCGCGCGCGATCATGCGCTTCGCGGCTTCCCGGCCGATGACGAAGGCCGAGGTCAGGTTGGTGTCGATGACCCGCTGCCAATCGGCCGTCGCCAACTCGACCATCGGCTTGCGGAACTGGATGCCGGCATTGTTGACGAGGATGTCGACGGCGATGCCGGCGGCGTCGAAGCCGGCGAAGGCCTTGACGACGGCGTCCTCGGAGGTGACGTCGAAGGGCGCGGCGTCGGCCTCATGGCCGGCCTGACGCATCTCCTTGACGGCGGTCGCGACCCGTTCCGCATCCGTGCCGTTGACGAGAATGCGGGCGCCGGCCGCCGCCAGCCCCTCCGCCATGGCGCGGCCGAGCCCGCGAGAAGAACCGGTGACGAGGGCCGTGCGGCCGGTGAGATCGAAGAGGCGATTGGTCATCACGTCATCTCAGAGGCTGGAGCGGCGGACCGTCAGGTCCGAGCGCTCGAACACCGCCGGCAGCAATTCGACGCCGAGGCCCGGAGCCTCCATCGGGTAGACATAGCCACCCTCGATCCGCGGCATCTCGGTGACCAGCTCCTTGTACCAGCCGGTGTAGAAGGCGCGTACCGATTCCTGGATCAGCGTGTTGGGCTGGCTGAAGGAGGCGTGGATCGCCGCGATGAAGCCGACCGGGCCGATGCAGTCATGCGGCGCGAAGGGGCGGTGATAGGTCTCCGCCATCGCCGCAATCTTGCGGCCTTCGGTGAGCCCGCCGGTCCAGCACAGATCGGCCATCACGACATGCATCGCGTCGCGGTCGAGCATGTCCTTGTAGGGAAAGCGCGAGCCCAGCGTCTCGCTCGCGGTCACCGAAACTTTGGTCGAGCGGGCGAATTCGGCCAGCGCCTGCGGCGAGTTCATCCGGATCGGGTCCTCGTACCAGCTCGGCTCGTATTGCTCGAGCACGCGTGCGATCTTGATCGCGGTCGGCAGGTTCCAGAGCGAGTGGAACTCGACCATGATCTCGATTTTGTCGCCGACGGCCTTGCGGATCTTCTCAAAGGGCTCGCAGGCCTTGCGCATCTGGTCGGGCGTGATGAACAGGCCCTGGTTCTCGATCGCCGGGGGATCGAAGGGCCAGATCTTCATCGCGGTGATGCCGCTTTCGAGCAGGCTTTCGGCGACCTCGTCGGCACGGGTCATGAAGCCGTGCAGGTCTTCATAGGGGCCCTCGGAGTGCCCGAAATTCCAGGTCGAGACCGGCTTGATGTTGTGCGAGCGGACATATCCATAGCCGGCACAGGTGTTGTAGATGCGCTGCTTGTCGCGGCAGAGGCCGCCCAGCATCTGGTGGACCGGCTGGCCGCAGACCTTGCCGAAGATGTCCCAGAGCGCGATGTCGACGGCCGAGGTCGCGCGCGATTCCGCACCCGTCGAGGCCTGCGCCATCGGCAGGTTGGTCATCTCCTTGTGCAGCGCCTCGATATGCAGCGGGTTCTTGCCGAGGAGCCGCATGGCGAGCGTGTCGTGGAGATGGGCCTCCACCGAGGCCGCGCCGTAGAAGGTCTCGCCGAGGCCGATCACCCCCGCATCGGTGTGCACGCGCACCCAGAGGACATTGGCGAACTCCTCGGTCCGCAACGTCTCGATCGCTGTGATTTTCAAAGTCCGCCTCCCTGGCGAGGGCTGGCTTCGACTTTGGTCGTGCCCTCCCATCCTTTACCCGCGCTTCCGTCGGCCTAGGATGGCGACGGAGCGTGCCGACCATAAGAGCGCTTGTAAAATATCACAACATGTTTATCGTCGCCGGCAAGCATGGGCCGGCAAGAGCCCGCTGCGGAGGAAACATGGCAAGACGCAAGGAGGAGCCGAAGCTCGCCGAGCTCGATGCGCTCGAGCCGCTGCCGCGCCGCAACCGCCTGAACTTCTTCGAACTGGCTTATGAACGCATCGAGTCGATGCTGATCGATTGCCAGCTCAAGCCCGGCCGCCTGCTGACGATGCAGGATCTGCAGGATCTGACCGGCTTCGGCCGCACCCCCGTCCACCACGCCGTCAACCGGCTCGCGGCGGACACGCTGATCAATATTCGCCCCCGGCATGGGCTCCAGATCGCGCCGATCGACCTGGCGCGCGAACGCGTGCTGCTCAAGCTGCGCGGCGATCTCGAGCGCTTCGTCGCGCGGCTCGCCGCCGAGCGCGCCGGGCCGACCCACCGCAACCAGATGCTGCATATGGCCCGGCTGCTCCGCGACCGCCGCGAGGAGCTGACGCTCGCCGAATTCAACAGCCTCGACCGGCGCATCGACCAGATGATCCTGGCGGCGGCGGGCGAGCCTTTCCTCGAGCATACGCTGAGGCCGCTGCACACCATCTTCCGACGCATCGGCTTCATCCATCACAGCTACATGCCCGGCCAGCACAATCTGGACGGGACCATCGACCATCATCTCGCCCTGCTCAACGGCATCGCCTCGTCGCAGGCCGAGCGCGCCATCGCCGCCTCCGAAAAGCTGATCGCCTTCGTCGACACCATGTTCGACGAGATGGAGGAGAACATCGATCCCTCCCTGCTCGACTGCAGCGTCGAGCCGCTGCTGCCCCGCTAAACTCCCGAACCGCCGGACATCCGAGACCATGCGCATCATCTTCCACGGCGAAAACGCCGCCAGCTTCAGCCACGGCTTCGCCGACCTGCTCGGCGGGCCGGCCGAGATCCAATTGCTGCCGGATGTGCTGGAGACCGAGGCGGAGCAGGCGGCCTATGCGCAGGCGCAGGCCATCATCGGCGTGAAGTTCGATGCGAGCCTGCCGGTGCCGGCGGGGCTCAAGCTCTTCCATGTGCCGGGCGCCGGCTACGATGCCGTCAATCTCGACCTGCTGCCGGCTTCCGCCGCCGTGTGCAACTGCTTCGGCCACGAGCAGGCCATCGCGGAATATGTGATGAGCGCCCTCCTCGCCCGCGCGATCCCGCTCACTGATGCCGACCGGAGGCTGCGCCAGGGCGACTGGGCCTATTGGGCCGGCGCGCCGGAGCGGGTGCATGACGAGATCGCCGGCCGGACCATCGGCCTCCTCGGCTTCGGCCATATCGGCAAGGCGATCGCCGCCCGCGCCAAGGCCTTCGAGATGCAGGTGCATGTCGCCAACCGAAGCCCGGTCGCGCCCTCGCCCCTCGTCGACCGCGCTTTCACCCTCGACCAGCTCGCTGCCTTCTGCGGCTCGGTCGATGTCGTCGTCGTCTCGGTTCCGCTGACGGAGGAGACCAAGGGCATCGTCGGCGCCGCGGCCTTCGCGGCGATGCGGCCCGACGCCGTCGTGGTCAATGTCGGGCGCGGGCCGACCATCGACGAAGAGGCGCTTTACGACGCCCTGAAGAGCCGCCGCATCGGCGGCGCGATCATCGACACCTGGTACCGTTATCCACAGGCTGGGGACGCCACGCCGCTGCCGTCGAAACTGCCTTTCCACGAGCTTTCAAACGTTTTAATGACCCCGCATATGTCCGGCTGGACCAGCGGAACGATCCGGCGGCGCCAGGCGGTCATTGCTGGTAACATCAGGCGCCGTTTCTCCGGCGAGCCGCTGGAGAACGTCGTCCGAAGGGGACAGTGAACCGAGAGGCATAACCACTTCTCGCCCATCAACCGGCCACAAGAAGCCGGGGACCAATCAGCGCGAATGCACCACAACGGGAGACGTCCAGTGAATATCCTCAAGCGTATCAAGATCGCCGGCGTGGCTCTCGCGCTCGGCGCCGGCATGCTCGCGGCGAGCCAGGCCTCGGCCCAGACGGTCACCGACATCATCAAGCGCGGCTCGGTGAAGATCGGCGTGCTGATCGGCGCCCCGCCCTATGGCTCGGTCGACTCGCAGGGCAACGCCATCGGCTATGACGCCGACGTCATCGCGCTGATCGGCAAATATCTCGGCGTCAAGGTCGAGATGGTGCAGCTCACCCCGCCGGCCCGCATCCCGGCGCTGGAGGCCAACAAGGTCGACTTCCTCGTCGCCACGCTGGCGCCCACGCCCGAGCGCGCCAAGGCGGTGATGTTCTCCATCCCCTACAGCGCCTTCCAGACCGGCATCTACGCCAAGAAGAACGTCGCCATCAAAACCTGGGACGACCTCAAGGGCCGCAAGGTCGGCGTCAACCGCGGCTCCAGCGTCGAGCGCGAGTTCACCAGCCGCGAGAAGGAGCTGAACCTCACCATCCTGCGCTTCGAGGACGACGCCACCACCATGCAGGCGCTGTTCTCCGGCCAGGTCGAGGCCATCGCCGGCCCCGACGCCCAGGCCAACGCCGCCATGAAGGCGCGCGGCGAGACCGAGACCGAGCTGAAGTTCGTGTTCGGCGTGCAGCCGAACTCGATGACCATGCGCAAGGACGCCTGGGAGCTGCGCCAGTGGCTCAACAACTTCATCTACTACGTCAAACAGAACGGCGAGCTCGACGCGATCGCGCAGAAGTGGGTCGGCAGCCCGCTGCCGCCGCTGCCGACCTTCTGATCCAACCCTCCGATCGGACCTGCCGGCGCGCCTGAGCGCGCGCCGGCGACCCTCGACCTCGCAGGCCGAAGGAGCGCGCCGTTGCTCTTCCAAGACGTCCTTTCCAAATGGCCGATGATCCTGCACGGGGTCTGGCTCACGATCGCGCTGTCCTTCATCGCGATCGCGCTCGGCCTCGTCCTGGCGACGGGCATGACCGCGTTGCGCAGCCTGGCGGGCAGCTGGGCCGGCTATCTCGTCGACGCCTATGTCGAGCTGATGCGCAACACGCCCTTCCTGGTGCAGCTCTTCATGATCTTCTTCGGGCTGCCGCAGTTGGGTATCCGCCTGAACGGGCTCGAAGCCTCCGTTCTGGCGATGACGCTCAATCTCGCCGCCTACGCCACCGAGATCATCCGGGCCGGCGTCGATTCCATCCATAAATCGCAGATCGAGGCCGGTCTCGCGCTGGCGATGACCAAGTGGCAGGTGCTGAAGCATGTCATCCTGCAGCCGGCCTTCGCCCGCGTCTGGCCGGCGCTGTCGAGCCAGTTCGTGCTGATGATGCTGGCCTCCAGCATCTGCTCCTTCGTCTCGGTGCAGGAATTGTCCGGAACGGCGGCGATCATCGAGCAGGACACGTTCCGCTCGTTCGAGACCTATATCGTCGTCACCGTGCTCTACCTCGTGCTGGCGCTCTCCTTCAAACTCTTCCTGAACTGGCTCGGCCGAAAGCTCTTCCCGCAGGTGTCGGGCCTTGCCCGGCTCACCGAAGCGCATGGGGAGGCCGCCTGATGCAGACCTTCGGTTGGCCCGAGGCCTATTTCATCCTGCGCTCCGCCGGCTGGACGCTGGCGCTCACGGCAATCGCCTTCTTCATCGGCAGCATCATCGGCGGCGTCTTCGCGATCATGCGCCTGTCGCGGCTCCGGTGGCTGCGCCGCTTCGCCGCCAGCTACATCCTGGTGATCCAGTCGATCCCGGTGCTGATGGTGCTGTTCATGAGCTATTACGGGCTCTCGGCGCTCGGCATCGAACTGCCGCCCTTCCTCGCGGCCTCGGCCTCGCTGTCGATCTATGTCTCGGCCTATCTCGCCGAGATCTGGCGCGGATCGATCGAATCCGTGCCGCGCCAGCAATGGGAGGCCTCGGCCTCGCTGGCGCATACGACGGCGCAGACCTACCGCCATGTCATCCTGCCGCAGGCGGTCCGGATTTCACTGCCGCCGACGGTCGGCTTCCTCGTCCAGCTCGTGAAGAACACCTCGATCGTCCAGGTCGTCGGCTTCGTCGACCTGATGCGCGCCGGCATGCTGGTCAACAACGCGACCTATCAGGCCTTCCAGATCTTCAGCCTGGTCGCGCTGATCTATTTCGCGATCTGCTTCCCACTGTCCCGGCTCAGCCGCCATCTCGAAAAGGTGATGAATGCCAGCCGTTCTCATTGAAGACATCCACAAGCGCTTCGGCTCGCTGGAGGTGCTGAAGGGCGTCTCGCTCAGCGTCGAGGCCGGCCAGGTGGTCGCCATCATCGGGCGCTCCGGCTCGGGCAAGTCGACGCTGCTGCGCTGCATCAACGGGCTCGAGAGCTTCCACGCCGGCAAGATCGAGGTCGCCGGGCACCTGACGACACAGGATCCGAAGAAGCTGCGCGAATTGCGCAAGGATGTCGGCATCGTGTTCCAGAGCTACAATCTGTTCCCGCACCTCACGGTCGGGCAGAACATCATGCTTTCGCCGCGCATCACCAAGGACGTGCCGCAGGCGGAAGCGCTGGCGCTGGCCAAGGAGGTGCTGGCGCAGGTCGGCTTGTCCGAGAAGTTCGACAGCTATCCGGACAATCTCTCCGGCGGCCAGCAGCAGCGCGTCGCCATCGCCCGCTCGCTGGCGATGAAGCCGAAGGTGATGCTGTTCGACGAGGTCACCTCGGCGCTCGACCCGGAACTGACCGGCGAGGTGCTGCTCGTCATGGAGAAGCTCGCCAAGGGCGGCATGACCATGCTGCTCGTGACCCACGAGATGAACTTCGCCCGCACGGTCGCGAACACCACCGTGTTCATGCATCAGGGCAAGATCTGGGAGCAGGGTCCGTCGAAGGAGCTCTTCGCCAACCCGCAGACGCCGGAGCTCAAGGCCTTCGTCAGCGCCGGCGCGCATTGAGCCTCGGCGGCCACGCCCGTCATGGCACCGGCTCGACCGGCCTCCAGGCCGTGGCCGTATCGTAGAAGAAGCGCTCTTCGACGATGCGGTCGCCGCGCCAGCGCTGGATCGCAAGCTCGTCGAGCCGGCGCGTGACACCGTCCTTGCCCGTCGCGTCGAAGGTCCAGTGGACGACCACCCGGTCGCCATCGACCAGCACGGCGCGCGGCGGATGGGTGTGCATGCGCTCAAGGCGCGCGAGCGCCCGCGCCTCATGCTCCATCAGCAGATCCCGGCCGCGCCGTGGCTCGGCCATGTTCTCCTGCATGGAAGCGTCTTCCCAGTAGAAGTCGCGGATCGCGGCGACATGATCGCCTCCGACAACGGCCGCGATGAAATCCTCGACACGCGAACGCTCGGGCATAGCTCTTCTCCAGAGAGAGGCCCTCGTTCTCGCAAGGGCGGAGGCACTGGCTTGTCAGCAGCGGCTGCGCTATCGACGCATACAATAGCAAGAATGTATGGCATGAGGGATCAGCCATGGCGCAAGCCGCGACAATGCCGTCATGGCTCGGTGAGCTCGACCCCGCTGCCGGGCCGCGCTACCTGCAAATCGTCGGGCTGATCGAACGCGCTGTCTCTGATGGACGCCTGCGGCCCGGTGACCGGTTGCCGCCTCAGCGGAAACTGGCCGAACTCCTCGAGGTCGACCTCACCACCGTGACCCGCGCCTTCGGCGAGGCGCGCGAGCGCGGGCTGCTCGATGCGGTGACGGGGCGCGGCTCCTTCATCTCGACCCGGCAGGAAGAGGCCGGCCCGCCGCTCGACCTGAGCATGACGATCCCGCCCGCGCCGAAAGGCGTGCGGCTGGGCGAGATGATGGAACGCGGCATCGCCGAGTTGCTGGCGCGCAGCAACGCCGACCAGCTGATGAACTACCATGCCGGCAGCGGCTCGCTGGCGGAGCGGGCGGCCGGCGCGGCCTGGCTTGCGCCTTTGATGGGTGCCCTGCCGCCGCAAAGGATCGTGGTGGCGCCCGGCGCCCAGACCGCACTCACCGCCCTGTTCCAGATGCTCGCCGCCCCCGGCTACACCGTCCTGATGGAACCGCTCGCCTATCCCGGCCAGATCGACGCGGCCCGCCGGCGCGGCCTCGCCATTGCACCGGTGGCGGAGGACGGCGATGGCCCCTTGCCGCAGGCGCTGGAGGAAGCCGCCCGCCGTTCCGGTGCCCGGCTGTTCTGCCTGACGCTGACGCTGCACAACCCGACCTGCCGGACTGTTCCACTCGGACGGCGGCAGGAGATCGCAGCCATGGCGCGCAAGCTCGACCTCACCTTGATCGAGGACGACCCCTACAGCCTGCTTGCGGGTGATGCACCGCCGCCCCTCGCCGTGCTGGCCCCGGAGCGGACATGGCATGTCGCGACCTTGTCAAAGGTGCTCACCCCCGGCCTGCGCACTGCCTTCGTCGTGCTGCCCGACGGCATCGAGGGCGACGGGCTTGTTGCTGCGTTGCGGGCCGCCGCGCTGATGCCGGCTCCCTTGATGACGGCTCTCGCCGCCCACTGGATCAGGATCGGTGCCGCGCAGGATTTGCTCGACGGCGTGCGCCGCGAGGCGGCCGAGCGGCAGGCGCTGGCGCGTGCGATCCTGCCTGCCTTGATGCAAGCGCATCCGCATGCGCTGCATCTCTGGCAGCCGCTGCCTCCGCATCGGGACCGGCACCGGCTGATCGAGAGCGCGCGTCAGGCAGGGCTCGGCGTGATGGCCTCGGATGCGTTCGCGACGGGCGAACAGGTGCCGGACGCGATCCGGGTCGCGCTCGGAGCCGTACCCGAGCGCGCGCGCCTTGCCGAGGCGCTGCGCCTGCTCGCCGGAATCATCGCCGGGGAACGCGCGCCGGCCTGAGCCGAGCCAATGGCCGGGTCAGGCGGCGGGGCTGTCCTTCGGCGTGGCGGGAGCCGCGAGGCGCCCTTCCTCGGCCTTGTGGAAGAACTGCGAGGCGACGAGCCAGCCCTTCAAGGGCTGCAAGGGCGGGATGCAGGTCAGCAGGATCAACGGCAGCGTCGTGACGAGATGCACCCAGGTCGGCGGGTTGTAGTTCAATTCCAGCCAGAGCGGGAAAGCCGCCGCGGGGATGCAGACGAACATCATCACGAAGAAGGCCGGACCATCGGCCGGGTCGGCGAAGGAATAGTCGAGGCCGCAGACCTCGCATTTCGGCTTCAGCTTCAGGAAGCTCTCGAACATCTTGCCCTGCCCACAGCGCGGGCAGCGGCCGCGCAGGCCGGTCTGGAGCGGAGAGAGTGGCGGCCAATGCTCGCCGGACATGGAACGTCTCCTCGGGACGGCGCCGTTCGCTCGGCGTCGCCCCTCAGATCATCCTCGATGAAGACAATGTCAAGATTGTATGCATCTTAGCCGGCGACCTGCGCGGATCGGTCGCGGCTCCTCAGATGTGCAGGGCGTGGCCGAGCGCCTTCATCGCGGCCTCCGGGAAAGCCTCGCCCAGCGTCGGATGGGCGTGGATCGTGCCGGCGATATCCTGCAGCGTCGCGCCCATCTCGATCGCGAGGCCGAAGGCGGCCGAGAGTTCCGAGACACCTTGCCCGACTGCCTGGATGCCGAGCACCAGCTCGCTGCCGGCCTGCGCCACGACGCGGACGAAGCCAGCCTCGCCATGGCGGGTCATGGCGCGGCCATTGGCGGCGAAGGGGAACTGGCCGATCTTGAGCTCGTGGCCGGCGCGCTTGGCTTCATCAGGCGAGAGGCCGACCGAGACAATCTCGGGATCGGTGAAGCAGATCGCCGCGATGCCGCGCTTGTCCCAGGCACGCGGCAATCCGGCGACGATCTCCGCCACCATCTCGCCCTGCGCCATGGCGCGATGCGCGAGCATGGGTTCGCCGGTGACGTCGCCGATGGCGTAAATGCCGCGCATCGCCGTCTCGCAGCGCTCGCCGATGCGGATAAAGCGGCCATCCATGTCGAGCACGAGGTTTTCGAGGCTTAAGCCCTCGGTCACCGGCTTGCGGCCGACCGTCACCAGGATCTTGTCGGCCGGCAGGCTGCGCTCCTTGCCATCCGCCGTCTCGATGCGCAGGCCGTCGCCCTTGGGGGTAGGCCCGAGCGCCTTGGCGCCGGTGAGCACCTCGACGCCGAGCGCGGTCAGGCGCTTGGAGATCGGGCCAGTCAGCTCGGCATCGTAGAGCGGCAGGATCTTGTCCTGCGCCTCGACGACGGTGACCTTGGCTCCGAGCTTGGCGAAGGCTGTGCCCAGCTCCAGCCCGATATAGCCGCCGCCGACGACGACGAGGCGCTTCGGCACCTCCGTCAGCGCCAGCGCGCCGGTCGAGGAGATCACGCTCCCGCCGAAAGGCAGGAAGGGCAATTCGACCGGGGCAGAGCCGGTGGCGATGACGATGGCCTCGGCCTGAATCGTCTTCGGGCCGGTCTCGGTCTCGACGACCACGGTCTTGCCGTCGCGGAAGCGGGCCTTGCCGTGGACGATCTTGACCTTGGCCTTGCGCAGCAGCGCCGCGACGCCGTTGTTGAGGCGCTGGACGATGCCGTCCTTCCAGGCCACCGCCTGCTTCAGGTCGAGCTTCGGCTCGGCCGCCGTCAGGCCGAAGGGCGTCTTGCCGGCCGCTGCTTCCGCCGCCTTCTCGAACTCCTCGGCGACATGGATCATCGCCTTGGAGGGGATGCAGCCGACATTGAGGCAGGAGCCGCCGAGCTTGGTGCTCTCGACAATGACGGTGTCGATGCCGAGCTGACCGGCACGGATGGCGCAGACATAGCCGCCGGGGCCGGCACCGATGACGAGGAGCTTGCAGGTGATTTCTGTCATGGCGTGCTCCTCATAGATCCACGAAGAGCGTGGCCGGGTTCTCCAGCAGCTCCTTCAGCCGCTGCACGAAGACGGCCGCGTCCCAGCCATCGATGACGCGGTGGTCGAAGCTCGAGGAGAGGTTCATCATCTTGCGCGGCACGAAGGTGGTGCCGTCCCAGACCGGGCGCACGACCATCTTGTTGACGCCGACGATGGCGACCTCCGGATAGTTGATCACCGGCGTCGTCGCGATGCCGCCGAGCGCGCCGAGCGAGGTGATGGTGATGGTCGAGCCGGTGAGCTCGTCGCGCGTCGCCGTGCCGTCGCGGCCGCGCTCGGCGAGGCGGGCGAGCTCGATGCCGCAGCCCCAGAGATCGCGGGCCTCGGCATGCTTCACCACCGGCACGATCAGGCCGGTCGGCGTCTGCGTGGCGATGCCGATATTGATCGCGGCATGCTGGCGCACGATCCCGGCCTCGTCGTCATAGAGCGCATTCAGCGCCGGCTGCTCGGCCAGCGCCTTGACCATGGCGCGCATCAGGAAAGGGAGCAGCGTCAGCTTCGGCCGCTCCGGCGTCGGCTTCCTGTTCAGCGTCGCGCGCAAATCCTCCAGCGGCGAGACGTTGACCTCTTCGACGATGGTGATGTGCGGGATGCGCGATTTCGACAGCGCCATCTTCTCGGCGATGCGGCGGCGCAGGCCGACGACCTTCACCTCGGTGACGGCGCTCTGCTCGACGAGCCCGCCGCCACGCGCCGGCTCCGGGCCGCGCAACAAGAAGGCGTCGATATCCTGATGGGTGACGCGGCCGGCAGGGCCGGTACCCTGGACCTGGCGCAGGTCGACCCCGGCCTCGCGCGCCTTCAGGCGCACGGCCGGCGAAGCCAGCGGCTTCTCGCCCGGCGCGCGGCGCTGGATAGGGGCCGCGTCGGCACGCACGGCCTTCGGCGGCGGAGGCGGTGCTGCCGGCTTGGCGGGAGCTGCCGATGCAGCAGGCTTCTCCCCCTTGGGCGCTGGTGCGACCGGAGCCGGCTTCTCGGCAGGCGCTTCCTCGGCAGGCTCTTCAGCCACCGCGCCTTCAGCGCCCGCCACCTTCAGCTTCACGATGGCCGAGCCGATCGCGACGGTGTCGCCGACCTCGGCGCCGACCCAGGTGACCTCGCCCTCGACAGGCGAGGGAATCTCGACCGTCGCCTTGTCGGTCATCACGGCGGCGAGCAGATCGTCCTCGCGGACGATGTCGCCGACCTTGACGTGCCACTCGACGAGTTCGGCTTCCGCGATGCCCTCGCCGACATCCGGCAGCTTGATGATGCGCTCGACCATCAGCGTGCCTCCATGATGTCTAGCAGCGCCTGTCCGAGGCGGGCGGGGCCGGGGAAGTAGTCCCATTCCTGCGCATGCGGATAGGGCGTGTCCCAGCCGGTGACGCGCATCACCGGCGCCTCCAGATGGTAGAAGCAGTGCTCCTGCACCAGTGCAGCAAGCTCGCCGCCGAAGCCGGAGGTCAGCGTCGCTTCGTGCAGCACGATGCAGCGGCCGGTCTTCTGGACCGAGGCGATGATCGCCTCCAAATCAAGCGGGACGAGCGTGCGCAGGTCGATGATTTCGGCATCGATGCCGGTATCCTCGGCCGCCGCCAGCGCGACATGGACCATGGTGCCATAGGCGAGGATGGTGACGGCGGAGCCTTCGCGACGCGTCACCGCCTTGCCGAGCGGCACGGTGTAATGGCCCTCCGGCACCTCCGCCAGCTCATGCTTCGACCAGGCCGTGACGGGCCGGTCATGGTGGCCGTCGAAGGGGCCGTTATAGAGCCGCTTCGGCTCTAGGAAGATCACCGGGTCGGGGTCCTCGATCGCGGCGATCAGCAGGCCCTTGGCGTCATAGGGGTTGGAGGGGACGATGGTCTTCAGGCCGGAGACGTGCGTGAAGAGCGCTTCCGGGCTCTGGCTATGGGTCTGGCCGCCGAAGATGCCGCCGCCAGTCGGCATGCGGATCACCATCGGACAGGTGAAGTCGCCGGCCGAACGGTAGCGCAGCCGGGCCGCTTCCGAGACGATCTGGTCATAGGCCGGATACATGTAGTCGGCGAACTGGATCTCGACGCAGGGTTTCAGGCCATAGGCCGCCATGCCGATGGCGGTGCCGACGATGCCGGCCTCGCTGATCGGCGCGTCGAAGCAGCGCGACATCCCGTATTTCTGCTGCAAACCGTGGGTGCAGCGGAAGACGCCGCCGAAGAAGCCGACATCCTCGCCGAAAACCACAACATCGTCGTCGCGGCCCATGGAGACGTCCATGGCGGAGCGGATCGCCTCGATCATCGTCATGCGTGCCATCGGGTCAGACTCCGATCTGCTGGCGCTGACGGCGCAGATGTGGCGGCAGCTCGGCATAGACGTCCTCGAAGATGTCGCGCGCCGAGGGCTTGCCGCCGGAATGCAGCGTGCCGAAGCTTTCGGCCTCCTTCTGCGCCGCGATGACGGTGGCGAGGATTTCCGCTTCCGCCTGCTTGTGGCGCTCCTCCGACCAGGCACCGACCGCGATCAAATGCTGCTTCAAGCGGATCAACGGGTCGCCCAAGGGCCAATCGTCGGATTCGTGCTTGGGGCGATAGGCGGAGGGGTCGTCCGAGGTGGAATGGGCGCCGGCGCGGTAGGTGACGTATTCGACCAGCGTCGGCCCGAGATTGCGGCGGGCGCGCTCGACTGCCCATTGCGCGACGGCATAGACCGCGAGGTAGTCGTTGCCGTCGACGCGCAAGGCCGGGATGCCGAAGCCGAGACCGCGCGCTGCGAAGGTGCCGGAGCCGCCGCGCGCGATGCCCTGAAAGGTCGAGATCGCCCACTGGTTGTTGACGACGTTGAGGACGACCGGCGCCTTGTAGGTCGAGGCGAAGACGAGCGCGGCGTGGAAATCCGATTCCGCGGTCGAACCGTCGCCGATCCAGGCGGCGGCGATGCGGGTGTCGTTCTTGATCGCCGAGGCCATCGCCCAGCCGACGGCCTGGACATATTGCGTCGCGAGGTTGCCGGAGATCGAGAAGAAGCCGTGCTCCTTGGAGGAGTACATCACCGGCAATTGCCGGCCCTTCATCGGGTCGCGCTCGTTCGAGTAGATCTGGCACATCATGTCGACGAGCGGATAGTCGTGCGCGATCAGCAGGCCGGCCTGGCGATAGGTCGGGAAGTTCATGTCGCCGGGCTGGAGCGCGATGCGGAAGGCGCAACTCACCGCCTCCTCGCCGGTGTGCTGCATGTAGAACGAGGTCTTGCCCTGGCGCTGCGCCATCTGCATGCGCCCGTCGAAGGTGCGCAGCGTCATCATGTGGCGCAGCCCCCGGATCAGATCGTCATGCGAGAGATCGGGCACCCAGGGGCCGACCGCCTCGCCCTCGCGGTTGAGGACGCGGATGATCGAATAGGCGAGATCGCGGATATCCTTGGGGTCGACATCGACGGGCGGGCGCGCGACGGAACCGGCCTTGGGGATCACGACATGGGAGAAGTCCGGTTTCTCGCCCGGGCGACTCGCCGGTTTGGGGACATGGAACTGCAGTGGCTGGGTTACTGCCGGCGCCTGGCCTGCCTTGTCGCTGCTCATGAGCGCCTCCATCCCTGTCGCCGCCAGCATTCCGCCTTTGCCGGCGTCCGGCAAGGCGTTCCGTCAACGGCGCTGCCATGCCCTGCGACCGCAGCCGCCGGCAATCGTTCCCCTTGCAACCAACGCTAGCTCCACCGCCCCGGAGGTTCCTTCCGAATTTGCCGGCATCCCGGAAGCGTGGCAGAAGATCATTCTGACTTGTAGCCAAAACCCAGAATGATCGCCCGATGAATAAAAAGAGCCAGAAGAGTCCTGCTCTCGATCCGATCGATCGCAAGATTCTTGCTGCATTGCGGGAAGACGGGCGATTGACCACCCAGGCCCTGGCCGAAAAGGTCGGCCTCTCGCCCTCGCCCTGCTGGACGCGGGTGAAGCGGCTGGAGGAGGCCGGCGTCATCGAGAAATACGTCGCCCTGCTGGATCATCAGGCGCTCGGCTACAACAATGTCGTCTTCGTCGAGATCACGCTCGACAAGCATGACGACAAGGTGCTCGACCAGTTCGCCGAGGCGCTGGTGAAGGCGCCGGAGGTGGTCGAGGCGCATCTGGTCACCGGCGAATACGACTATCTCGCCAAGGTCGTGGTCAGCGGCACCGACCATTACGAGCGCTTCCTGCGCGGCACGATCTACCGCATTCCGGGGGTCAGGCAGACGCGGACGACCTTCGGATTGCGGGCCCTGAAGCGGACGCTCTCGGTCGATCCGCTGAAGGTGGTGGGATGAGCGGTGTCGTCGATGACAGACGCGGGGAACCCCTCTCCCGGATGGGAGAGGGGCAGGGGTGAGGGCCTGCCGCTGATCGTTAAAAACGGGGCAGTGCCGTTGTGCCCTCAGTGCTGAGGACGGGCCCTCATCCGGCCCTCCGGGCCACCTTCTCCCATCCGGGAGAAGGAAAAAGCGTCGCGGTACCAGAGTCTGACTGGCGCCTTACGCCAGCATCTCCCGCACCAGCGGCACGACCTTCTCGCCGTAGAGCCGGATGCACTCCATCGCCTTCTCATGCGCCAGCGGGCCGGCGCTGTACTTGAGCTGGAAGCGGGCGATGCCCAGCCCCTTGGCGGTAGCAGTGATCTTGCGGGCCACCGTCTCGGGCGAGCCGAGATAGAGCGAGCCGCGCGCGACCTCCTGCTCGAACTCGTCGCGGCCCATCGGCGGCCAGCCGCGCTCGGCGCCGATGCGGTCGCGCATCTGCTTGTAGGCCGGGAAGAACTCCTCCTTGGCCTGCTCGTCGGTCGCGGCGACATAGCCCGGCGAATGCACGCCGACGGGCTTCGCCGGCTTGCCGATCTGGCCATAGGCGCGGTGGTACAAGTCGACGAACGGCTTGAAGCGCAGCGGGTCGCCGCCGATGATGGCGAGCATCAACGGCAGGTCGTAGCGCACCGCGCGCACCACCGATTCCGGGCTGCCGCCGACGCCGATCCAGGTCTTGAGCGGGCCGTTCTCGACCGGCGGATAGACGAGTTGGTCCTTCAACGACGGCCGGATCGAGCCCTGCCAGGTCAATGGCTCCTGCGGCAGCAGACCGGCGAAGAGATCGAGCTTCTCCTCGAACAGCTTCTCGTAGTCGCGCAGGTCGAGCCCGAAGAGCGGGAAGGACTCGGTGAAGGAGCCGCGCCCCAGGATCACCTCGGCGCGCCCGTTCGAGAGCGCATCGACCGTCGAGAAGCGCTGGAAGACGCGGATCGGATCGTCCGAGCTCAGCACGGTGACGGCCGAGCCAAGCTTGATCCGGCTGGTGCGCGTGGCCATGCCGGCCAGCACCGTCTCCGGCGACGAGACCGCGAAATCGGCACGGTGATGCTCGCCGACGCCGATGAAATCGATGCCGATCTCGTCGGCCAGGACGGCTTCGTCGACGAGATTGCGGATCACCTGCGCATGCGGCAGCGGCTTGCCGCCCGTCCCGTTGGTGACGTCGCCGAAGGTGTCGAGTCCGAATTCCAGTTCCTGTGCCATGATCATCCCGAGGCCGCGACGCGACCCTTTGCCTGCCGGCCATCCCGGCTCCCCGCAGTTAGGGTCGGGGTTGCTGCAGCGCAATTCTCCAGGCGTTGCCCTCACAGCAACAGCCTGTTTGCAGGGCTGCAACCGCCCCGCTTGCAACCGGCCGCCGCTATGCCGATGCTCTGCTGCGCGGCGGCATGCGTCGCATCCGAAGCGACCTCATGATCATTCGCCAACTGGTCTATCTCGACGCGCTTGCGCGCGAAAAACATTTCCGCCGCGCAGCCGAGGCCTGCCATGTCTCGCAGCCGACGCTCTCGGCCGCGATCGTGCAGCTCGAGGAAGAGCTCGGCGTGATGATCGTCGAGCGCGGGCGGCGTTTCCAGGGCTTCACCAAGGAAGGCGAGGTCGTGCTCGCCCATGCCAGGCGCATCCTGGCCGAGGCCGAGGTGATGAAGGATTCGATCGCGGAGCTGCGTGAAGGCGTCTCCGGCCGGATCAGGCTCGGCGCGATCCCGACCGCGCTGCCGATGATCGCCCATATCACCGCGCCCTTCTCGGAGCGCTATCCGGCGGTGTCGCTGACCGTGCTCTCGCTGACCTCGCAGGAGATCCAGCAGGGCATCGACGATTTCGAGCTCGATGTCGGGCTGACCTATCTCGACAACGAGCCGCTCGACCGGGTGATCTCGAAGCCGATCTACCAGGAATCCTATGTGCTGCTGACGCGCGAGGACGGGCCGTTCGGCGCGCGCGACACGATCACCTGGGCCGAGGCCGCCGAGCAAAAGCTCTGCCTGCTCACAGGCGACATGCAGAACCGGCGCATCATCGACGGCATCTTCCGCTCGGTCGGCACGGCGCCGCGCCCGATGATCGAGACGAACTCGATCTTCAACCTCTGTTCGCATGCCGGCATCCAGGGCGTCTCCAGCATCGTCTCGCTGCAATTGCTGGAATTCTTCGGCGTGCCGCTCGGCACGCGGGCGCTGTCGCTGGTCGAGCCGGAGGCGCAGCGCACGATCGGGCTGATCGTGGCGGACCGGCAGCCGGTGGCGCCGCTCGCGCGCAACCTCCTGATGATGACGAAGCCGGTCACCGATGCGGGCCTGCCGCGCCGCCCCATCATTCGATAGTCTTCGCCTATCGTCTTAGAAGCGGCGCAGCATTGTGCAGCGCAAAACGGCCCTCCGGGAGAATTTTTGGAGCCACCCAAACCCGCCGCATGGCGGACGCACGCCTATATCGCGCAGATTGATAGCTATAAACTATCACACATTCGAAAGAATCGATTTGAAATCATTCCAGTTTCAACCACCCTTCCCATAACGAGCGTCCGGCGAACCGGGCCTATGGAGGAAAGATGGCGGGTTATCCGGCCTGGGATCAGGACAGCGCACGCATGATCGTCGCGGGCCTCGCGCATCTGGAAGGCGCCACGCTGCCGATGCTGCACGCCCTTCAGGACGAGTTCGGCTATGTCGACCCTCAGGCCGTGCCGCTGATCGCGGAAGCGCTTAACCTGTCGCGCGCCGAGGTCCATGGCGCGATCTCCTTCTATCACGACTTCAAGACCACCCCGCAGCCGGCCCGGGTCATCAAGCTCTGCCGGGCGGAGGCCTGCCAGGCTTTGGGCTGCGAGAGCGTCGTCGACGAACTCGCCCGCAACCACGGCATCGCGGTCGACGGCCACCATGCCGGCGACGCCATCGTCGAAACGGTGTATTGTCTCGGCAATTGCGCGCTCGGGCCCTCGGCCCTGATCGATGGCGAACTGATCGGGCGCGTCGATGCCGCCCGCATCGCCGGGCTCTGCCAGCACGGAAGGGCGCATTCATGAGCGCCACCCCGGTTCGCATCTTCGTTCCCGTCGACGCCGCCGCCCTGTCGGTCGGCGCGGAAGCCGTCGCGCATGCCATCGCCTTTGAGGCGACGACGCGCGGGCTTTCCGTCGAGATCGTCCGCAACGGCTCGCGCGGGATGCTCTGGCTGGAGCCGCTGGTCGAGGTCGAGACGCTTGAAGGCCGCATCGCCTACGGGCCGGTCGCGGCGAAGGACGTCGCGTCGCTGTTCGATGCCGGCTTCGCTTCGGGCGGCGCTCACGCCTTGCGCCTCGGCAAGACCGAAGAACTCGACTGGATGAAGCGCCAGCAGCGGCTCACCTTCGAGCGCGTCGGCGTCATCGACCCGCTTTCGATCGCCGATTACCGCGCCTATGGCGGCTTCAAGGGGCTGGAGAAGGCGCTGGCGCTCACTGGCGGCGAGATCGTCGAGGCCGTGAAGGCCTCCGGCTTGCGCGGACGCGGCGGCGCGGGCTTCCCGACCGGGATCAAGTGGAAGACCGTCCACGACGCCAAGGCGGAGCAGAAATATATCGTCTGCAACGCCGACGAGGGCGATAGCGGCACCTTCGCCGACCGAATGCTGTTCGAAGGCGACCCCTATCTCGTGATCGAAGGCATGGCGATCGCCGCGATCGCGGTCGGGGCGACGCGCGGCTACATCTATCTGCGCTCGGAATACCCGCATGCCCATCGCACGCTCCAGCGCGCAATCCTGAAGGCGGAAGCCGCCGGACTGATCGGCGCCTCGGTTCTGGGCTCGGAGCACGCCTTCCATCTGGAAGTGCGGCTCGGGGCCGGTGCCTATATCTGCGGCGAGGAGACCTCGCTGCTCGAAAGCCTCGAAGGCAAGCGCGCCATCGTCCGTGCCAAGCCGCCGCTACCGGCGTTGCAGGGCCTGTTCGGCAAGCCGACCGTCGTCAACAACGTGCTCTCCTTCGCCGCCGTGCCCTGGATCATGGACCATGGTGCGCAGGCCTATGCTGATTACGGCATGGGCCGCTCGCGCGGCACGCTGCCGATCCAGCTCGGCGGCAATGTCAGGCGCGGCGGGCTGATCGAACTCGCCTTCGGCATCAGCTTGCGCGAGATCATCGAGGATATGGGCGGCGGCACGCTGTCCGGCCGGCCGATCCGGGCCGTGCAGGTCGGCGGGCCGCTCGGCGCCTATCTCACGGCCGGTCAGCTCGACGTGCAGATGGACTACGAGGCGCTCGCGGCGATGCGCGCGATGCTCGGCCATGGCGGCATCGTCGTGTTCGACGATAGCGTGGACATGGCCAAGCAGGCGCGCTTCGCCTTTGAATTCTGCGCCAAGGAAAGCTGCGGCAAGTGCACGCCATGCCGCATCGGCGCGACCCGCGGGGTCGAGACGATGGACCGCATCATCGCCGGCACCGAAGTGCCGAAGAACATTGCCGTGCTGCGGGATCTCTCGAAGCTGATGACCGACGCCTCGCTCTGCGCCATGGGCGGGCTGACCCCCATGCCGGTGCTGAGTGCGCTCAACCATTTCCCAGAGGATTTCGACCGTCCTCCGCTGCCGCTGGCAGCCGAGTGAGGAGGCCACGATGAGCCTGATCAAGGAAATCGACTACGGCACGCCGATCCGGCTTTCCGAGAAGACGGTGACGCTGAGCATCGACGGCCAGAGCGTCACGGTCCCGGCGGGCACCTCGGTGATGGCCGCCGCCATGAGCCTCGGCACCAAAATCCCCAAGCTCTGCGCCACCGACTCGCTCGAACCCTTCGGCTCCTGCCGACTCTGCCTCGTCGAGATCGAGGGTCGGCGCGGCACGCCGGCCTCCTGCACCACGCCGGCCGAAGAGGGCATGGTCGTGCGCACCCAGTCGGAGAACCTCTCCGGGCTGCGCAAGGGGGTGATGGAGCTCTATATCTCCGACCATCCGCTGGATTGCCTGACCTGCTCGGCCAATGGCGATTGCGAATTGCAGGACATGGCCGGCGCCGTCGGCCTGCGCGAGGTCCGCTACGGCTATGAGGGCGAGAACCACGTCTTCGCCAAGGGCAAGGACGGCGCGGTCAACGAGAACTGGCTCGCTAAGGACACCTCCAACCCGTATTTCACCTACGACCCGTCGAAATGCATCGTCTGCAATCGCTGCGTGCGGGCCTGCGAGGAGGTGCAGGGTACCTTCGCGCTGACGATCACCGGGCGCGGCTTCGACTCGCGCGTCGCGGCCGGCCCGACCGACTTCCTGGGTTCGGAATGCGTTTCCTGCGGCGCCTGCGTGCAGGCCTGCCCGACCGCGACGCTGATGGAGAACAAGGTCATCGAGCACGGCCAACCCGAGCATTCGGTGGTCACGACCTGCGCCTATTGCGGCGTCGGCTGCTCGTTCAAGGCGGAGATGCAGGGCGACCGCGTCATCCGCATGGTGCCCTACAAGGACGGCAAGGCGAACGAGGGCCACTCCTGCGTCAAGGGCCGCTTCGCCTGGGGCTATGCCACCCATACCGACCGCATCACCAAGCCGATGATCCGGGCGAAGATCACCGACCCGTGGCGCGAGGTGTCGTGGGAAGAGGCGATCAATTACGCGGCTTCCGAGTTCAAGCGCATCCAGGCCCAATACGGCCGTGAATCGGTCGGCGCCATCACCTCGTCGCGCTGCACCAACGAGGAGGTCTTCCTCGTCCAGAAGCTGGTGCGCGCCGCCTTCCGCAACAACAATGTCGATACCTGCGCCCGCGTCTGCCACTCGCCGACCGGCTATGGGCTGCGCACGACGCTCGGGACCTCGGCCGGCACGCAGGACTTCAAGTCCGTCGCCAAGTCCGACGTCATCCTGGTCATCGGCGCGAACCCGACCGACGGCCACCCGGTCTTCGCCTCGCGGATGAAGAAGCGCATCCGCCAGGGTGCCCGCCTGATCGTCGCCGACCCCCGCCGGATCGACATGGTGCAGTCGCCGCATGTGAAGGCGGACTACCACCTGCCGCTGCGCCCCGGCACCAATGTCGCGCTGCTCAATGCGCTCAGCCATGTCGTCGTTACCGAGGGGCTGATCGACGAGGCCTATGTCCGCGAGCGCTGCGATCTCGGCGATTTCGAGCACTGGGCCCGCTTCGTCGCCCGCGAGGAGAACTCGCCGGAGGCGAGCGAGACCTATACCGGCGTGCCGGCGGCCGATGTGCGCGCCGCGGCACGGCTCTACGCCACCGGCGGCAATGGCGCGATCTATTACGGGCTCGGCGTCACCGAGCACAGCCAGGGCTCGACCACGGTAATGGCGATGGCCAATCTCGCCATGGCGACCGGCAATATCGGGCGCGACGGCGTCGGCATCAACCCGCTGCGCGGGCAGAACAATGTCCAGGGCTCCTGCGACATGGGCTCCTTCCCGCACGAGTTCTCGGGCTATCGCCACGTCTCCGACGATTCGACCCGGCAGGTCTTCGAGATGCTCTGGGGCGTGCCGCTCGATCCCGAGCAGGGCCTGCGCATCAACAACATGCTGGACGAAGCGGTCGAGGGCACGTTCAAGGGCCTCTATGTCCAGGGCGAGGACATCGCCCAGTCCGACCCCAACACCAAGCATGTCACGGCCGGCCTCGCTTCGATGGAATGCGTCGTCATCCAGGACATCTTCCTGAACGAGACGGCGAAATACGCCCATGTCTTCCTGCCGGGCGCCTCCTTCCTGGAGAAGGACGGCACCTTCACCAATGCCGAGCGCCGCATCAACCGCGTGCGGCAGGTGATGGCTCCGCTCGCCGGCAAGGACGAGTGGCAGGTGACGATCGATCTGGCCCGCGCGCTGGGCTACGAGATGGCCTATGGCCATCCGAGCGAGATCATGGACGAGATCGCCCGGCTGACGCCGAGCTTCGCCGGCGTCTCCTACGACAAGCTCGACAAGCTCGGCTCGGTGCAGTGGCCCTGCAACGACAAGGCGCCGACCGGCACGCCCCTGATGCATGTCGACCGCTTCGTGCGCGGCAAGGGCAAGTTCATGATTACGGAATACGTCCCGACCGACGAGCGGACGGGGCCGCGCTTCCCGCTGCTGCTCACGACGGGCCGCATCCTCTCGCAATACAATGTCGGCGCGCAGACCCGCCGCACCGAGAACGGCGCCTGGCATGACGAGGACATGCTGGAGATCCACCCCTTCGACGCCGAGAGCCGTGGCATCCGCGACGGCGACCTCGTCGCGCTCGCCAGCCGTTCGGGCGACATCGCGCTCCGGGCGATAATTTCCGAGCGGATGCAGCCGGGCGTGGTCTACACCACCTTCCACCATGCCAAGACCGGCGCCAACGTCATCACCACCGACTATTCGGACTGGGCGACGAACTGCCCGGAATACAAGGTGACCGCCGTCGACGTTCGGCGCACCAATGCTTATTCCGCCTGGCAGGAGAAGAATTTCGAGGAGGACGTGACCTTGCGCCGGATCGCGGAGCGCCTGCCCGATGCCGCGGAATAACCCCGAAGCCCAGCCGCCGGCCTCGGCCGCCGTGACGGCGCAGCCGCTGCGCTTCGGCGCAGAGCGGGAGGGCGCGCGCGAGATCGAGGTCGCGGTCGAGACCCCCATCAACATCGTCTATGGCAACATGCCCTATGCGGTGATGATGGCGAGCCCGTCCGATCTGGAGGATTTCGTTGCCGGATTCAGCCTGACCGAGGGCATCGTTCGAGACGCCTCCGAGATCCGCAGCGTCACTGTCGAGCCGAAGGACGAGGGCGTCATCGTCACCGTCGAGCTCGCGCCGGGCCGCTTCCGCGAGCATCTGGCGCGGCGGCGCAATCTCTCGGGCCGGACCTCCTGCGGTCTCTGCGGGGTCGAGACCATCGAGGAAATTCCGATGGCCGATGCGGCGACGCGGGCCTCCCGCGCCGTATCGGCCTCGGCGATCGAGGCCGCGCTCGCAGCGCTCGACAAGCACCAGCCGCTGAATCAGCTGACCCGCGCCGTCCATGGCGCCGCCTGGTGCGATACCTCGGGCACGATCCTGGCCGTGCGCGAGGATGTCGGCCGCCACAACGCCCTCGACAAGCTGATCGGCGCGCGGCTGCGGGCCGACGCGGATGCCCGTGACGGCTTCCTGCTCGTCACCAGCCGCGCTTCCTTCGAGATGGTCGAGAAGGCCGCGATCTTCGGCGCGGGAACGCTGGTCGCGATCTCCGCGCCGACCTCGCTCGCGATCGAGCGGGCCCGGCATCTTGGCCTTACGCTCGCCGCCGTGGCGCGGCGCGACGGCTGCATCGTCTTCACCGGTGCGCTCGCGCCGAAGCCTGAGACGATCGCCCGATGACGGAGGCCGGCCTGACCACCGATCACCACGCCGAAAACGTCGAGAAGCTCCGGCGCATGGCCGGGCAGATCGCCGATTTCTTCAAGGCCTATCCGGAAGCGGAGGCCGCCGCCTCCGTCGCCGACCATATCAACCAGTTCTGGACCGGACGCATGCGCGGCGACTTCCTTGCCGCCTTCGTCAACCGGCCGGAGGACCTCACGCCCCTGCTGCGGCAAGCCCTGCCGAAGATCAGGCCGGGGCGCGGAGGTTAGCAGCCAGACGCCGGTCCTGCCGGCGACAAGAGATGACAACGAGCCGGGACCCTACCCGGCCCGAACGGCGAAGCCATGGGGAAAGGAACCGGGGAATGAGTGTCGCAGAGGATATCGGACAGGTCGGAGGCGGCATCGGCCTGCTCGACCGTGAACGGACCATCGCCAAGGCCGGCTTCAACCGCTGGCTCGTGCCGCCGGCTGCGCTCTGCATCCATCTCTGCATCGGCATGGCCTATGGCTTCTCGGTGTTCTGGCTGCCGCTGAGCCAGGCGATCGGCATCACCAAGCCCATCGCCTGCGCGGCGGATGTCAGCCTGATCGGCTCGCTCTTCACCACCGCCTGCGACTGGAAGGTCGCCGATCTCGGCTGGATGTACACGCTGTTCTTCGTCCTGCTCGGCTCCTCCGCCGCGATCTGGGGCGGCTGGCTGGAGCGCGTCGGCCCGCGCAAGGCGGCCTTCGTCTCGACCTTGTGCTGGTGCGGCGGCCTTCTGGTCTCGGCGCTCGGCGTCTACACGCACCAGCTCTGGCTGATGTGGCTCGGCTCCGGCGTGATCGGCGGCATCGGCCTCGGCCTCGGCTATATCTCGCCGGTCTCGACCTTGGTGAAATGGTTCCCGGACCGGCGCGGCATGGCCACCGGCATGGCGATCATGGGCTTCGGCGGCGGCGCGATGATCGGCTCGCCGCTGGCGGACATGCTGATGAACTATTTCAAGACCCCGGCCTCGGTCGGCGTCTGGCAGACCTTCGTCGCGATGGCCGCGATCTATTTCGTCTTCATGATGGCAGGCACCTTCGGTTATCGCGTGCCGCCGGCGAACTGGCGCCCCGACGGATGGATCCCGCCGGCGACGCAGAACGCGATGATCACCTCGGGCCATGTCCATCTCCAGAACGCGCACAAGACGCCGCAGTTCTGGCTGATCTGGGCGGTGCTCTGCCTCAACGTCTCCGCCGGCATCGGCGTGCTCGGCATGGCCTCGCCCATGTTGCAGGAGATCTTCGCTGGCAAGCTCATCGGCCAGCCGGAGATCGGCTTCGCCGCCCTCGACGCCGGGCAGAAGACGCAGATCGCCACGATCGCGGCTGCCTTCGTCGGCCTGCTCTCGCTGTTCAACATCGCCGGGCGCTTCTTCTGGGCCTCGCTCTCGGACAAGCTCGGCCGCAAATTGACCTATGCCACCTTCTTCGGGCTCGGCATCCTGCTCTACGCGCTCGCGCCCTGGGCGGCGCATGCCGGGTCGCTGGCGCTCTTCGTCGGCTTCTTCTGCATCATCCTGTCGATGTATGGCGGCGGCTTCGCCACGGTGCCGGCCTATCTCGCCGACATGTTCGGCACGCAGTTCGTCGGCGCCATCCATGGCCGCCTGCTGACGGCGTGGTCGACCGCCGGTATCATCG
Source organism: Allobosea spartocytisi (assembly GCF_014764685.1). NCBI lineage: Bacteria > Pseudomonadati > Pseudomonadota > Alphaproteobacteria > Hyphomicrobiales > Alloboseaceae > Allobosea > Allobosea spartocytisi. The sequence goes on from NZ_JACXWY010000012.1 coordinate 144,943, forward strand.
GCCCTGTCGTGGTGAACTATATCCGCGAGGCGCAGATCAATGCCGGCGTGCCGCGCGCGCAGGTCTATGACCGCACCATGTACATCCTCGCCGGCATGCTGGTGTTCGGCTTCCTCTGCAACCTGCTGGTTCGCCCGGTCGCGGCGAAGTGGTTCATGAAGGATGCCGAGGTCGCCGCATTGCAGAAGCGGTCGGCGAGCGTCGATGCGACAGCTCATTACGGCTCCTACGGCATAGGCAAAGGTGGGTTCGACGGCACGGCGTTGCTCGCCTGGGCCGTGGTCGGCCTGCCGATCGCTTGGGGCGTCTGGATCACGCTCTCGAAGTCGCTGGCGCTGTTCCGCTAGGCTTCTACCGCAACGACACGACGAGGCCCGCATCGGGAGACCGGTGCGGGCTTCTCTCTTGGATGACGGTGCTAAGATGCCCGCTGAGGCAAGCCTGGGATGGTGGGACGCCGGAGTCAGTCAGCGATGCCGTCCCGGCCTTCGATCGCCATCAGCGTGGCTGTCAGGAGCGCGATCAAGCGCTCCTTGCCGTCGCTTTCAGCGAACACCTCAGTTTGAGCAAGGGTGAGAGTGCGGCCCGCCTTGACCACCCTCCCTCGAGCGATAATGCGCTTGCCTGCCGCAGGCGCCAGCAGGTTGATCTTGAATTCGGTGGTGAGCACGCCCCGGTCCATGGGCATCATGCTGAGGGCCGCGTAACCGGCAGCGCTGTCGGCTATGGAGCTCACGGCTCCCGCATGGACAAAGCCATGCTGTTGCGAGATCTCGGGCATGGGAGTCAGCGCGATTTCCACTTGTCCGGGCAGCACTTCGCCGAGCGTTGCGCCGAGGGTTTGCATCAGGCCCTGCTTGGAAAAGCTTGTCCGAATGCGCTGGTCGATTTCGGCGATGCCGTGGCTCATGGTGTATCCTCCGCAAGTACCGTGGCAGGCGCGCGCGCGGCCGGCAACAGATCGGAAGCGGGCTATCTGCCCCCTACGGCCTCTCCCCGAGGTCGGCGCGTCGGCTGCTTTTCCTTGTCGGCGCTCGTGCGCCACATTTTATTGCCTGGCAGGAAGCGAACCCGACGGGTTCTGAACCGTTATCGGAAGACCGGCCCGTCAGGCGCCGCATGACTATCCGCAGCCAGAACAGGAGACAGCGTCATGGCGATCAACAAGACCGGCTCGGCCCATTGGGAAGGCGGCATCAAGGACGGCAAGGGCGCGATCTCGACGCAGACAGGCTCGCTCAAGGACTATCCTTACGGCTTCGCCAGCCGCTTCGAGGGCAAGCCCGGCAGCAACCCGGAAGAATTGCTCGGCGCGGCGCATGCCGCCTGCTTCACCATGGCGCTGTCGCTGATCCTCGGCGAAGCCAAGCTGACCGCCGAGGCGCTCGACACCACGGCGCAGGTGACGCTCGACAAGCTCGACGACGGCTACGCCATCACCGCGATCCAACTCACCCTCAAGGGCAAGGTGCCCGGCGCCGACCAGGCGACCTTCCAGTCGCTGGCCGACAAGGCGAAGGCCGGTTGTCCGGTCTCGAAGCTGTTCAAGGCGCCGATCACGCTCGAGGCGACATTGGTAGGTTGAGTTTCCGGCCGCAACGTCATGCTCGCCCTTGTGGCGAGCATCCACGTCTTGAACACCGCCTTCGCCGAAGGAAGACGTGGATGGTCGGGACAAGCTCGACCATGACGGAGAGGAACTGCCACCTCACGCGAAATGACAGGAGACGCTGACGCCACCCAGCATCCGCAACTCCGGCCGCTCGGCCCGGCAGCGATCGGCGGCGCGTGAGCAGCGCGGGTTGAAGCTGCAGCCCGGCGGCGGGTCGATCGGGCTCGGCACCTCGCCCGACATCGGCCGGCGCTCGCGGTTCGGCCGCTCGACATCGGGAATCGTGTCGAGCAGCAGCCGTGTATAGGGGTGGCGCGGCCGGCTGAAGACCTCCTCGGCCGGCCCCGCCTCGACGAAGCGGCCGAGATACATGATGGCGAGATCGTCCGACATGTGCCGGACGACCGAAAGATTGTGGCTGATGAAGAGATAGGTCAGCCCCAGCTCCTTCTGCAGCTTGACCATCAGGTTGAGGATCTGCGCCTGCACGGAGACGTCGAGCGCCGAGGTCGGCTCGTCGCAGACGAGGAAATCGGCCTCGGTCGCGAGGGCGCGGGCAATCGAGATGCGCTGGCGCTGGCCGCCGGAGAAGGCATGCGGGTAGCGGCTCGCATCGCTGCGCGACAGGCCGACGATCTCCAGCAGGTCGCCGACACGGTCTTTCGTGCTCGCGGCGTCCGGCCGCAGCTTCAATTCGCGGATCGGCTCGGCGATGATGTCGCCGACGCGCCAGCGCGGGTTGAGCGAGGCATAGGGGTCCTGGAAGATCATCTGCACGCGCGGCGGACCGAAGGAGCCGTCGGCGCGGCGGATGTCGCGGAAGTTCAGCATCCCCTGCGTCGGGCGCTGGAGGCCGACGACCATGCGCGCCAGGGTCGACTTCCCGCAGCCGGATTCGCCGACGATGCTGAAGGTCGTGCCGCGCCTGACCGTGAAAGAGACGTTTTCGACGGCACGCAGGATGCGGCGCGGCTGCTTCGAGAACAGCCGCGAGAGCGTCGGCGCCGAGACGTCGAAGCGGCAGGAGGCCGAGGCGACATCGAGGATGATGTCGTCCATGGTCGCCGTAGCGGTGGTCGCGATCTCCGGCACGGCCTGCCCTCGTTCGAGCGTGGTCACGGTATCACGCATGGGCCAACTCCTGCAGCGGGAAGTGGCAGGCCGCCGCATGGGCGACCGGCGGAAGGCCCGGCTTGTGATCGCGGCAGACGCCCTCCGCCCGGCCGCAGCGCGGGTTGAAGGCGCAGCCCGGCGGAATGGCGTTGAGCCGCGGCATGGCGCCGTCGATCTGGTTGAGCTGCGCATGCCGGGCATGGACGCTCGGGATCGAGGCCATCAGCCCGGCCGTGTAGGGGTGGCGCGGGCGGCGCACGACATCCTCGACCGGGCCGATCTCGACGATGCGGCCGGCATACATCACCGCGACGCGATCGGCGGTTTCGGCGATGACGCCCATATCATGCGTCACCAGCATGATGGACGTGCCGTGCTCGCGGCAGAGCCGCTTCAAGAGCGTGGTGATCTGCGCCTGAATGGAGACGTCGAGCGCGGTCGTCGGCTCGTCGGCGATGATCAGCGAAGGCTCGGCGCAGAGCGCGAGCGCGATGACGACGCGCTGGCGCATGCCGCCCGAGAACTGGTGCGGGTAGGCGTCGATGCGCGACTCGGCTGCGGGGATGCCGACCTCCTTGAGCAGGTCGAGCGCGCGCCTGCGCGCCTCCGCCTTGCCGACCGGCAGATGGGTGGTGATGGTCTCGACGAGCTGGTCGCCGACCGTCAGCAGCGGGTGCAGCGAGGTCAGCGGGTCCTGGAAGATCGCGCCGATGCGACGGCCGCGCAGGCGGCGCATTGTCTCCGCCGGCAGATCGTCGATGCGCTGGCCTTCCAGCCTGATCTCGCCGCCGGCGATGCGGCCGGGCGGATCGAGCAGGCCGATCACCGCCGTGCCGGTCAGAGATTTGCCGGCGCCGGACTCGCCGACCACGCCGAGGATCTCTCCCGGCGCGATGTCGAAGGAGACGCCGTCCAGCGCCGTCAGCGGGCCGTGGCGGCCGTCGAAGACGATGCGCAGGTCGCGCACGGAGAGCAAAGGCGCGGCGGCGGATGCGGTCATGCGATGGCCTCGCTGCGTTCGATGGCGTAGCTCGACGAGAAGATCTCGCTCATCGGCGGGTGTCCGAGGGTGCGTTCGGGGTAGCGCGCCATCAGCCCCTCGAACTGGGCCTGGGCGCGGGCGTTGTCGGCGGCCTCGTCGATGCCGGGGATGATGCGGTTTTCCATGACGAAGCGGCCGTCGATCACCACGGTCGAGACGTCGCGGCCATGGCCAGTCAGCATCATCGTCTGAATGGGGTCGATGACCTGCCCGCTATGGGGCCGGTCGAGCTCGAAGACGGTGATGTCGGCGCAGGCGCCCGGCTGGAGCCGGCCGAGATCGGGCCGCCGCAGCGCATCGGCGCCGCCGATGGTCGCGGCATCGTAATAATCCTCGGAGCGCACGGCGCCGGCGTTGCCCGCCATGGTGCGGGCGAGGATCATGCCGACCTGCAGGTTCGTCACCATGTCGGGCGGGCTCGTATCCGTGCCCATGGCGATGTTGAGCCCCATCGCGCGGTAGCGGCCGAAATGATCGATGGCATTGCCGTGCCGGCCCGAGACCAGCGGGCAATGGACGATGCTCGCGCCGGAATCGCGGATGATCTCGAGATCGCGGCCGGGCCGGTCGACGAGCCGGCTGCCGGAGACGACAGTGCCGTGCGGCAGCAGGCAGCGCTCGTTGAGGAAGCCGAGGCTCTCCAGCCATTCCGGCGGGCTTAATCCCTGCTGGGCGAGGACGAGGTCGTATTCGATCTTCGACTGGCAGCAATGCAGCCGGACGGGAATACCCAGCTCGCGCGAGGCCGCGGCCGTGCGGCGCAAGAGCTCCGCCGTCGAGGTCTCGATGCGGTCCGGCGCGAGCATGGCACGGATCAGACCGCCGGCGGCGCCTTCATGGCGTTTCGCGAAATCGATCGCGGCGGCGAGCTCGGCGAGGCCGCGCGCCTCGTCGTAATGGGTGACGATGCGGCCGTCTTCCTCGACCAGCTGGTTGCCGGTGCGATAGGCCGGGCCGAGATAGGCGCGGATGCCGAGCGCAGCGGCGGCTTCAGCGGCATCCTCGAACTCCTGCACCGTCTCGCCCCAGGCGCGGTAGAACAGCGAGGCGATCGGCAGCGCCGTGGTGATGCCGTTGCGGATCAGGGACGCGAAGGCGTGCTTCTTCTGGAAGGCCAGCTCCTCGCGGCTGTACATCTCGTAGGGTCCGGCCTCGAGATAGCTGCGCGGCCAGACACGGCCCTTCTTCCAGGCCGGCTGGTTGTCGTAGCCGAGGATGGTGGTGTCGAGATCGGAAAGCGCGTCGCAATCGACGAAGCCCGGCCCGATCAGGGCGTTGCCGTAGTCGACGCGTCTGCTGACCTCGCCGGGAAAGCCATGGCCGACGAAGACGATCCTGCCATCCTCGAAGACCACCTCGCCGTTCTCGTAGAGGCGATGGCGGCCGTCCTTGTGGCCGACGACCCAGCGCGCCGCCATGAGGATGCGGCCTTCGGGGCGCTTTGCCGGCTTGAGGCTCACGGCGCGGTCCTGACCGAAACGCCGTCGCGGGCGACGATCTTGCCGCGCTTGACGACGCGGCGCTTTGGAGAGCGGGTGACGACCGCCTCGGCCAGCGTCTCGCCCGGCAGGATGACGAAATCCGCCGCCTTGCCCTCGGCCAATCCGTAATCGGCGATCTCCATCACCTGCGCGCCGCCGAGCGTACAGACATCGAGCGCGATCCTGAGCTCGTCGTCGCGGCGGAAATTGTTGCGCAGGCCGACGAACATCGCCCGCTCCAGCATGTCGGCATTGCCATAGGGGCCCCAGGTGTCGCGGATGCCGTCCGAGCCTGAGCAGACGCGCACGCCGGCCTCGACCAGCTTCTTCACCGGCGGGGCGGCGCTGCGCGAGGGGGCGGTGGTCATGATCGCGATGTCGAGCCCGGCGAGCTGCGCGATCAGCGGATCGACCAGCGCAGGATCGGGTGAGCCCAGGCAGAAGGCGTGGCTGATCGTGACCTTGCCCTGCATGCCGAGCGCGCGGGTGCGCTCGATGATCAGCTCCGTCGAGAAGGCGCCCATCTCGCCGGGCTCGTGCAGATGGATGTCGAGCGGCTTGCCATATGTCTGGCAGAGCGCGAAGACGGCATCGAGATGGCCCTTGGGGTCGCGGTCGATGCCGCAGGGATCGAGGCCGCCGACGATCTCGCAGCCGGCCTTCATCGCCTGATCCATCAGCTCCAGCGTGCCGGGACGGCGCAGCAGGCCCGATTGCGGGAAGGCGACGAGCTCGATGTCGACGATGTCGCGGTAGTCGTCGCGGGTCTTCATCACGCCCTCGACGCCCCAGAGCCCGTGCTCGGTGTCAACGTCGACATGGCTGCGGATATGGGTCGTGCCCATCAGCGAGGACTGGATCGACTGCCGGGCCGACTGGCGGGCCGGCTCGATATCCAGCCGCTTCTTGCTCTCGCGCTCATTGTCGATCTTGTCGAGCAGCTTCGGCCCGACCTCGTTGACGTACCAGGGCTGGCCCCAGAGGCTCTTGTCGAGATGGGTGTGCGCCTCGACGAGGCCGGGGATGACGATCTCGCCGCGCCCATCCTCGACCGCCACGCCGGCGGGCGCGGCGATGTCCTTCGCCATGCGGGCGATGCGGCCGTTCTCGATGAGGATGTCGAGGGCAGCACCGGCGTTCGGGCGGACATTCTTGAGCAGCAGGGAGGCGGTCATATCAGGCATTTCCTCGTGGTTTCTTGTCAGCGAAGTTTCGGATTCAGCGCATCGCGCAGCCAGTCGCCGAGCAGGTTGACCGAGAGCACGATCAGCCCGAGCTGCAGCGAGGGGAACACGACGAGCCACCAGGAGCCGGAGAACAGGTACTGGTTGCCGATGCGAATCAGCGTACCCAGCGAAGGCTGGGTGATCGGCATGCCCACCCCCAGGAAGGAGAGCGTCGCCTCCGAGAGGATGGCGAGGCCGAGATTGAGCGTCGCCGCGACCATGACCGGCGTCAGCGTGTTCGGCAGGATGTGCCAGAGCATGATGCGCGTCGCCGGCACGCGGATGATGCGGGCGGCCAGCACATATTCCTTGCGGCGCTCGACCATGGTCGAGGCGCGCACGGTGCGGGCATACTGCACCCAGTTGGTCAGCGAGATCGCAAGCACCAGCACCATCGCGGCGAAGGGGTCGCGCAGTTCCGGCGGCAGCAGGCCGCGGAACACCGCCGAGACCAGGATCGCCATCAAGAGCGTCGGAATCGACAGCACGGTATCCCCGAGGCGCATCAGCAGATTGTCGATGCGCCCGCCATGGAAGCCGGCGACGAGCCCGACGGACACGCCGATCAGCATCGAGACGACCACGGCGGAAAAGCCGATGATCAGCGAGATGCGCGAGCCGTAGAGGATGGCGGAGAGCACGTCTCGGCCCTGCGGGTCGGTGCCGAGCAGGAAGGGCCATTCGCCGCCCTCCTGCCAGATCGGCGGGATCTCGGCCTTGTCGATGAAGATCTGCGAGAGATCATAGGGGTTCTGCGCCGCGATCAGCGGGGCCAGGAAGGCCGTGACGATCAGCAGCGTCAGCACCAGCGCCGAAATCCAGGCGGCGGGCGTCTTGCGGAAGCTCCAGCCGATGTCGCTGTCGAGAAAGCGCCGGATGCGGCCGGGCTTGGCATCGGCAGGCTTGGCATCGGCAGGTTTGGCGGCGGTCGCGACGGTTTCAGCGGGCATTGGCGGCTCCCGAGAGCGCGTCCTCGCGCAGGCGCGGATCGACCCAGGCATAGGTCAGGTCGACCAGGGTGTTCAGCGCGACGAAGATGAAGGAGACGATGATCAGATAGGCCGCCATCACCGGGATATCGACGAAGGTCACGGCCTGGACGAAGAGCATGCCCATGCCCGGCCACTGGAACACCGTCTCGGTGACCAGCGCGAAGGCGATGAGATTGCCGATCTGCAGGCCGGTGACGGTGATGACCGGCATCAGGCAGTTGCGCAGCGCATGGCCGAAATGGATCGAGCGGGCCGGCAGGCCGCGCGCCCTCGCGAAGCGGATGAAATCGGTGCGCATGGTCTCGAGCATCTCGGCCCGCACCAGCCGCATCACCAGCGTGATCTGGAAGAGCGAGAGGGTGATGCCGGGCAGGATCAGCGCCTTGCGCCCCGACGGCGTCAGGAAACCGGTGCTCCACCAGCCGAGCTTCACCACCTCGCCGCGGCCGAAGGCCGGCAGCCATTGCAGCGTCACCGAGAAGACGAGGATCAGCATGATGCCGAGCGCGAAGCTCGGCAGCGAGACGCCGAGCACCGAGCCGAATTGCAGCGCCTTGGCGAGGAGGCTTTCTCGTCGGATGGCGGTGTAGACCCCGAGCGGGATGCCGAGGGCGAGCGAGAGGAAGGTCGCGACCAGGACGAGCTCGAAGGTCGCCGGGAAGCGCTCCGAGATCAGCGCGAAGACATCCTGCTGATTGCGGTAGGAGATGCCGAAATCGCCCTGGGCCGCGTTCTTCACGAAGGTCGCGAATTGCAGCACGAAGCCCTTGTCGAGACCGAGGCGGGTCCGCAATTCGTCGCGCTGCTGCTGGCTCGCCTGCTCGTTCAGCATCAGTTCGACGGGATCGCCGACGAAGCGGAAGCTCAGGAAGGCGAGGAAGGCCACGGCGAGCATGACGCCGGCGGCATTCAGGAAGCGCTTGAGGAGGAAGGCCGGCATGGGCGGCTCCTGGGTTCCGGCGGCATTCCCGGGCTTCGCGTTGGCGAAGACCCGGGAAGCTCAGGCGGATGAAGGGCTCGTTTCCGAGATGGCCGGGTCAAACCCGGCCACGACGGCGGCGGTTCAGCCTCACTTCAGCTTGGTCAGCCACAGGCGCGGCTTGTTGTCGGAGGCCTGCACCATGGTCTCGACATTGGCACGCATCGCCCAGGCCATCGGCTGCTGGTGCAGCGGGATGAACAGGGTCTGCTCCTTCACCAGCTTGAGCGCCTGCTTCATCAATTCGATGCGTTTGGCGTTGTCGAGCTCGACGCCGGCCTTGTCGATCAGCGCGTCGACCTTCGGATCGCCCCAGTTGCCCCAGTTGAACACGCCGGCCGTGCCGGTCCTGGAGTGGATCACCTGCACGAGCAGGGAATAGGCGTCGATCATCGGCTCGTTGGCCCAGCCGAAGGAGAGGACGTCGAAATCGCCCTTGGTGCGCTTCGGCGTCTGCTGGGCGCGCGGCGCCATGCTGAGATTGGGCTTGAAGCCGGCGCGCGACCACATCGAGGCGACCGCCTGGCAGAACTCCTCCTCATTGACCAGCGAATCGCTCTGGCAATTCATCTGGAAGGAGAAGCCGTTGGGATAGCCGGCCTCGGTGAGCAGCTTCTTGGCGGCGTTCAGATCGAAGGGCGGACGCTCGTCCTGCGACGGCTCATAGCCCGGGATGGCGGGCGCGATGAGCGCGCCGGTGTTGCGCGAGAGGCCGCGCATGGCGCGCTTCTGGACCGCGTCGATGTCGATGGCGCGATAGAGCGCCTCGCGCACCCGGATGTCCTGGAAGGGATTCTTGCCCTTCACGTCGCTCTCGAAGAGCTGGTCCTTGAGATTGAAGGCGAAGAAGACCGAGCGCAATTCGTTGGTCTGCATCACCTTGACGTCGGACGACGCCTTGAGGCGCGGCAGATCCTGCAGCGGCGCGACATTGGTGTAGTCGATCTCGCCCGACAGCAGCGCCGCGACGCGGGTCGAGGCCGAGGCGATCGGGACGAACTCGATGCGGTCGATATTGTGCTGCGGCTTGTCCCACCAGCCCTGATTCCTGACGAGGATCGTCTTGGCGTCGGGCTGGCGGCTCTCGATCGAGAAGGGGCCGGTGCCGTTGGCGTGGTCGGTGGGATAGCCGGTGACGCCCTTGCCGACATCGGTCGGCTTCAGGGCGTTGTGCTCCTCCAGCCACTTCTTGTCGAAGATGAAGATGTTGGTGAGGTCGTTGAGCAGCAGCGGATAGGGGCCGTCGACCTCGATCTCGACGGTGTAGTCGTCGATCTTTTTCGAGGATTTATAGGCCGGCAGATTGCCCTTCAGCGGCGAGGCGGCATCCGAGACGCGAGCGAGCGAGGCGATGACGTCGTCGGCCGTGAAGGGGTCGCCATTGTGGAAGGTCACGCCCTTGCGCAGATGGAAGCGCCAGACCGTCGGCGACACCGTCTCCCAGGACTCGGCCAGCGCCGGCTCGATCTTGAGGTCGCCGGTGTAGCGCACCAACCCTTCATAGACATGGTTCAGGACCGACAGCGTGAAGGTCTCGCCGAAGGAATAGGGATCGAGCGAGGCGATCTCGCGACCCGCACCCCATTTCAGCGTCTTCGCCTCCGCCGCGCCGCTCAGCGCGAAAGCGGCAACAGCCGCCAGCAACCAGGCCTTCTTCATCGACACTCTCCCCTTTTCATTCGGCGCAGCCCGGAACGAAGCCACGCGGTCGTCACTGCCACCTCTGTGCGCATCGTGGCGCTTTCCGCGCCATCTCGTGTGCGATTAATGTTCAGTCTTGCATACGATTGTTTGATCGTATTGTATGCGATTATTGAACACAAGCGCAAACTGGAACGGAGCCCCGTCTCGTGACATTGACGGTCCCCAGCAAGGTCAGACCAAAGCGAGGACAGGCCGATATGGGCGAGTCACGGCTGCCGGGATTGCGTGCGCAATCCGTCTACAGGGCGCTTCGGCGCGCGATCATCGAACAGGCGCTGAAACCGGGCATGAAACTGCCCGAGGATTCGATCGGCGAGCAGCTCGGGGTCAGCCGCACGCTGGTCCGGGAGGCCTTCAACCGCCTTTCGGTGGAAGGGCTGGTCGAGCTTACGCCGAACAAGGGCGCCTCCGTCGCCTATCCGACGCTGGAGGAGGCGCGCGACGTCTTCGAGGTCCGGCGCGGGCTCGAGCGGCTCGTCGCCGAGAACCTCGCCGGGCGGTTGACCGCCGCGCAGGCGGCCGAGCTGGAAGCCCATGTCCGGCAGGAGGAAAAGGCGCATGGGCAGGACGGGCCGGAATCGATCCGTCTGTCCGGCGAGTTCCATATCAAGCTCGCGGAGATGACCGGCAACGCCCTGCTGCTGCGCTATGTGCAGGAATCCTCGTCGCGCTGTTCGCTGATCCTGGCGATCTACGGCCGGCCGCATTCCTCGGAATGCGCCGTCTCCGAACACCGCCAGCTGATCGAGGCCCTGCGCGACGGCGACGCCGCCCGCGCCGCCGACCTGATGGACCACCATTTGCGCGCCGTCGTCACCCGCGCGCTGCTGACACCCCGCATCGAGCGCGACATCCGCGACGTGCTCGCCCCCTATGCCCTGAGCGAAGGACTGACTCCATCATGACAGCGACGCCGGCCGTGCAGCCGCGGGCCGAGGAAGCCCCAGGCATCGTCACCTTCGATTTCGCGCAGCTGACGCCGCGCGAACGCTACAAGCTGCTGATCGGCGCCGTGGTGCCGCGGCCGATCGCGCTGGTGACAACGGTCGATGCGCAGGGCACGGTCAATGCCGCGCCCTTCTCCTTCTTCAACTGCCTCTCCGCCGATCCCGCGATCCTGGCGCTCGGCGTCGAATACCGCCCGACCGGCGCGCAGAAGGATACCGGCCGCAATATCCGCGAGACGCTGGCCTTCACCGTCAACATCGTCTCCGACGCGCTGGTCGCCGGCATGAACATCTGCGCCGTGCCCTTCGAGCCCGGCACGGACGAGCTCGCCGAGGCCGGCCTCACCGCCATGCCCGGCATCAAGGTGCCCTGTCCCTGGATCGGCCAGGCGCCGGCCGCCTTCGAATGCCGCCACCACACCACGCTCGGCATCGGCAGCTCGCGCGAGATCATCCTGGGCGAGATCGTCTATGCGCATTTCCGCGGCGATACCGTCGACGAACGCCTGCATGTCGACCCTGTCGCGCTCGACGCCGTCGGCCGCATGGGCGGCCATGGCTACGCGACGACGCGGGACTATTTCGATCTGCCGACCATGCCGCTCGCGACCTGGCGGACCGATCCGGACGCCGCAAACCGACGGGACTGACCTGCCGGTGCTGCGGCGAAGCGCAGCTTTGCCATGCAACAGACGCGCAACGGTTAGTCCTCCACCTATCGACCTTGCATTTATCGCATCCCGCCCCTCGCGCTCACGCCATGGCGGGCTCCGCCCGCATGGGTCATCCTGACCTGACGTGACGGCAGCGCTCTTCGGAGCGCGGCCGAAGAACAGCGGGGCGATGCACCGCGACAGGGGGAAGGCGGAACCATGGCGGCGCAGCCGCGCCATTGCTGCGCGGCACGGGGCCATGTCCGTTGGGTGACGACATGACGACGACAAGCGAGATCATCGACTTCCGGGCCGAGACGGATGACGGAGCCACGCTCCATTGCTTCCGCGAGGGCCATGGCCAGCCGCTGCTGCTGGTCAGCGGCCTCAGCGGCACCGCCGGATTCTGGACGAACATCGCCGCGACGCTCGGGCGTTCCTTCGAGATCATCCGCTTCGACCAGCGCGGCATCGGCGGCAGCAGCCGCGGCGAGGCGCCCTGCGACATCGAGAGGCTCGCCCGCGACGGCCTCGCCGTGCTCGACGCGGCCGGACTCGACCGGGCCGTCGTGCTCGGCCATTCGACCGGCGGCTGCATCGCGCAGGGGATGGCAAAGCTTGCGCCCGGCCGGTTCGACGGGCTCATCCTCAGCGGAAGCTGGCTCAAGGCCTGCCGCTACATGACCGCCCTGTTCGGTGCCCGGCGCGCCATCCTCGACTGCGCTCCGCAGGGCTTCGCCGCCCTGTCCGTGCTCAGCGCCTACCAGCCGCGCTGGATCGAGGCGAACTGGCACATCTATGACGACGCGATCGAGGCAGCGCCGGTAAGCGACCACGCCCGGACCGTGATGCGCGAACGCATCGACGCACTGCTCGCTTTCGACGGCACCGCCGATATCGAAGCCCTGCCGATGCCGATCCTGGTCATGGGGGCACGGGACGACATGGTCGTGCCGGTCTACCATCAGGAGGCGCTGGCCGCCGCCCTGCCCGGCTGCCGCCGCTCGATCATGGAAACCGGCGGGCATCTCTTCCCGGTCTCGCGCCCGGACATCTTCACCGCCTCCGTGGCGGAATGGATCGGCGAGCTCTGAGCGCCCCGCCCGCCCGGCCGCGTCGAAAGGACCCATATCGGCCCGGCGCCGGCCCGCGCTAAACCGGAACCGTTCCAAGGAAGACCCGGGCCGCAAGCCGGGCCCCGAAAGACGAGACCCATGCGCGCCGTTCTGCCCCGCTTCCTCGCTGTATCCTTCCTGACCTCATCGCTTCTGGCCCTGCCGCTCCTCGCCCATCCCGCCGCCGCGCAGGATCTCGAGGCCGGCCAGCGCTCCTTCAACAAATGCCGCGCCTGCCACCAGATCGGCGAGGGCGCGCGCAACCTCGTCGGGCCCGAGCTCAACGGTGTGATCGGCCGGCATTCCGGCGCGGCCGAGGGCTACAGCTACTCGAACGCCACCAAGAATTCCGGCCTGACCTGGGACGAGGCGACCTTCGCGGATTACATCAAGGATCCCAAGGCGAAGATCCCCGGCACCAAGATGATCTTCGCCGGCATCCGCAGCGAGAAGGAGATCCAGGATCTGATCGCCTTCCTCAAGCAGTTCGACAAGGACGGCAAGAAGCTCTGACGGCGCCTCTCGCCGCACAGCTCTCCGATCAGCCCCTGTCTCGCGCGGCGCCACGGCAGGCGGCGCCGGACGAAAAACGACGGCATGCGCTCAGATCAGGGCCGGTAATCCCCCGGCCATGACAGAACGCCTCTTCCATTTTCGCGATTGGATGCAATATTTATTCGTTCCGGCGGATCATCGCGATTCGGGAGCCGGAGAAATGTACTGCCCGGGAAAGGTCTCCACGCACCGATGAAGAAGGCCAAGCGGAAAACGGGAGAGAAGCGGTCGCAGATCGCCGCTGTGCCGATCCGCCGCGCCGCCGACGGTTCGATGGAGATCCTGCTCGTGACCTCGCGGACGACGCGCCGCTGGATCGTGCCGAAGGGCTGGCCGATCAAGGGCCTCAAGGACCACGACGCCGCTGCGCGCGAGGCTTATGAGGAAGCCGGCGTGATCGGCCGCATCGGCCACGAGCCGGCCGGGCGCTACAGCTACTGGAAGCGGATGAGCGACCATTTCGCGCTCTGCGAGGTGAAGCTCTATCTGCTGGCGGTCGAGAAGCAGCTCGGCAGCTTCCGCGAGCAGCACCAGCGCGACCTGCACTGGTTCAAGCTCGCCGACGCCGCCGACATCGTCGACGAGCCCGAGCTCAGCACCGCCATCCGCAAGCTGGAGACGCTGCCTGCCCTGGCGGCATGAAAGCCCGCGGCGACCGCGCCCGAATGACAGCGCCGAGACCTGACGATTACTGGCGCATTCGACGAAAATGACGTAGCGTCACCATCCGGAACAAAGAAAAGCGGAGGCCGGCAATGCCCGACCAGACGCGCCATGACGCATGGCAGGCCGGCGAGACTGACGAGCGCTTCATGGCGCGCTGGAGCCGGGAGCTGGCGCCGCGCTTCATCGACTGGTTGAACCCCCTGCCCGGCTTCGAATGGCTCGAGGTCGGCTGCGGCAGCGGCGCGCTCACCGAGGCGCTGCTCGGCCTGACCGTGCCGGTCAGCGTCGTCGCGGTCGACCCCTCGGAGGACTTCCTGGCGCTGGCGCGCGAGCGGATCACCAATCCCCGCGCCAGCTTTCGGAAGGGCAGCGCCGAGGCCCTGCCGGTGGCGAATACGAGCTGCGACGCCGTCGGCTCCGGGCTGGTGCTCGATATCGTGCCCGACCGAGCCAAGGCGCTGGCGGAGATGCGTCGGGTGGTGCGGCCGCGCGGGCTGATCTGCTTCTATGTCTGGGATTATCCGGGCGGCGGGGTGCAGTTCCTGCGCACCTTCTGGAGCGCCGCGACGGCGCTCGACCCGCAAGCCGCCGATCTCGGCGAGGACCGGCGCTTCCCCTTCTGCACCCAGGAGGGGCTGACCGGGCTCGCGCTCGCCGCCGGGCTCACCGACGTCACCTGCGCGCCGATCACGATCCCGACCGTGTTCCGCGACTTCGCGGATTTCTGGCAACCCTTCGCGCTCGGCACCGGGCCGGCTGCGGCCTATTACGCCGGCCTGGCGCCGGCGGCGCGCGAGTCCCTGCGGCAGAGGCTGCAGGACAGGCTGCCGATCGCCGAGGACGGCACGATCACGCTGGAGGCGCGCGCCTGGGCGGTACAGGGCATCTCGCCCTGAGAGGGCGGCATTGGCCGATGCCTGCCACGCAAGCCAACACCCCGCCCGCCTTGCGGCGTTCGTTCGAGAGCGAGGGGCAGCGGAGCGCCGCGAGGCGCGGTTGGGTATCGGGCCGCTTCCATTGAGCCAGGATGCGGCGCGGAAGGATTGAGCCACCTTCCGCACGCCCCGTGGCGCTCCGCTTGCCGGCGTTCTTTAAGTCTCCGGGCCGCGCTTATCGGGCCTGCGGCCATCCTTCGCCGCGAGCCCTTTCGACGCCAGTGCGGCTCATCGCCTTGTCGCGTCTACTCGGGCATGGGACGAAGGCGTGATGCCATCGGCCGTTCCCAGCGAGCTCCTCGCACAGGGATCGTAGTGTCCCCAGGGCGGTGCCCCGAAGCCTCCCGGGAGTGGATCGTGACTCCACCCGCAGGCGCCGACCTCATCCCCACCAACGGCACACCTCCGGATGGCTGCCCCTCGGGGATGAGGTGGCCCGAGGATAGGCGCGGCTTGCAAGGGCGGGGATAAGTTTTGGCGAGCCGCGACGCCTCTTCCCTTCTCCCCCTGCGGGAGAAGGGTTCCCGCGCCCTCCATCGGCCGCGCAAGACGGGGATGCGCGGCACAAGGCCGAGCCTGACGGCGGGCCGGGTTTCGACTCCACGCCGGGATGGCGGCATGGCATAAGCGCCCCTCCAAGGAGCCAGCATGCCAATTCGCCCCGAACAGCCCGCGGACGCAGCCGCCATCCGCGCCCTAACCACCGAAGCCTTCGCGGCGGCGCCGCATAGCAGCGGCACCGAAGCGGCCATCATCGACGGCTTGCGCGCGGCCGGGGCGCTGACGTTCTCGCTCGTCGCGGTCGAGGGCGACGAGATTGTCGGTCATGTCGCCTTCTCGCCGGTGACGATCGACGGGGCGGAACGCGGCTGGTTCGGGCTCGGGCCGGTCTCGGTGCGGCCGGGCCGGCAGCGCGACGGCATCGGCTCGGGCCTGATCCGCGAGGGCTTGCAGCGCCTGCGCGAGATCGGCGCCGGCGGCTGCGTGTTGCTCGGCGACCCCGGCTATTACGGCCGCTTCGGTTTTGCTGCCGATCCGGCGCTGGTGCTGGAGGGCGTGCCGCCGGAATATTTCATGCGCCTCGCCTTCGGCGCCGGGGTGCCGGCCGGCACAGTGCGCTATCACGCGGCTTTCGACGGGGCCTGAGGCTCAGGAGCGATAGGTCTGCCGAACCGCTACGCCTTTCCTTCTCCCGGCTGGGAGAAGGTGGCGCGGAGCGCCGGATGAGGATGTGCGTTTTCTGAAGAAGGCTCAACGGCTCCGTTGCGGCTAGACGATCAGCGGCGGTCCCTCACCCCTGCCCCTCTCCCATCCGGGAGAGGGGTTCTCCGCGCCTAACCTTTTGCCCGGAAGGTAACGAGCACGGCCAGTACCGCCGCATCGGCCTAATGCGTGGTGCCGAGCCCGAGCTCATCGCGCGCATCGAGCAGGAAGTGTTCGAAATCGCGGGAAGCGTGGATGAGGATGGAGGGGACGGTCATGGGGGCGAGGATAGGCGATGGTGCCTCTTCGATTATCGCTAGTTCCCCACAGCCGCAACATTATCGCGGTTATTTGCACCAACGAACTGTTGGCATTCATGTCTCATCGGGTATGTTTGCAGGGGAGCTTCTTTGATTGGGCGAGAGTCGTGGCACGGATTGAAGGTTTTCGGGTAAGAAATTATCGAGCACTTAAAGATGTCACTCTAGGCCGCCTTTGGAATTTTCGGGACGACTCTCCTCTCACTCCGCTAACAGCGGTAATAGGCCGCAATGGCGTTGGAAAAAGCACGCTATTTGATGCCTTTGGATTCCTGTCAGACTGCCTACGCGTTGGCGTCGAAGAAGCTTGCGATCAACACGGAAGAGGCGGCTTTCAGAGAATTCGCACTCAAGGAGTCAATGACCCAATCGAATTTGATATATACTACAAGGAAGACAATAATTCTCGCCCAATAACATACGAACTTGCGATCGACCTTGATCAAACCGGGCGACCATACGTGCTTCGTGAGCGACTGCGACAACGCCGAAGAGGAAGCGCGCGAGGATGGCCATTCTCTTTCTTAATCCTAAACGCAGGCCGCGGCGCAGCATGGAAGGGCGACGAGGAAGGCCTAAAGGAAGAGAAAGATATTAGCATCGACGATCTCCTTGATTTTGTATCAAAGCAAGAACAAGTAGAGTCAGGAGAAACTGAAGTTGTTGAGCTTGATGACCCTCGACGTTTGGGGATATCTACACTCGGATCGCTCAAACAGCACCCTCGGATTGCAGCCTTTCGTCGCTTCATTGAGGGATGGCACCTTAGCTACTTTACTCCAGATGCCGCCCGTGGACTACCGATGGCAGGACCACAACGGCACTTAAACGTCCATGGAGACAACCTAGGCAACGTCGTTCAGTATCTGGAACGAGAACACCCCAAGCTATTTCGGGAAATATTGCTTCGCATATCGCAGAAAATTCCGGGAATATCGAAAATCGACACCCACAAAACAGAGGATGGCCGCCTCCTTCTTAGATTTAACGATAGTGGATTCTCAGATCCATTTTTTGCTCAGCAAATGTCAGATGGCACTTTAAAGATTTTTGCCTACCTACTTCTTCTGGAAGACCCAGAGCCGCCGCCATTTTTATGCATTGAAGAGCCGGAGAACGGACTATACCATAAGCTCTTGGAATCTCTTGCTGCAGAATTTCGCTCACATGCCAATGGCCGCAGAAATTCATCTCAAATATTCGTCACAACCCATCAGCCATATCTCGTAGACGCCCTTAATCCCGAGGAGGTGTGGGTTATGGAAAAAGGTCCGGATGGGCTATCGACTATCCGGCGAGCAAGCGCCGACCCGATTATTAGCAATATGGTAGACGAAGGTATTCCCTTGGGTAGCCTCTGGTATAGCAATTATCTGGACTAAAAATGATCCATTTTGAATTCCTGATCGAGGATCAGTCCGGCGCTACATTCCTGAGCCATTTTTTACCCAAGCTTGGCTCTGGCTTCACATCTAGGCCTCGTGGACAAAGCTTGACCTGAGACACGCGGATTGATTCAAGGCTTCTTTTTGGAGGAAGCCTTGGGCGAGCGGATCGGTCTGACGGACGAGGAATGGGCGTTGATTGGGCCTTTGCTGC
>NZ_JACXWY010000013.1:0-153078 GCF_014764685.1 Allobosea spartocytisi
GGGCAGGATAGGGCGGGTGATGAGGGGCGGGGATAAGTTTCGAATACAGCCGCGCCGATTGTTTCCCGTAAAGATTGACGAAAGCGCATGGCGCAAGTGAAGGGTACGCAGTTCGGGCTCTACTTCCTGCGCTACCCTGCTCTCATCTGGTGACACAATCGGTGTGGACTGCCAGCGAAGCGATTGCAAAGGCTATGGAAACGAGCCTGGGCTTGGCTATAGATAGGATATGAGCAATCAACGCCGGATCGTAAAAGTCTTTTTGGCTTCGCCTGGAGATCTTCAGGTTGAAAGAAAATTGGCAAAAGATGTAGTTGATGAATTCAACAACCTTTGGGCCGATAATCTCGGTTATCAAGTTGATCTGATTGGTTGGGAGGAGACGGTTGCGAGTTATGGTCGTCCGCAATCCACGATAAATCTCGATTTGGCTCAGTGCGAGCTTGTAATTGGGATGATGTGGAAGAAGTGGGGGACACAGCCAGATATGGGCGGCGTCTACACATCGGGATTTGAAGAAGAATTTCGGACCTCTGTGGAGAGTCGAGAAAGATCCGGGAAGCCGGAAATTAGCTTGTATTTTAAAGTCGTAGGCACAGAATTCTTAGCGGATCCTGGAGAAGACTTAAAAAAGGTTATATCTTTCAAAGAGGAAATTATACGCGGTAAAACAATTTATTTTGAGAATTTTGAAGGAGAGTCCGAATTTCAGAGTAAGATCCTGCGGTGCATCACTAGGTATGTGCAGAAGCTGCGCGAGAGTGAGGCGTCTGCATTTAGGGCGCTCTCTGAGGTAGTGGTCGAGCCTAAGGCGGATTTGCCTGCACTCACAGCGCTTGGGGATTCTAGCCGTTTTCTTCCTGAGGAGACCGAATTCCTTCAGGCAATTTCCGATCCGGCGTTATCTGCGGTTACATTATCAACGCTGGAGGTCGCTCGCTTCCGCCTGATCGCGATTTCCCAGCATCGACAAGGCAATGATGAGCTAAATCTAGGTGTTCACGATGCGAATATAATATTCGCAAATAAAGATCTACTGAAATTAGGTCGAAATGAAATTTTCGCTCTAATGCAGTGCGGGTTGTCAAACTTAAAATTAGAGAATGTGCCGTTATGGCATTGGGTAAGTAAAAGTTTTCGTATTGAGACACTTCCGCTATGGTCTCGTTCGGGGCCAAAGTCGGAGCGCGCGAACGCAATTTATGCTATGTGCGCTGTTTCCTTTTCGATTCCAGATGACGAGCGAGAGAAGACTGTTTCTAGCTGGCTTTCTGATAAATCATCGGACGATGTTAAGGTGGAGGCGCTTAGATATCTGGCGCGATGCGGCGTAAAAAGCGACTTAGTTCGGGTTGAAGCCGAGGTGTCTAGATCTAGCTATAAAACACGATCTGAGGCGATCCGATGTTATATTTCTATTAGTGTGAGATATGGCTTTGATTACGCACTAAAAGCGATTTTGCGTATAAAAAATGAAGATATCAGCTATACTTTCCTTGGAGAGTTCTTAGAAAAATCTGATATCCTATCAGATGCGGGCTTGCTGGAAGGGCTTTCGCATTCTAGTTCAGGTGTTCGGCGTATTTCGTCAATTATTCTACGAAGACGTGGGTTGTTGCCTGCTGAGGCCGCAGAGCGCCTATTGTCAGACGATGATGCAGAGACGCGCTACGAGGCGATAATGGCTCTTCGGAGCCACGGAATTGCCTTTTCGGAAAGTGATGCTCGGAAGGCCCTGATTAAACCGCGAATCCCGTTCGGTGCTATCTTCACCCGCCGGCAACGTCAGGACGAGGAAGGGGAAAGGGTTTTTGAGCGCTTTCGGAATGACCTCCTCCATGAGATGAGCGCTGCTCAGCTCATGGAAGAGGTTAGTTCGCCTCGACAAAAGGAGTGCGCCGCTTATCTCAACTGGGTGCAACGCAGTTGGTCTGAGCGCAGTGATACTTTAAAGCTTAACATCGGCAATCGTTTCTATGACTTTGTAAATGACCTCATTGAGCGGGCTGTTAAAATAAATGGTGCCGGCTCAATAGGCGCTGCTGCCGTATCCGATTCTCGAATGGAGATGCAGCGGCGCTTCACGCGTCAGGCGCTCGATACTCTCTCAAGACGAAAAATTCGATCCGATATCGCATTTATAAGAGCCGAAATGGATAAAAATGACATCGAATTCAGTGAAGTTGATGTAGAATATTTCGATAAATGGGGCGAGTGGGAAGATATAGAGCGCATAATCGCCTCGATTAGCAGAGATGGAAGCGATCGATCGCTGTCGCTACTTTCGATGGGGCGAGTGCGCATTGACTACGATAAAATTGGGAAAGCGATATATCGCATCGGAGCGGGTCGACTTAAGGAGCTATTATTAAAAGAGCTTCATGCTGACATCCGCTCGAGTATTATCGATTCGTCTTCAAAGACCCAATTCTCATCTTTACGTGATGAAGATATTGAGTCTCTTCTAAACGATGAATCTATACGCGTGCGCAAACATGCGTGCATTAAAGCAATAAGGTCGCTTTCTAAAGGAAGATTGAGCAATTTGATTGAAAAATACCTGAAGAAGGAATCTTATCGGTATTATAACGTCGTTTACTGGCTTGATCTGGGGATTTCTTTAAATAGGAGCTGGCTTACGTTGGCGTGCGACAACGCTCTTCAAGATGAAAAATTGAATGGCTGGCAGGCGTGACCATATAGCCGGTCTTCATTTCTACTCCGCCGCCTGCCTCGCGACCGTCTTCCCCTTCTTGATCGGCCGCCGCTCCAGCACTTCCTTGAGGAAGCGCGCGGTGTGGCCCTTGCCGATGCGGACGATGTCCTCCGGCGTGCCTTCGGCCACCACCTGGCCGCCGCCGTCGCCGCCTTCGGGGCCCATGTCGATCACCCAGTCGGCGGTCTTCACCACCTCGAGATTGTGCTCGATCACCACGACCGAATTGCCCTGGTCGACCAGCTCGTGCAGCACCTCCATGAGCTTGGCGACGTCGTGGAAATGCAGGCCGGTCGTCGGCTCGTCGAGGATGTAGAGCGTGCGGCCGGTGGCGCGCTTCGACAGTTCCTTGGAGAGCTTGACGCGCTGCGCCTCGCCGCCCGAAAGCGTCGTCGCCTGCTGGCCGACCTTGACATAGTCCAGCCCGACGCGCGCCAGCGTCTCCATCTTGTCGCGGATCGAGGGCACCGCCTTGAACAGGCCCTTCGCCTCCTCGACCGACATGTCGAGCACGTCGGCGATCGACTTGTCGCGGTATTTCACCTCGAGGGTTTCGCGGTCGTAGCGCTTGCCCTTGCAGACGTCGCAGGTGACGTAGACATCCGGCAGGAAGTGCATCTCGATCTTGATGACGCCGTCGCCCTGGCAGGCTTCGCAGCGGCCGCCCTTGACGTTGAAGGAGAAGCGCCCGGCCTGATAGCCGCGCGCCTTCGCCTCCGGCAGGCCGGCGAACCATTCGCGGATCGGCGTGAAGGCGCCGGTATAGGTCGCCGGGTTCGAGCGCGGCGTGCGGCCGATCGGCGACTGGTCGATGTCGATCACCTTGTCGAGATGCTCGATGCCCTCGATCCGGTCATGCGGGGCCGGGTGGTCGATCGCGCCGTTCAGCTTGCGCGCCACCGCCTTGTAGAGCGTGTCGATCACCAGCGTCGACTTGCCGCCGCCGGAGACGCCGGTGATGCAGGTGAACATCCCCAGCGGGATCTCGACATCGACATTGCGCAGGTTGTTGCCGCGCGCGCCGACGATCTTGAGGCTGCGGCCCTTCGTGGCCTTGCGGCGCTTGGCCGGCACCGCGACCGACATCTCGCCGGTGAGGTATTTGCCGGTGAGCGAATTGGGGTCGTCGAGAATGTCCTGCGGCGTGCCCTTGGCAACGATCTCGCCGCCATGGATGCCGGCGCCGGGGCCGACATCGACGACGTAATCGGCCGTCAGGATCGCGTCCTCGTCATGCTCGACCACGATCACGGTGTTGCCGAGGTCGCGCAGCCTGCGAAGGGTTCCGAGCAGGCGCTCGTTGTCGCGCTGGTGCAGGCCGATCGAGGGCTCGTCCAGCACATAGAGCACGCCGGTGAGGCCCGAGCCGATCTGTGACGCCAGCCGAATGCGCTGGCTCTCGCCGCCCGAGAGCGTGCCGGAGGCGCGGGCGAGCGTCAGATATTCCAGCCCGACATCGAGCAGGAAGGTCAGCCGGTCGCGGATTTCCTTGAGGATGCGCGGGGCGATCTCGTTCTGCTTCTTCGAGAGCCGGGCGGGCAGGGCGGTGACCCAGTCCAGCGCGTCCTTGACCGAGAGCTTCGAGACCTCGCCGATATGGCGGCCGTCGATCTTCACCGCCAGCGCCTCGGGCTTCAGGCGATAGCCGTTGCAGGCGGCGCAGGGCGTCTCGGACATGAAGCGGCCGATTTCCTCGCGCGCCCAGTCCGACTCCGTCTCCTTCCAGCGCCGCTCCATATTGGTGATGACGCCCTCGAAGGGCTTCTTCACCTCGTAGCTGCGCAGGCCGTCATTATAGGCCATGCGGACGGGCTCGGTGCCCGTGCCGAACAGGATCGCCTTCCGCGCGCTCTCCGGCAATTCGGACCAGGGCTTGGTCATCGAGAAGCCGAAATGCTTCGCCAGCGATTCCAGCGTCTGGCCGTAATAGGGCGAGGTCGACTTGGCCCAGGGCGCGATCGCGCCCTTCTTCAG
This sequence comes from Allobosea spartocytisi, assembly GCF_014764685.1. Taxonomy (NCBI): domain Bacteria; kingdom Pseudomonadati; phylum Pseudomonadota; class Alphaproteobacteria; order Hyphomicrobiales; family Alloboseaceae; genus Allobosea; species Allobosea spartocytisi. The sequence goes on from NZ_JACXWY010000013.1 coordinate 4,691, forward strand.
GGTGAGCGAATGGTCGGGGACGATCATGTCCGGGTCGATCCGCATCTCGTGGCCGAGGCCGTCGCAGACCGGGCAGGCGCCGAACGGGTTGTTGAACGAGAACAGCCGCGGCTCGATCTCGGGAATGGTGAAGCCGGAGACCGGGCAGGCGAATTTCGAGGAGAAGGTGACGCGCTTCGCCTCGCCGTTCTCCTCCTTCTCGTCGGCATATTCGAAGACCGCGATGCCATCGGTCAGCTCCAGCGCCTGCTCCAGCGAATCCGCGAGGCGCGCGCCCAGATCGGGCCGGATCACGATCCGGTCCACGACGACGTCGATGTCGTGCTTGAACTTCTTGTCCAGCGCCGGCGCGTCCGGGATCTCGTAGAACTCGCCATTGACCTTGACGCGCTGGAAGCCACGCTTCAGCCAGTCGGCCATCTCCTTCTTGAACTCGCCCTTGCGGCCGCGCACCACCGGCGCGAGCAGATAGCCGCGCGTCTTTTCCGGCAATTCGGTCATGCGGTCGACCATCTGCTGGACGGTCTGGCTCTCGATCGGCAGGCCGGTCGCGGGCGAATAGGGGATGCCGGCGCGCGCCCAGAGCAGGCGCATGTAGTCGTGGATTTCAGTGACGGTGCCGACGGTCGAGCGCGGATTCTTCGAGGTCGTCTTCTGCTCGATCGAGATCGCGGGCGAGAGCCCGTCGATCTGGTCGACATCGGGCTTCTGCATCATCTCGAGGAACTGGCGGGCATAGGCCGAGAGCGACTCGACATAGCGGCGCTGGCCCTCCGCATAGATCGTGTCGAAGGCGAGCGAGGACTTGCCCGAGCCGGAGAGGCCGGTGAAGACCACGAGCTTGTCGCGCGGGATGGCGAGATCGACATTCTTCAGATTGTGCTCGCGCGCCCCGCGCACGGTGATGGCGCGGCTGTTCGGATCGGCCGCGCGGTTGCGGTCGAACATGTCTTCCAGCGCAGCAGCCTGGGCGGCGGCGGTTTCGGTCTTGCGGGCCATCGGGGCGTCCGTCTCGGAGAAGGCCTAGAGATAGGGCAATTGTCGCGCCATACCAGCCCGGTCCTCCGGGCAGCGGGAATGTTTAGCATGCGGGACGGCCCGGACGGGAGGCAGCCAAGAGCGATGCTGACAGGGGATGGCAGGAACGCAGCTCTTCGGCCACGACCTTCACAAGCCCTCATCCCTGAATGCCTGGCCGGAAATGTGAGCCCTCATCCTGAGGAGCCGCGTCAGCGGCGTCTCGAAGGATGCTCCAGTTATCTCAGGCGCCTCCTGGAACATCCTTTGAGACGGCCTTTCAGGCCTCCTCAGGATGAGGGCTGAGGGTAAAGCGCGGCCAGCAGCACCTCAGTGCCGCAGGCCCGGCGCCTCCTGTCCGGTCCGCGCGACATATTCGGTGTAGCCGCCGCCATAGGCGTGGACGCCCTCCGGCGTCAGTTCCAGCACGCGGTTCGACAGGGCCGCGAGGAAATGCCGGTCGTGGCTGACGAACAGCATCGTGCCCTCGAAGGCCGCGAGCGCCTCGATCAGCATCTCCTTGGTGGCGATATCGAGATGGTTGGTGGGCTCGTCCAGCACGAGGAAATTCGGCGGGTCGTAGAGCATCAGCGCCATGACGAGGCGCGCCTTCTCGCCGCCGGAGAGCACGCGGCAGCGCTTCTCGACATCGTCGCCCGAGAAGCCGAAGCAGCCGGCCAGCGCCCGCAGCGAGCCCTGATTGGCCTGCGGGAAGGCATCCTCCAGCGTCTCGAACACGGTGCGCTCGCCGTCGAGCAGCTCCATCGAATGCTGGGCGAAATAGCCGAGCTTGACCCCGGCGCCGAGGGTGACGATCCCGCTATCAGGCTCGGAGGTGCCGGTGACGAGCTTCAGCAGCGTCGACTTGCCGGCGCCGTTGACACCCATGACGCACCAGCGCTCGCGCCGGCGGATCTGGAAGTCGAAGCCGTCATAGATGACCTTCTCGCCATAGCGCTTGGCGACGCCCTTCAGGCCCGCGACATCGTCGCCGGAGCGCGGCGCCGGCTGGAACTCGAATTTCACGGTCTGGCGGCGCTTCGGCGGCTCGACGCGCTCGATCTTGTCGAGCTTCTTCACCCGGCTCTGCACCTGCGCGGCATGGGAGGCGCGGGCCTTGAAGCGCTCGATGAAGGCGATCTCCTTGGCCAGCATCGCCTGCTGGCGCTCGAATTGCGCCTGCTGCTGCTTCTCCGAGAGCGCGCGCTGCTGCTGATAGAATTCGTAATCGCCGGAATAGGTGGTGAGCGAACCGCCGTCGATCTCGACGATCTTGCCGACGATGCGGTTCATGAAGGAGCGGTCATGCGAGGTCATGAGGAGCGCGCCCTCATAGCCCTTGAGGAACTCCTCCAGCCAGATCAGGCTCTCGATGTCGAGATGGTTCGACGGCTCGTCGAGCAGCATGGCGTCCGGGGCCATCAGCAGGATGCGGGCGAGCGCGACGCGCATCTTCCAGCCGCCGGAGAGCGCGCCGACATCGCCCTCGACCATCGCCGGGCTGAAGCCGAGGCCGTCGAGGACCTCGCGGGCGCGGCCATCGAGCGCATAGCCGTCGAGCTCCTCGAAGCGGCCCTGCACCTCGCCATAACGCAGGACGATTTCCTCCATCTCGTCGGCGCGGTCGGGATCGGCCATGGCGGCTTCCAGCGCGGCGAGCTCGGCTGCGACGCTCGAAACCGGGCCGGCGCCGTCCATCACGGCCGAGACGACGCTCATGCCGGCCATCTCGCCGACATCCTGGCTGAAATAGCCGATGGTGATGCCGCGATCGATCGAGACCTGGCCCTCATCGGGCGCTTCCTCGCCGGTGATCAGGCGGAACAGCGTGGTCTTGCCGGCGCCGTTGGGGCCGACGAGGCCGATCTTCTCGCCCTTCTGCAAGGCCGCGGAGGCCTCGATGAAGACGATCTGCTTGCCGTTCTGCTTGCTGATGTTTTCGAGCCGGATCATGGGGTACTGCGAGCTGCTGCAATTGTTCGACCGGGATGAATTTGCCGGTCATTTCGGGACAGGCTCCAAGCTCGAACCTGAGGCCTATGAATGGAAGGCTTGCCGCGTCATGGTCGGGCTTGTCCCGACCATCCACATCTTCTCTGGTCGAGTGTCGCGTTCAAGACGTGGATGCTCGCCACAAGGGCGAGCATGACGGCTGTGGAAGGGCGTGGGAGCGTTCGGCGGGCGTCGGTCGCCTCAGGCCGCTTCCGCGAGGCTGGCCACCGCCGCCGCGACACCGCCGGTGCCGTGCGGGATGTCCTTGGCCTGCAAGGCCATCTCGACGGCGCCGAGCGTGCCCAGCAGGCTGGCTGCGTTGAAATGGCCCATATGGGCGATGCGGAAGGCCTTGCCGCTATAGTCGCCGATGCCGAGCCCGAGCGAGACGCCGCAGATGTCGCGGGTGAAATCGGTGATCTCGGCGACGTCGAAGCCGGGCGTCAGGATCGTCGTCACCGAGGGCGCGCGCTCCTGCGGCTCGGCAACGCCGAAGCCCAGCGCCTGGCCGCTGGCCCAGGTTTCGACCGCCGCATGCGTCGCCTTCGCCAGCGCGGCATGGCGACGCCAGATCGCCTCCAGCCCTTCCTCGAAGATCATGTCGAGCGCGGCGCGCTGGCCGAAGAGCAGATGCTCCGGCGCGGTGCCGCAATGTTTCATATAGGCCAGCGTGTTCATGCGGCCGCTCCAGTCCCAGTAGCCGCTGCGCATGTCGGCGCGGGCATGGGCCGCCAGCGCCTTTTCATTGGCCGCGACGAAGGCCAGGCCGGGCGAGGACATCAGCCCCTTCTGCGAGGCGGAGACGGCGACGTCGATCCGCCAGGCGTCCATCTCGAATTCCATGCAGCCGACCGAGGCGACGCCATCGACCATGAAGAGGGCAGGGTGCCCGGCGGCATCGATCGCCCGGCGGATCGCCGGGATGTCGTTGACGACGCCGGCGGCGGTGTCGATCTGCACCACCATCACCGCCTTGATCGCGTGGGCCGTATCGGCGCGCAGCCGGGCCTCGACGGTGGTGGGATCGACCGCGCGACGCCAGCTTCCCGCCAGCATCTCGACATCGGCGCCCATGAACCGCGCCATCTCGCCCCAGCCGGTCGCGAAGCGCCCGCTCTCCAGCACCAGCACCTTGTCGCCGCGCGACAGCACATTGGTGAAGGCTGCCTCCCAGCCGCCATGGCCGTTGGCGGCATAGACGAAGGTCTCGCCGCCGGTGCGGAAGATGCGCTTGAGATCGGCCAGCACCGAATCCGTCAGCCTGACGATGCTGGCCGAGCTCAGTTCCTCGGCCGGGCGCATCATCGCCTGCAGCACGCGGTCGGGGATATTGGTCGGGCCGGGCATAGCGAGCAGCGGCCGGCCATTGGCCAGGGTCATCGGAGATCCTCGGGCTGGGAAAAGCGGACTTCCGCAGCCAATCCGATATATCGGCGTCGCGCGCAAGCGGCTGCGCGGCATTGCGCGCCCTCCCGCGGCGCATGATGCGGGGCGCACGGCTTTCGCGGTCGGGCCTTGCATCCGGCGCGGGAAAGCGCTCACAAGGCGGCACCGGAGTCGCGGCGACGCGGCGCCGATCATGCTTACGGAGCAACCATGACCGATCTCGTTCTCGCTCGCCCGTTCAGCCCGCTGCGCCTGGAAAGCCGCTCGCTCGCCTGGCGGACGGCCGCTGTGCTCGTCGGCACGCTGCTGCTGGCGCTCTCCTCGCAGATCAAGGTGCCGATGGTGCCGGTGCCGATGACGATGCAGACCTTCGCCGTCACGCTGATCGGCGCGCTCTATGGCTGGCGCCTCGGCGCCGTCACGGTGATCGCCTGGCTGCTCGAAGGCGTGGCGGGCCTGCCGGTCTTCGCGGGCGCGCTCGGCGGTGCCGCCTATGTCGCCGGTCCGACCGGCGGCTATCTGCTGGCCTTCCCCTTCGCCGCGGCTTTGACGGGCTTCCTCGCCCAGCGCGGCTGGAACGGCCGCCGGATCGGCCTCGCGACGCTCTCCATGCTCGCCGGCAACGCGCTCTGCCTCGTGCTGGGCACAGCCTGGCTCGCGACCTTCATCGGCCTGGAAAAGGCCATCGCGGTCGGCGCGACGCCCTTCCTGCTCGGCGCGATCCTGAAATCCGCCCTGGCGGCCGCGACGCTGAAGGCCTTCGCGCCGCGCGGCTGAGCGAGCGCTTCGTTCAACAAGAACTGCGCCGTCATTCCGGGCCTGCCCCGGAATGACGGCCTCCTCCGGTCCTGACAGACGCTGACAGGACCGGAACTGGCTTCGCCCGCCATCCTGCGCGATGCTGACGGCGCGGAGCCGGGTCCCCGTTCGCCCTGTGGTGGAACTTTTTGCGGACTTCCGCGCTTCGTGGACATGACCGATCGTCAGGTGCACGATCGGGGTCACAGCCAGCGGGGGAATGCGATGATGAAAGCCCTATTGCGAGGCGCAGCCCTGATGCTCGGCCTCGGCCTGGCCGCTCCCGTCCTCGCCTGCGAGCTCGACCGGCCGCTGAAGATCGCCGGGCTCGACTACGACTCCGCTGCCTTCCACACCGCCGTCGCCAGCGCCATCGCGGAGAAGGGCTTCGGCTGCAAGGTCGAGCGCGTGCCGGGCGCCATCGCGCCGCTGGTCAACGGCATGGGGCGCGGCGATGTCGATATCGTCATGGAGATCTGGCTGGCGAACCCGGTCGAGGCCTGGGTGAAGGAGGCCGCGGCCGGCAAGGTCGAGCCGCTGGGCACGACCTTCCCCGATGCGAGCGAGGGCTGGTTCGTGCCGCGCTATCTGGTCTCCGGTCCGGATGCGAAGGCCCCCGAGCTGAAATCGGTCCAGGATCTCAAGCGCTACAAGGATCTCTTCGCCGACCCCGACGAGCCCGGCAAGGGCCGCTTCTACAACTGCGTCGCCGGCTGGGTCTGCGAGGGTATCAACACCAAGAAGCTCGCGGCCTACGGGCTGGCGCAGGATTTCACCAATACGCGCGGCGGTTCGGGCGAGGCGCTGGTCGCCGCGATCGAGGCCTCGCTGAAGCGCAAGCGGCCGGTCGTGTTCTATTACTGGGGGCCGAGCTGGCTGCTCGGCGCCTATGACCTCGTCAAGCTTCAGGAGCCGCCCTTCGATCCCAAGATCTGGGAGGAGCTCAAGACGAGCGACGCGCCGAAGCAGGCGACGGCCTATCCGACGAGCCGGGTCGTCATCGGCGCCAATATCGATCTGGCGAAGAAGGCGCCGCAGCTCGCGAGCTTCCTGAAGAACTACACCACCACCAGCGACCTGACCTCGAAGATGCTGGCCGAGGCGCGCGAGAAGGGCGTGACGCCGGAGCAGCAGGCGCTCGTCTTCCTCAAGACGAAAGCCGATGTCTGGAAGGCGTGGCTGCCGGCCGATATCGCCGCCAAGGTCGCATCCGGCCTGTGATTCCGGACTGGCTGCCGGAATTCGGCAAGGCGCTGCAAAGGCTGGTCAACCGCGCGGTCGATGCCGTCGTCACCGGCTATGGCGACGATCTCGACGGTTTCAGCGCGCTGCTGACGGCCCCGGTGCGCGGTGTCGAGACGGCTCTCCTTCATGTCCCGGTGCCGGTCTTCGTCTTGGCCATCGCGGCCGGCGCCTGGCTCGCGGGCCGCAAGCTCGGCTTCGCGCTGGCGATGGCGCTTCTGCCGCTGGTCCTCGCCGGTCTGGGCGTCTGGAACGAGGCGATGCAGTCGCTCGCGCTCGTCGTCGTTGCGGTGCTGCTGGTCGCCATTCTCGGCCTGCCGCTCGGCATCGCCGCCGCGCGGCTGCCGCGGCTGGGGCGGGCGCTCGCGCCCTTCTACGACCTGATGCAGACCATCCCGAGCTTCGTCTACCTGATCCCGGTGGCGATGGTGCTCGGTCTCGGACGGGCGCCGGCGCTGGTGGCGACGCTGATTTACGCCTTGCCGCCCTTCGCGCGACTGACCGAGCTTGGCCTGCGCGGCATCGACGCCGGGCTGGTGCAGGCGGCCCGCGCGCTCGGCCTCGGCCCGCGCCAGACGCTCTGGCTCGTCGAATTGCCATTGGCGCGGCCGACCATCCTGCAGGGGCTCAACCAGGCGATCATGATGGCGCTCGCCATGGTCGTGGTCGCCTCGATGATCGGCGCGAAGGGGCTGGGCGAGATCGTCCTTCTCGGCCTGCAGCGCGCCGATCCCGGCCTCGGCTTCGTCGGCGGCATGGCGATCGTCGTGCTCGCCATCCTGCTCGACCGGATGGCGCAGGCGGTTCTGGGCGCGCGGCGTCCGCTTGCGTGACCGAGCCTGGCCGGCCGCTGCGGAACTTCGGCGGAGCGACGAATCAGCCGGGGAAAACCTCGCTTGAGACCCTTGAACAAAACGGGAACATCATTGATATTGGGTGAACAGGCCGATAGGGTTCGGCTCCGGTCGATCGGCCGGATGTGATTGGAGCTCCCGACGAGACCCGGAAGGCCTCGACGGGCGCTTGGTGCGCAGGAAATGGAGCCTGTCATGGCTGGTAGCGTCAACAAGGTCATTCTGGTCGGCAATCTCGGGCGCGACCCGGAGGTGCGTCGCCTCGGCAGCGGCGAGCCTGTCGTCAATCTGCGGATCGCCACCTCGGAAACCTGGCGCGACAAGCAGTCCGGCGAGCGCAAGGAGCGCACCGAGTGGCACTCGGTGGTGATCTTCAACGAGAATCTGGCGAAGATCGCCGAGCAGTACCTGAAGAAGGGCTCGAAGATTTACATCGAGGGCCAGCTCCAGACCCGCAAATGGCAGGACCAGTCCGGCGTCGAGAAATACACCACCGAGATCGTGCTGCAGCGTTTCCGCGGCGAGCTCACCATCCTCGACAGCCGCCAGGGCGGCTCGGAGGAGTATAGCGAAGGCGGCGGCGGTGGCGGCTATGGGGAAGAGCGCTCCGGTGGCGGCGGCTCCTTCGGTCGCTCCAGCGCGATGGGCGGCAGCGGCGGCGGCTCGCGCCAGCCGGCCATGTCGAGCGGCGGCGGTGGCGGCGGACGCTCCTCGTCGAGCCATCTCGACGACGATATCCCGTTCTAAACTGCGGTACTTGCAGGCTTGCAAGCTGTCCTCGTAACGAATTGGTCCGATTGATGAAATCGGGCCAATTTGTTGAGGGGAATGCAACCGGCCCCTTGTTGCGCTATGCGGGTCTTTGGTTTCGTCAACCAAGGGCTCCTAAGGGGCTGATGTATAAATAAGGACGTTGCACTTTACCGGATCATGCGGAGCCGGCTTCCGTCCGGCGAGCGCGTCCCGCGCATCGTCGATGGCGCCGGCATCGTCGCGTTCGATCCGACGATCGACGCGGTTCATGTCCTGCGTGTCTTAAGAGGCTCTGCCGGCACCATGGAAGCCCATTTCCGCACGATTTGGTCCTGACCCCGGCAACGGCTTCCGGCATCGCGTTCGGGTGGCTTGAGGATCCCTTGGCTCCCCCCGCAATGTGCGGGGTCGTGACCATAATGTGCAGTTTCCGGGGCATTTTTGCAGCGTGCGGAACCGCCGGCGATCCGGGAGGTTTGCGATCTCAACTGGGGGCAACCAGGAGATCGATCGATGAGAAAGATCATTCTTGCTGCTGCGGTCACGCTGGCTCCTTTGACGGCGCTCGCGCAGAACCCTGAAGGGGCTCGCGGTGGTGCCGCGGCCGGCGCCGCGGCTGGTGCGGTCGGCGGGGCTGTTGTTGGCGGTCCGGTCGGTGCCGTGGTCGGTGGAGTCGGCGGCGCCGTGGTCGGTGGCATCACGGGCGACGCCACCCCCCGCTTCAAGACCTACGTGACCCAGCACGAAGTGCCTTCATACACCTACCGCGAGGATGTGCGGGTCGGGGCTGTTCTGCCCGAGCGTGGCGTGACCTATCGGGAAGTTCCGCCCGAATATGGGGCCGCCAAAGGCTATCGATACACGATCGTGAATGACCGTACCGTCATCGTTGAGCCGAGAACGCGGAAAATTATCCAAGTGATCGAATAGCGAGCGATGGCGATGGCCCGGTCTCATCCTTGAGACCGGGCTTTATTGTTTCAGGCGACATCGTGGCAGTGACGAGCCTGTTCCTCGACATACCGCCGCCTCGTCTCGGCCGTGTTGGGAAGACCTTCCCTCTCGAGCCAAGCGACGAACTCGTGCGGTCGAATGGTGACGATTTCGAGCGCTCGCCCACGGGCCAGCCACGCATTCATCACAGCGACGGCCTGGCGATGCCACGTCTCATAATCGGTCGGCATCTCGTCCCGATCTTGAGCGAGCTTCAACAGCGCGGCGAAGTCCTCCGGCTCGTACCAGGGGAGGGCGACCGTATAGGCATCTACCGTAGGTTTCATGGCGACACCGGCCTCCCTGAATCAGGGGGAAGGTAAGAAGGAGACACCACAACCAGAGTGTCCCGATGACGTTGGGAGATGTCAACCGCATCCGACTGCCGAGCGCGGCCTTCGTGCCTCTGCGCATGCATCACCCGGTCCGTGATGTTCGTGGGCGTCACAACGAGACATGAGAACCGCAGGTCGGGCTGCGATATCGCACGCAGATGTCAGGGTGCCTTCATCAGGCCGCGAGCTGGCCCAAGGCCCGCTCGATGCGAGAGCAACGCGCCGAGGCGCGCACCTTTGCGTAGCTGCTCTGCAGGCGGCCGCTCGCATAGGCGTCAATGACGATGGCGTGGACATAGCTTTTCCGCACGACGGCTGGCGTGTTGACGAGCCGCTCCGAAATTATGCGCATGATGTCGGCGATCTGCCGCTTGCGGCCCATCTCGCTGATGGCCTCTTCACCGGCAAGGAGCAGCTCGGCAGCAGCCGCATTGGCCGCGAGCATCCTCAGATCCTTGCTGCTGATCCGCTGCCCGCTAGCCCTCCTGAGATATGCGTTGATCTCGTCGGCGCTGATCGGCGCGACGCTGCCGTCCTCGCGCAGATATTGCAGCAGGCGCGCGCCTGGGAGGGCGGATATCCGCCCGATGGCACGCGCGAGAGCTGGAGCCTCGACGGTGCAGGCGATATCCTTGCTGCTCTTGCCGCGGAAGTGCAGCGCAATTCGCGGGCCGGTGATGTCGACATGTCGCTTCAGCAAGGTCGACGCGCCACGGCTTCCATTGGCCTTGGCATAGGCCTCGTTGCCCACACGGATATGGCAGCGGTCCATGATGGCGGCGGCGCAGGCCAACGCCTTGTCATGGCCAAGCTGTCGTGAGCGCAAATCCTTGGCGATCCGGGTTCGCAGCTTCGGGAGCGCCGCGATCAGGCACGCCAGCCGCTTGAGCTTGCGACGCTCTCGCACCTTCTCCCAGTCCGGATGATAGCGATGCTGGATGCGCCCCGCCTCGTCACGCCCGATCGCCTGAAGATGCGCTGCCGGATCGTCCGCGATGCGGACATCCTCGTAAGCGGGGGGAATGGCGAGAGAACGGATGCGAGCCAGGATCTCTTCATCCGTGATCCTGTTGTCGTTCGCATCTCGATAGCTGAAGAAGCGGCCGCGCCGTACGCGGCGGATGACAAGTTCGTCCGAGGAGACCCGCCGCAGGCGTTTCACGGCGGGGCGTTGCTTGGCATGTCGGGAAGCGGCCATGGGCGCGGACTCACGGATTGTCGCGAGACAATGCCCGGGGGCTGGAGATGGTTCCGAATGGGAGCCGTCTCGCTCTGCGCCGGAAAGATCCACCGTCCCTTCAGGCGGGCCTCGCCCTGCCAATTCGCCGGCAGCCATTCCGAAAGCCGTCTTCCACTTTGCGAGCCGATGTGATCGCGTCGCGCGATAGCATCGGCTCGCCTCACGCCGGGCGCGACATCACCAGCCGCAGCGAGCCGTCGAAGCTTGGCTGGCCGCGCAGGGCGCCGTAGCGGGCATCCCAGGCGCCGGTTTCGAGGTCGCGACGCAGCCGCTCCACCGAGGCCGCGTTTTCCGCTGGATCGACAAAGCTCCAGGCCGAGCAGGCCGAGCGTGCGCCCTCGTCGAGAAAGCATTCCGGCCGGCCGTAATAGGCTTCGTTGAAGCCGTCGCGGCAGGCGAGGGGGATCGCGACCGGCACGATTTCGACCTGGCCGCCGAGCACCGCGCCGATATGGTCGAGGGCGGGATAGCGCCTCGCCTCGGTCGCCAGTACCTTCGGCGCGTAGTCGGCGAGCCAGAAGGCTTCGACCAGCGCGGGGTCGCAGGACAGGATGACGACCGGCCCGCGCGTCACCCGGCGCACTTCGCGCAGGCCCGCATCGAGATCCTGCCATTGATGCACCGTGAAGGTCGCCATGGCCGCGTCGAAGGACCGGTCGGGGAAGGGCAAGGCCTCCGCCGTCGCGTCGATGGCAACGGCGATCTCGGCCGGGCGCTGCGCCCGCATCGAGGCGGAGGGCTCGACGGCGGTGACGTCGCGGCCGCGCGGTTCATAGGAGCCCGCGCCGGCGCCGACATTGAGGATGGTTCCGGCCGGGCCGAGCGCAGCCTCGATCTGCGCCGCGATGGCGGGCTCGGGCTGGCGATAGGAGGCGTAGCCGCGTCCGATTCGGCCGTAATCGGCATCGCCGGCACTGCCATCGGCATGGCGCGCCGCAGCGGTCGCGTTCATATCCATCTCGTCACCTCAATCACCGGAGCCGGAACACCAGAGCGGCAGCACATGGTCGCGCGTCAATGGCGCCAATGTGACAGTCGCCGCGACGCCCGGCATCAGCCAGGCGATCTCGGCGATTTCCGCCGCCGGCCGCGGTGTCTCGTCGGAAACGAGCCGGAAGATCTCGGCCTCCACCGTGAAGCCAGGCTCATTGGCCGCAGGCGCCGCGAAGCTGCCGAGAAAGCTCAGCGCTTCGCGGCGCTCCGTCAGCCCCAATTCCTCCTGCAATTCGCGCAGCAGCGCCGCACCCGGCTCCTCCCGCGGCTCGATCTTGCCTCCGGGCTGCATGAAGCTTTCCGTGCCGCGCTTGCGGACCAGCAGGAGGCGATTGCGGCTGTCGGTCAGCAATGCGGCGGCGATGCGGATGGGGCGGCTGGGGTGGGGCATCGCGAGCGGTGAACTCTCGGTTGCGGCCGGGCGGGGCGAGGGCGGTTCGCTTGCCGCGCATGGCGAAGCCCGGCCGATGGTGCTATAGCATCGCCCGAAAAGTGGACGCCACTTTTCGGGACAATCCGATGCGATAACAAATGCATAGATCGCCGCTGCCGCATCCGCGGGACGCGTGGCGATCTGGGAATCGCGAAAATTCCGGAGGCGCAGGGTCATGTTCGAGGCGCGCGACATCGAGACCGAAGACAAGACCGTGTTCTACCGCGAACTGGCCCAGCAGCTCGAAGCCCTGCTGCATGGCGAACCCGATCCGATCGCCAATGCCGCCAACACCGCCGCCCTGCTGTTCCAGACGATGCCTGGCCTCAACTGGGCTGGCTTCTATCTGATGCGCGGCGGCGAGCTGGTGCTCGGCCCCTTCCAGGGCAAGCCGGCCTGCGTGCGCATCGCCGTCGGCGCGGGCGTTTGCGGCGCAGCCGTGGCGCGGCGCAGCTCGGTCCTGGTCGAGGATGTGCATGCCTTTCCGGGACATATCGCCTGCGACGCGGCGTCGCGCTCCGAATTGGTCGTCCCGCTGATTGGGCCCGACGGCGTCATCGGGGTGATCGATCTCGACAGCCCCTCCGTGGCCCGGTTCGACGCCGCCGATCAGGCCGGCATCGAGCGCGTCGCGGCGATTTATCTGGCGGCTTGCGCTCAGGTCGCGACTCCCGCGCTGGCCGCGGCCTCCTAGGGCCGGGCCGTGCCTTCGCTCAGCCTGCGCATCCAGCTTGACCCCGAAGGCCGCATCGGCCCGGGCAAGATCGAATTGCTGGAGAAGATCGCGGCGCTGGGCTCGATCTCGGCCGCGGGGCGCGACATGGCGATGTCCTATCGGCGCGCCTGGGAGCTGGTCGAGGAATTGAACACGCTTTTCGGCCAGCCGGTGGTGGAGCGCCAGGTCGGCGGCAAGAATGGCGGCGGCGCCAGCCTGACCAGCCTCGGCCAGGTGCTGGTGAGCCGGTTTCGCGCGGTGGAGCAGGCCGCGACCGCAGCCGCAGCCGAGCATCTGGCGGCCATCCAGGCGGAAATCGACCCGTCCGCCACGGGCTGAAGCGAGCCGCATCGACGGGGCGGGTCGCGGCCGCCCGACACCCATTCGAAAAAGGCAGCCCGGCCATCTGGCGGCCCGTTCAAGCCTTGACAGGAGGGTGTGATTCAAACACTCGTTCTGCTCGCAACTCGCTGATAAAGCGTGCTTTTTTTATTTATTCCAATGTGAGGTTCGCCGCTTTCGCTTGGCTTGGCCGGTACGCGCCGGGGTCGTTCGAGAGCAATCCTCGCTCCCCGATGGCGGGGAGAGCGGGGCCGGGTGGCGATCACGCGGCGGATGTAGGACTGGTCATGACGAGACTGCTTCGTTCGGCTTTTCTGGCGCTGAGCCTGTTGCTGCCCGCTTCTGCCGCGCTGGCCCAGATTCAGGGCGCTCCGCAGGTTCCGGCGCAGCCGGCCTCTCCGCCGGCCATGCAGCCGGCTCCCCCGCCCGCAGCGCCGGCGAATCCCTTGCCACCGGCGGCCTCGCAGATGGGGATCGCTCCGCCGAGCGCCGCGCATCCGCCGCTGCAACCGGGCGATACGCCCGCCAGCCTCCCCGTCGCTCCGGCGCCTCAGGCTGCCGCGACGCTGCCGCACGACCTGTCGCCTTGGGGCATGTTCATGGCGGCCGACATCGTCGTGAAGGCGGTGATGATCGGCCTCGCCTTCGCCTCGCTGGTGACCTGGACGATCTGGCTCGCCAAGGTGATGGAACTCGCCGCCGCCAAGACCGGCGCGCTGCGTTCGCTCCGCCGGATCGAGGCCGCCGACAGCCTCGGCGATGCGGCCGAAACCATCTCGGGCAAGGACGGCAAGCTGCGCGGCGCGGTCGGGGCGCTGCTGTCCGCTGCGCTGGAGGAGACCCGCCGCTCGGTCGATCTCGGCGAGGACGGCATCAAGGAGCGGGCGGCCATCGCACTGTCGCGGATCGAGGCTCGCGCTGGCCGGAACATGGCGCGCGGCACCGGGCTCCTGGCGACGATCGGCTCCACGGCGCCCTTTGTCGGCCTGTTCGGCACGGTCTGGGGCATCATGAATTCCTTCATCGGCATCAGCCAGGCGAAGACGACCAATCTCGCCGTGGTCGCGCCGGGCATCGCCGAGGCGCTGCTGGCGACCGCGATCGGCCTGGTCGCGGCGATCCCGGCCGTCATCATCTACAACGTCTTCGCCCGCGCCATCACCGGCTATCGCGCGACGCTGTCGGACGCCTCGGGCGAGATCCTGCGCCATCTCTCGCGCGATCTCGAGCGGCGCCAGCGCCTGGTTGCGAGCGTGCCGGCGCGCTCGGTCCTGCAGGCGGTGCCGCCGGCCGCCGCCGCGATGCCGCGTGTCCGGGCGGAGTGAGCCATGGCCGTCTCGCTCAAGGACCCGCAGGACGGCGATCTCGGCGAAGTCGCGGACATCAACGTCACGCCCTTCATCGATGTCATTCTGGTGCTGCTGATCATCTTCATGGTGGCGGCGCCGCTTTCGACGGTCGATGTCGCGGTCGACCTGCCGGTCTCGAACGCGCAGCCGCAGCCCCGGCCGGACACGCCGGTCTTCCTGACGGTGAAGGGCGATCTGTCGCTCGCGCTCGGCAACGACGCCCTGCCGCGCGAGGCGCTGCAGGCGACGCTCGACCAGCGCACCGGGAATGACCGCGAGCAGCGCGTCTTCCTGCGCGCCGACGGTGCCGTCGCCTATCGCGAGCTGATGGAGGTGATGAACCTCCTGCGCAAGGCGGGCTATCTGAAGATCGCGCTCGTCGGCCTCGAGGATACCGGGCAGGGCGCGGCGGCGGCCAAGCCATGAGCATCGGGCGCTCGCCGCAGACACGTTTCTGGCCCGCCGCGCTGCGCTGGGGCGTCGCGGCGCTGGTCATCGCCGGCGCCCATGGCACGGCCGGCTGGATGATCGCGACCTGGCAGCCAGCCGAGGCCGCGGCCGGCGCTCAGCCCGCCGCCGTGATGATCGAGCTCGCGCCGCTCGCGGTTGCGCCGGAAACGCCGCAGCAGGATATCGCGCCCGGACCCGAGATGGTCGAATCCGAGCCCGAACCGCCGCCGCCCGAGCCTGTGGTCGAGCGACCCAGGGAACCCGAGCCGCCGCCGGAGCCGGCGCCCGTCGCGGCGCCTGAACCGGACATCAAGATCCCCGAGCTTCCGCCCTTGCCGGACGCCGCCGCCGTGCTATCGCCGCCGCCGAAGCAGGAGCCGCCGCCTCCGCCGAAGGAGGTGAAGAAGCAGCCGCCGCCGAAGCCCAAGGTCGTGCAGCGACGCAAGCCGGTAAACCCGGACAAGCCGCGCTCCGAGCAAAGCTCGGCCCCGACCGCGCAGGCGCAGATTGCCCAGCGCACTGCCGCCCCCGCATCAGGCGCGTCCTCCGCCTCGCCGGCGGCGACGGCAAGCTGGCGTGGCACGCTGATCGCCCATCTCAACCGCTTCAAGCGCTTTCCGAACGGGGCGAATCCCGGCACCGCGCAGGTCGCCTTCAGCATCGACCGCGGCGGGCGGGTGCTGTCGGCGCGGCTCGTGCGCGGCTCCGGCGATTCCGCGCTCGACGAGGAGGCCGTGGCGATGATCCGGCGGGCGAGCCCTGTCCCGGCACCGCCGGACGGGCTCGGCGGCGGCTCGGTTTCCCTGTCCGTGCCGATCAGGTTTTCGCGATAGATCGTTGCAGCGATTGAACTGCCGGAGATTCCGGCGGTTAATCGGTCGTCGCGGGCGCGGACAGGAGATGGGTCATGATCGCACCGAAACTCGCAGCCGGGCTTCTGCTGGCGCTGGCCTGCAGCGGCTGCGTCACGCTCGAGGAGCGGCGGGCGGCCGACGAGGCGCGTTGCCGTTCCTACGGCTTCAAACCCGGCAGCGAAGGCTTCTCGAACTGCCTGCTGCAGATCGATCTGGATCGCTCGGCGGAGCGTCGCTACCAGTTCGACCGCTTCGATTCAGGCTTCGGCGGCCCGCCCTATTATTGGCGGCGCTGGTAGCCCTTGCCGGTTTCGGCAGTTCCGGCGTGAGGATCGGCCGCAAGAAAAAAGGGCCGCGCGTGAGCGCAGCCCAAGTCTAGGGAGGAAACGCCCAAGGAGGGCGACGCAACATCTCTGCTGCGCTGCACCTTAGATAGGACGGCAATCGTTTGCCTGCAAGGGTAAAAGGGAAGCAAAGCTGACTTAAATTGCGCCTGAGAAATATCACCGCGAAATCAGGGTATTGAGCGGGTTTCTCGAATGCATTGCCCGTTTCGTGGGCAATTTTGCCGGCACCGGCTCAGGAGCCTCTCGATGCGGCATCTGCGAGGCGAAACGCCCAGGCGAAGCGCAAGCCCGATCGAGCAGCCCGGCCGCGGCATCGCGCCATGGCCGGGCCTATCGAGGCGGAAGGGTCAGCCCAGCGACATCGTCAGCGGCGGCTTGACCTCGGGCGGCAGCGGCGAGGTGTAGCCTTCCTTGCCGAGCCGGGCCTTGTGGTCGGCCTTGGCCGCTTCCATCAGGGCCGGGTCGCTCAGCACGGCAGCGCCGGTCGCCGCCATCGCCTTGGCGACATGCACCATGGCCTTGTGCGCCGCCGGCGCCTTGCCCTGCGCCACGACCTGCCAGGTGTGGAAGGGCGTGCCCATCGCGACGGTCGGCGCATGCGCCTGCACGGTCGGCACGGCCCAGCTCACATCGCCGATATCGGTCGAGCCGATCGCCGGATTGCGCTTGGCGCCGCGCGGCACGAGGAAGTCGGCCAGCGGGGCGCCGCTGTCCTGCATCCCGACCGTGCGCCAGATCGCGGCAATGTCCTGCGGCGAGAGCGTCTTGCGGATCTCCTCGGCGAAGGCCTTGTCGGCATCGTCGAAATGCGGCGGGCCGAGATCCTCCATCACCTTGTGCATGGCTTCTTCGAGCGGCGTGTTGGCGACGAGGTCGGAGACGGCGCTGACGATGCGCATCTCCATCTTGGTTTCCGTCATCAGCGCGGCGCCTTCGGCGATCTTCTTCACGCGCTGGACGAGCTCCAGCATGCCGCGCAGATCGCGGGCGCGGATCGAGTAGCGCACGCGGGCATGGGCCTGCACCACGTTCGGCGCGATGCCGCCAGTGTCGAGCAGGGCGTAATGCACGCGCGCGTCGCTCGGCATGTGCTCGCGCATGTAGTTCACGCCGACATTCATGAGTTCCACGGCATCGAGCGCCGAACGGCCGAGATGGGGCGCGGCGGCGGCATGCGAGGCGCGGCCGGTGAAGACGAAATCGGCGCGGGTGTTGGCGAGCGCGAGCGCCGGAGCGACCTCCCAGAAGCTCGACGGGTGCCAGCTGATCGCGACATCGGCGTCGTCGAAGGCGCCGGCGCGGACCATGAAGGCCTTGGCCGCGCCGCCTTCCTCGGCCGGGCAGCCATAATAGCGGACGCGGCCGGGAATCTTGTTCTCGGCCAGCCAATCCTTCATGGCCACGGCGGCGAGCATCGCGGCGGAGCCGAGCAGGTTGTGGCCGCAGCCATGGCCGTGGCCACCGGTCTCAATCTCCTTGTGTTCGGCGACGCCAGCCTCCTGCGACAGGCCGGGCAGGGCGTCGTACTCGCCGAGGAAGGCGATGACCGGGCCGCCTTCGCCCGCCTCGCCGATCACGGCGGTCGGGATGTCGGCGACGTTCTCGGTGATGCGGAAGCCTTGATGCTTCAGCTCGGCGACATGCTCGGCGACGGAGCGCTTCTCGGTGTAGCACACCTCCGGCATGCCCCAGACCCGGTCGGAGAGAGCGATCAATCGCTCCTTGTTCGCATCGACGTGACGCCAGAGATCGTTTCGATTGTCCATGATCTATTGCCTTGTCGGATCGCGGCGCGCCGCAGCGGCGCACCATGGCGATCTATCCCCTTGGGAGGCATCGATCCGTCGGAGACCGGCTGTGATCGCCGACCCGATGCCTCGCGGCCGCATATGAGCAAGCCTCTCGGCCCGCGTCCAGAAGCGCGGCGCATGGCGGAGCGGCGTCTCAGGCCTTTTCGGTGAGAAGAGGCTGCGCGGCGAAATCGCTGAGGATCGGGCAATCGGGCCGGTGGTCGCCATGGCAATGCGCCGCCAGATGCCGGAGCGTGTCGGCCATGGCCTGGAGTTCGGCCGCCTTGGCCTCGAGGTCGCGGATATGGGCCATGGCGAGCTTCTTCACATCGGCGCTGGCGCGGCTGCGGTCATGCCAGAGCGCCAGCAATTCGCGCGTTTCCTCCAGCGAGAAGCCGAGATCGCGCGCCCGCCGGACGAAGCGCAGCGTATGCACGTCGTCATCGGCATAGACTCGGTACTGCGCCGCCGTCCGCGAGGGCGCCTCGATCAGCCCGATGCTCTCGTAATAGCGGATCATCTTGGCGCTGACGCCGGACCGGGCCGAGGCTTCGCCGATATTCATCCTATGCCTCCACCTTGAAGCGCCGCAGTCGCAATGCGTTGGCCAGCACGCTCACGCTCGACAGCGCCATGGCAAGCCCCGCGAAGACCGGCGAGAGCAGGACGCCCCAGAGCGGATAGAGCAGGCCGGCCGCCACCGGAATCAGGATGGCGTTGTAGCCGAAGGCCCAGGCAAGATTCTGGCGGATATTCGTGATCGTCGCCTTCGACAGCGCGATGGCGCGCGGCACGCCCATGACGTCGCCCGACATCAGCACGACATCGGCGCTTTCGATGGCGATGTCTGTCCCGGTGCCGATGGCGATGCCGACATCGGCCTGGGCGAGGGCAGGCGCATCGTTGATGCCGTCCCCGACGAAGGCGACCTTGCGGCCATCCTTCTGCAAGGCCTTCACCACCTCGGCCTTGTCGGTCGGCAGCACCTCGGCGCGGATTTCATCGATGCCGAGCTGCCGGGCCACGGCGGCGGCGGTGCGGCTGTCGTCGCCGGTCACCATCGCGACCTTGAGGCCGAGCTGGTGCAGCGCTGCGATCGCGGCCGGCGTGGTCTCCTTGATCGCATCGGCGACGGCGATGACGGCGGCGAGCTTGCCATCGACGGCCGCATAGAGCGGGGTCTTGCCGGCTTCCGCCAGTGCCTGGGCCCGGCCCGCGAAGGCCGAAACGTCGATGCCGATCTGCGCCAGCAGCCTGTGGCCACCGATGGCGACGCGCCGGCCCTCGACGGTCGCCGTGACGCCACAGCCGGCATCACTGACGAAGTTGGCCGGCTCGGCCAGCGCAAGGCCACGCGCCTTCGCCGCCGCGACGATGGCCAGCGCCAGCGGGTGTTCGGAGCGGTTCTCGGCCGAGGCGATCAGACGCAGGATCTCGTTCGCCTCGAAGGTCTCATTCGGCTCGATATCGGTCAGCTCGGGCTTGCCCTTGGTCAGCGTTCCCGTCTTGTCGAGGGCGACGACCTGCACGTCGCGGAGAGCCTGCAAGGCATCGCCCTGGCGGAACAGGATGCCGAGCTCGGCGCCGCGCCCGGTGCCGACCATGATCGAGGTCGGCGTCGCCAGTCCCATCGCGCAAGGGCAGGCGATGATGAGCACCGCGACCGCGTTGACCAGCGCATAGGACAGGGCCGGGCTCGGGCCGAAGGCGAGCCAGACCAGGAAGGTCGCGAGCGCCACCGCCATCACCGCCGGCACGAACCAGAGCGTAATGCGGTCGACCGCGGCCTGGATCGGCAGCTTGGCACCCTGCGCCGCCTGCACCGTGCGCACGATCTGGGCGAGCAGCGTGTCGGAGCCGACCTTGCGGGCGGTGAAGCTCAGCGCGCCCGAACCATTGACCGTGCCGCCGGTGACGAGGCTGCCGGCTTCCTTGCGGACCGGGGCAGGCTCGCCGGTGATCATCGATTCGTCGACGAAGGAGGTGCCGTCCCGCACCTCGCCATCGACCGGTACACGCTCGCCCGGCCGCAGGATCACGGTGTCACCCGGCTTGACCTCGTCGACCGGGATATCGGTCTCGCTGCCCTGGCGCAGGATGCGCGCGGTCTTCGGCTGGAGTGCGATCAGGCTGCGGATCGCCGCGCCGGTCCGGCCCTTGGCGCGGGCCTCGAACCAGCGGCCAAGCAGGATCAGCGTCACGATGACGGCGCCCGATTCGAAATAGGTCAGCGCCGTTCCCGCCGGCAGCAGGCCGGGCAGGAAGGTCGCGACGCTCGAATAGAGCCAGGCAGCACCGGCCCCGAGCATGACCAGCGTGTTCATGTCGGGAGCGGCCCGCAGCAGGGCTGGGAAGCCCTTGCGCAGGAAGACCAACCCCGGCCCGAACAGCACGATCGTGGCGAGCACGAAGGAGAAGATGCGCAGATTACCCTCGCCGAAATTGCCGGCAAGCCAGTGGTGCAGGGCAGGAACCATATGGCTGCCCATCTCGATCGCCAGCAGCGGGATCGTCAGCACGCCGGCGAGGATGACCGAGCGCAGCAACCGCGCCTGTTCTTCCTCCTTCAGCATCTGCATATGGTCGTGCTGGCCGGCCGCATGCCCATCATCGGGCGTCACCGGGCTCGCCTCGTAGCCGGCCTTCTCGACCGCCTTGATCAGCTCGGGGCCAAGATCGCCGCCGGCCACGGCCTTCACGCTGGCGCGTTCGGTGGCGAGGTTCACGGTGGCCCCGACGACGCCGGGCACAGCCCGTAACGCCTTCTCGACATGGCCGACGCAGGACGCGCAGGTCATGCCGCTCACGGAAAGGTCAATCGTCTGCTCGGTCGGCTGGTAGCCTGCTTGGCGCACTGCCTCCTCGACCTGCCTCAACACGTCGCCGCCTTTGGCGAAGGTCACATGGGCGCGCTCGGTCGCGAGATTGACCGCGACCGACTCGACGCCCGGCACCGCCGCGATGGCGCGCTCGACCCGGCCGACGCAGCTCGCGCAGGACATGCCCTCCACGGCCATGTCGAGCGTCGCCAGCCCATCCTTCGTCCTGTCGATGACCGTCATCGCCGTCTCCTTCATCGTGATGACGGTTCATATGGGGCTTCCCATCATGGGAAGGTCAAGGGCGCGGCTGTGCCTTTTTTGCAGATGACCTCAGGGCGTCTCGACAGAGACGCTCTTGATGATGGCGTAGACCGGCTTGCCGATGGCCAGCGCAAGACTCGCCACCGATTTCGCCGTCAACCGCACGATCAGATTCGCAGCGCCGCAATCGAGCCGCAGATGCACGGTGCTGCCGCCTTCGCCCGTCCGCTCGCCGATCTCCGCGACCGTGCCGGGCAGGGCGTTGAGCGCGCTGGTTCCTTCAGGCGGTGCAAGGCTGAGCATGACGTCGCTCGCCATGATCCGCACGCGCAGCTGCTGCCCCAGCCTGAGCGCGCCGCGGGCAATGGCGAGTTCGCCCGCCGGCGTCGCCAGCCGGGCGAGGCCGAAGGCCTCGTCGAAGCCCGTCACCGCAGCGGAGAGCACCGCACTCGCCTCCGGCGCACCGGGCCGCGAGGCGAGGTCGACGCGCGCGAGGATCTCGGCCGTCGGCCCGCAGGCGGCGATCCGCCCGGCATCGACGATGGCGACGGTGGTCGCCAGCCGCGCCACCTCGGCGAGCGAATGCGAGACATAGACGATGGGGATGCCGACCTCGTCGCGCAGCCGCTCGATATGCGGCAGGATCTCGGCCTTGCGGGCCTCGTCGAGCGCGGCGAGCGGCTCGTCCATCAAGAGCAGGCGCGGCTGCGCCAGCAGGGCACGTCCAATGGCGACGCGCTGCTTCTCGCCGCCGGAGAGCGCGCCCGGCCGCCGCTTCAGCAGATGGCCGATGCCGAGCAGCTCCAGCACCTTGTCGAGCTCGGCCGGCTTTCGGACGGCATGCGGCACGAACCAATGCCCGAAGAGCAGGTTCTGCCGCACGGTGAGATGCGGAAACAGCCGTGCCTCCTGGAAGACGTAACCGATCCGCCGGCGATGCTTGGGCAGGAAGACGCCGCGCGCTGTATCGAGCAACGCCTCGCCCTCGACCCGCACATGGCCCGCCTGCGGGCGGATCAACCCGCCGATCACGTTCACCAGCGAGGTCTTGCCCGAGCCCGACGTGCCGAACAGCGCCGTCAATCGCCCTTGCGACTGGAAGGCCGCATCAAGCTGGAAGTCGCCCAGCCGGTGCCGGACGGCGATGTCGAGGACGGGCGTGGTCATTCGACGGCGATCCGCCGGCCGACCAGACGCGCCATCCATTCGGAGAGGAAGAGGGCGGCGACCGAGATCGCGATGGAGATGATCGTCAATCGCATCGCGCCCGTCTCGCCGCCGGGAACCTGGGTGAAGGTATAGATGGCGGAGGGCAGGGTCTGTGTCTCGCCCGGGATGTTCGAGACGAAGGTGATGGTCGCGCCGAATTCGCCCATCGCCTTGGCGAAGCACAGGATCATGCCGGCGAGGATGCCGGGCACGCAGAGCGGCAGCGTCACGACGAGGAAGACCCAGAGCGGATTGGCGCCGAGCGTGCCGGCGGCCGCCTCCAGCTTGCGGTCGACGGCCTCGATCGAGAGCCGGATCGCCCGCACCATCAAGGGAAAGCCCATCACGCCGCAGGCCAGCGCCGCACCGGTCCAGCGGAAGGAGAGAACGATCCCGAACCAGTCATAGAGGAACTGGCCGATCGGCCCGCGCCGGCCGAAGCCGATCAGCAGCAGATAGCCGGTGACGACGGGCGGCATGATCAGCGGCAGATGCACCGCCGCATCGAGCAGCGACTTGCCCCAGAAGCGTCCGCGCGCCAGCAGGAGCGCGACCACGAGCCCGAGCGGCAGGCTCGCGAGTGTGGCGGTCGTGGCGACGATCAGGCTCAACCTGACCGCCGTCCATTCCTCGGGAGTCAGCCAGTGGCTCAAGCCGGCAGGCTCACGACGACGAGGCGGGCTTGTTGAGGACGGTGAAGCCCTGCTTCTCGAAGACCGGCTTGGCCGCGGGCCCACGCAGATAGGTCAGGAAAGCCTGGGCGTCGGGATTGGCCGAATCCTTGGTCACGGCGACCGGATAGACGATCGGCGGGTGCGAGCCCTCGGGGAAGGTCGCGACGACCTTGACCTGCGGGTCGGCGGCGGCGTCGGTGGCGTAGACGATACCGAGCGGCGCCTCGCCGCGCGAAACAAGGAGCAGGGCGGCGCGAACATTGTCGGCCTGCGCGATCTTGTCCTTCACCTTGTCCCAGCCGCCGAGCTTCTCGAGCGCGGCCTTGCCGTATTTGCCGGCCGGCACGGAATCGACATTGCCCATGGCGAGGCGGCTCGAACCCAGCGCGCCGCTCAGATCGACGCCCGGCGCCAGCTCGACCTTGAGGGTCGTATCCTTGGCGCCGACCAGGACGATCTTGTTGCCGAGCAGGCTGACGCGGGTATCCGGCTTGATCAGGTTCTTGCTCGCCGCATAGTCCATCCAGTCGAGATCGGCCGAGACGAAGAGGTCGGCCGGCGCACCGCTCTCGATCTGCTTGGCGAGCACGTTGCTCGCGGCATAGGAGATCTTCGGCGCGGGCTTGCCGGTTTCCTTGACCCAGTTGGCGGCGGCCTCGTCGAGCGCGTTCTTCATGCTCGCCGCAGCGAAGATCACGAGATCCTTCGTCTGCGCCTGGGCGGCGTTGAAGCTCGGGGCGAGGCCCATCGCAAGAGCCAGGCCCATCCCGAGCATCGTCCGGCGGTTGATCATGCTGTCCCTCGCTGCGCTTATCGTTGTATATCGTTGGATATAGCGATGGTTGCCGTGCGCCCTCGGCCAAGTCAAGGACGGCCGGCTGCGACCGCGTGACCGACACATCACCAAAGAGAGAGCGACGATGAAGATCAGCGCGCGCAACCAGCTCAAGGGCCGAATCGTCGAGATCACCAAGGGCGCCACCACCGCCCATATCCGCATCGACATCGGCGGCGCGGTCGTCACCGCCTCGATCACCAATGCGGCCGTCGACGATCTCGGCCTCACCGTTGGCAAGGAAGCCTATGCCGTGGTGAAAGCGTCCGACGTGATGATCGCGATCGACTGATTTCGATGGTCCGCGAGAACGAGATCCGCGACAAAGAGGTCGCCGTCGCGCCGCCGCAGGCGACCGATGCCGGCCTCGCTTTCATCGGAACGATCCGCACGCCATGGACCTCGCGATTGGCCTGCCCACGTCAGGGCAGGGCGGATGGACCGATCTGCCGCATCGAACTCTTCGCGCCCTGGGATCAGGCGCTCGACGGCATCGAGCGCTTCGAGCGGCTGGAGGTGCTGTACTGGCTGCACCAGTCGCGCCGCGATCTCGTCCGCCAGAGTCCGGCCAACAACGGCGAGACCCGCGGCACCTTCGCCTTGCGCACGCCGGTCAGGCCCAATCCGATCGGCACCTCGATCGCGACGCTGGTCGCGCGCGAAGGCCCGGTCCTGCTGGTGCGCGGGCTCGACTGCCTCGACGAGACGCCGCTGCTCGACATCAAGCCGGATCGCACCCTGTTCAAGCCGATCGCCCCGCCGCAGCCGGGCGATTTCGAGACGGGGTGAAAATTCGCAATCGAACCAAGCCGTCATTCCGGGCTTGACCCGGAATCCATCCCAGAGCGTTGGCGCCCTTCGATGGATTCCGGATCGGCGCGGCTTCGCCGCTTGTCCGGAATGACGGCGCGGTTCGATGGGAACCCTCCCGCTCACCCGTGCGGGTGCTTGTGGATCGGGTCGACCCAATAGACCTCTTCCGGCTTCTCGACCGGGTCGACATCGGTGATGTTGACCACCACCGCCTCGTTGTCCGAGCGCACCAGCACGCATTGCAGCGGGTTGTCGGGATCGGCGTTGATCTCCTGGTGCGGCACGAAGGGCGGGACATAGATGAAATCGCCCGGCCCGGCCTCGGCGACGAATTCCAGCCGGTCCCCCCAGCGCATCCGGGCCTTGCCGCTCACCACATAGATCACGCTTTCGAGCGCGCCGTGATGATGCACGCCGGTCTTGGCGTTGGGCTCGATCGCGACCGTGCCGGCCCAGATCTTCTGCGCGCCGACACGGGCATGGTTGATCGCCGCCTGCCGGAACATGCCCGGCGTCTGGGCGGTGTTGGGATCGAGCTTGTCGCCGGTGATGACGCGCACGCCGTCATGCTTCCAGCGTGGCTCGTCATGGGCGTGATCGTGCGGATGGTCGTGGTCGTGCGAATGATCGCTCATGGCACCCTCCTGTTGTCCGTCCGAATTCAGGCCGTCTTCGCCGGCCCGGTCGCCAGAGGCCGGTCGCTCGCACCCCATTCGGCCCAGGACCCGTCATAGAGCGCGCGTCCCGGCTTGCCGATGCTTTCCAGCGCCGTCGACAGGATCGCGGCGGTGACGCCCGAGCCGCAGCTCGTGATCAGCGGCTTGTCGAGATCGATGCCCGCCTCGGTAAAGGCGGCCGCGATCGCGGCCGGGTCCTTCAGGCTGCCATTGGCGATCAGCGCGGTCGCCGGCACGTTGCGCGCACCCGGCATATGGCCGGAGCGGACACCCGCGCGCGGCTCCGGCGCCTCGCCGCGGAAGCGGTCGGCCGGGCGGGCATCGACGACCTGCGTGCCATTGGCGAGAGCCTTGGCGACATCCTCGGCGCTGGCGACGGCGGAATGGTCGAGCCTCGCGGTGAAGCTGCGGTTGGAGCGGGCGCGCGGCGGGCCGTGCTCGATCGGCCGGCCTTCGCTTTCCCATTTCGGGAAGCCGCCTTCGAGGATCACCACGTCCTTCGCGCCGAAGGTGCGGAAGGTCCAGCGCACGCGCGGCGCCGAGAACAGGCCGAGCCCGTCATAGACGACGATGCGCATGCCGTCGCCGATGCCCATGGCGCCGACCGCCGCCGCGAAAGCCTCCGGCCGGGGCAGCATATGCGGCAGGTCGGAGCCGGTATCCTTGACCGCGTCGATGTCGAAATGCACCGCGCCGGGAATGCGCCGCTCGGCAAATTCGGCATGCGGATCGCGGCCATGGGCCGGCAGATACCAGGAACCGTCGACCACGATGACGTCTGGCGCGTTCAGGCGCTCGGCGAGCCAATCGGTCGATACGAAAACGTCTTCGCGGGCCATGTGATGTCCTTGGGGATATTCGAGGTTTGTTGGTTATTGGAACCGCGCCGTCATTCCGGGCTTGACCCGGAATCCATCGTAGAGAGCATCGCCCGACAATGGATTCCGGATCGGCGCGGCTTCGCCGCTGGTCCGGAATGACGGTGTGCTTCCGTCGAAAACCGCTTCTCAGGCCAGCGCGATGCGGACGCGCCGGTTCTGCTTGCCCTTCTTCTCGATGTCGGTGACGGCGACAAGGCCGATCTCGGCGGTGTTGCGCACATGCGTGCCGCCACAGGGCTGGAGGTCGATATCGCCGATCGCGACCAGCCTGACCCGGCCGGAGCCGCGCGGCGGCTTCACCGACATCGTCTTGACCAGCCCCGGATTGGCGTCGAGCTCCGCGTCGGTGATCCAGCGCTCGGTCACGTCGGCATTGCGGGCGACGAGCGCATTGAGCTTCTCCGCCAGCTCGGCCTTGTCGAGCCCGCCCTCGGGAATGTCGAAATCGAGCCGGCCGTCGCCGTCGCCGATCGAGCCGCCGGTGACGGGGTAGGGCAGCACGACGCTCAGCAGATGGAGCGCGGTGTGGATGCGCATGCGCTTGAGGCGTCTCTCCCAATCGAGAATCGCGGTCACAGCTTCGCCGGGCGCGGGCGCCGGCTGCCCTTCGAGGGGAACATGCAGGACGCGGCTCTTGTCCTCGGGGTCGTAGATCGTCGTGCCGATCGCGATCAGGTTGCCGTCGGCCCGGCGCAGATGCCCGGCATCGCCGGGCTGGCCGCCGCCGGTCGCGTAGAAGATCGTCCGATCGAGGACGATGCCGCCGCGCTCGTTGACGGCTTCCACGGTCGCCGGCGTCTCCTTCAGATAGGCATCCTGGCGGAACAGCAGTTCGGTCGGCATGATCTCGTCGTCTCGCTCGCGGTGCTCGCGGCACCTTCGGCCCGCAGACTGCACCGATTGCCGGGCGTGTGCCACCTCATTGGCGGGATAACGGGGATGATGCAGCCTGCGAGGCTTACCGCCCCCCGATTCAATGCCTAGATGGCGGTATCGACCAATCCGGAGCCGCCATGGCCTTGCCCCGCATGAAACCGACGGACGGCGTCGCCTGGATCACCGGCGCCAGCTCCGGCATCGGCGCTGCCGTCGCGCTGGAACTCGCGCGGCGCGGCTGGACGGTCGCGGTCACCGCCCGCCGGACCGACGCGCTCGAGGCCGTCGCACGCGAGGCCGAAAGCCTGCCCGGCCGGATCGTCGCCCATGCCGGCGACGTCACCGATGAACAGGCGATGCGGGACATCGTCGAAGCCGTCGAGACCGTGCACGGGCCGATCGCGCTCGCTTTCCTCAACGCCGGCGTCGCCCCCGGCCCTACGGGCGGCCCGTTCGAGCCCGCAAACGTCGAAGCGGCGATGGCGGTGAATCTGTTCGGTGTCGCCAAGGGCCTGTCGGCGGCGCTGGGCCCCATGACGCAGCGCGGTCGCGGGCAGATCGCCGTCAACGCCTCACTCGTCGGTTATCGCGGCCTCATCGGCGCAGCCGCTTACGGCGCCTCCAAGGCAGCGGCGATCCATCTCTGCGAGGCCCTGTATCTGGACTGCCGCCGCGCGGGGATTCGGCTTCAGCTCGTCAATCCGGGCTTCGTCGACACGCCGATGACCCGGCGCAACCGCTTCGCCATGCCCTTTCTGATGAGCGTCGAGGAGAGCGCGCGGCGAATCGTCGACGGCTTCGAGCGCGGCGGCTTCGAGATCACCTTTCCGCGCCGTCTCGCCTGGATACTGAAGGCGGCCCGGCTGTTGCCCTATCCGGCCTATTTCGCGCTGCTCTCCAGAGTCGTCGACCGGCAGCGTTGAACCGACGTCAACGGCCGCGGATCGTGGCGAAAGCGTCGAGCGCGCGCTGGCGCCCGAGGGCGAGGTCGATGAGCGGGGCAGGGTAGGTCTCGCCGATCCGGATGCCCGCTGCACGCAGGGTCTCCTCCGAGGCTTTCCACGGCGCGTGGATCTCTGTGTCGGGAAGCCCGGCCAGCTCGGGCACCCAGCGCCGGACATAGGCGCCTTTCGGATCATGGGCCTGCCCCTGCGTGACGGGGTTGAATATCCGGAAATAGGGCGCGGCATCGGCCCCGGACCCCGCCACCCATTGCCAGCTCGCGGCATTGTTGGCCGGATCGGCATCGACCAGCGTGTCCCAGAACCAGGCTTCGCCCTCCCGCCAGTCCTGCAGGAGATGCTTGATGAGGAACGAGGCTACGACCATCCGCACGCGGTTGTGCATCCAGCCCGTGGCCCAGAGCTCGCGCATCCCGGCATCGACGAGCGGAATGCCTGTCCGGCCACGCTGCCAGCGGCGCAAGGCCTGCTGGTCCGCCTTCCACGGAAAGGCATCGAAGCGCGCATCGTAATTCCGCGTCGCCAGTTCGGGATTGTGGAAAAGCAGGTGATAGGAGAATTCGCGCCAGCCGAGCTCGGACAGGAATTTCTCGGCATCCGCCGCCGAGCCAACCGCCTCGCCATTGTCACGCGCCGTTCCGAGCGCATGCCAGATCTGGCGGGGGCCGATCTCGCCAAAGCGCAGATGCGGCGAGAGCCGCGATGTCGAGTCGCGGTCGGGGCGGTCGCGTCCTTCCGCATAGCCAGCAAGCGAATCGCCCAGGCAATCCTCCAACCGCTCCCGCGCGCCGTCCTCGCCCGGTGTCCAGGCGTCGCGCAGGCCACCGGCCCAGTCCGGCCGCGTCGGTTCGAGAGCGAGCTCTTCCAGGGCAAGCGCGCGTTTCCCGAACGAATCAGGCAGCGGGAAGGAACGGATTCGGGAGGGCGCGGGCAAAGGCGCTGCCGGCTCGCCGCGCTCGCGCGCCGCGCGCCAATAGGGCGTGAAAACCTTCATCGGCTGGCCGGTGCGCGTCGTCACCTGCCACGGCTCGTTCAGCAGGCTGGCGTTGAAGCTGCGGACCTCGATTCCCGCGCTGGAAAGCCTTTCCTTGAGTCGCGTATCGAGCGCGATCGATCCCGCCTCATAGCGGCGGTTCCAGGTAACGCGCTCGATTCCCGCCGCCTCGGTGAGGGCCGGCAGCAGCGTCGTCGGGGCGCCGCGCAGGATGTCCAGCCGGCCGCCCTTGCGGGTCAATGCGGCGGAAAGCGCCGCGAGCGAGCGCGACAGCCACCAGCGCGCCGCGCCGCCGAGAGGGCGCCGCTCGCCGTCTTCATCGAGAATATAGAGGCACAGGACAGCGTCCGATTCCGCTGCGCAGGTGAGGGCGGGGTTATCGGCGAGCCGCAGATCGTCCCGGAACCAGTGCAGGCTGCGCTGCGTCATCGGACCTCGCCAGAGCTTCTCGGGGGACGGACGGTGGCCTGCCGAACGGCGCGGCAGCCATCGCAATCGCCCCGGACGCTATACGCGGGAGCCAGACGATCGGTTTTCAAGAAGATTATTTGGAGGCCTCGCCCGGAATCGAACCGGGGTGCAAGGATTTGCAGTCCTCTGCGTAACCACTCCGCCACGAGGCCTTCCGGCGAAAACGGCCCAGCCGCATCCGCGAGAGCGGCTATAACCACAAGCCGGGACGCACCGCAACCCGGCATCGCATCTTTCACCTGTCCGACATGAAGATGTGTTTTGCGGTCGCAAAGGGGGTTGCGCTGTCGGGATCACGCCGCTATTACCCCGGCCACCGTTCCCGGATAGCTCAGCGGTAGAGCAATCGACTGTTAATCGATTGGTCGCAGGTTCGAATCCTGCTCCGGGAGCCAGCGAATTCAAGGGCTTGAGCGAAAGATCGCTCAGGCCCTTTTTCGTTCCCGGGCAGGGCAGGTCGTGCCGGGCCTGCCCCCCGGCCCGCACAGGCTCAAAGCTTACGAGACGATGGCCGCCTTCTTCGGGAAATTCCGCCGCCGGTCGCTCGATCCGGCAGGCGCATGCGACGCTCGCGGGATGCGAGCGCGCTTGCCTTTTGCGCCGCACTCGAACAGAAAGCTGCCATGAGCGGCGGTGCCGCGCCGGCTTCGGGCAAGAGGTCTGAGGCTACGGCCGGACCGCGTCGCGGACGGAGAGTTCAGGGCATGGAAGGTTTCACCGGGCTTCGCCGCAACATGGTCGATTGCCAGTTGCGGACCTATGACGTCACGGACCGGGCCGTGCTGGCCGCTGCGGACGAGGTCCCCCGGGAGGCTTTCGTCCCCGAGAGCCTGGCTCATCTCGCCTATCTCGACCAGGCCATCGGGCTGCCGGGCACGGGCCGGGCCCTGATGACGCCGATGGTGATCGCACGCATGATCCAGACGCTGGATATCGAGCCGGGCGAGGATGTCCTCGAATATGGCGGCGGCACGGGCTATGGCGCCGCGCTGATCGACCGGATGGGGGCGAAGGCGACGTTGTGGGAGCCCGATGGCGAAGCCCGCGCCCTGGCCGCCACCGCACTCGCGGCCGCCGGCAGCGGCGCCTCCGTCGCCGACAAGGAGCCCGCGGCGGGATCGTTCGACGCCATTCTCGTCAGCGGCTCCTGCGAGCTCGAACCGCGGAATCTGTTTTCGCTCCTGCGTCCCGAAGGTCGCTTGATCGTGGTGGAGGGGCAGGGGCGCGCCGCCCGCGTGAAACTCTACCAGAAATCGGCAGATGTTGTTGCCGGGCGTACCGTTTTCGACGCGGCAGCGCCGGAACTGGCGGAGTTCCGGCGTCCGCCGGCCTTCGTTTTTTGATTTTAAGGTGTCGCATTTTTACGGCACCTGTTCACGGAAACCAGTCCGGCGCGGCCATTGCATTGGCTCGAAGCGCCGGTAAGGGTATGAAATGACAACTTATGCCGAGGCTGGGGCGATGCCTGGGCGCGACTTTAGTGCGCACGAGAGGCGTCCAGTGGAACGACGAAGCGATAAGAAGAGTTTCGGATTCGGCGTCAGCGCCGTTCTGGCTTTGGTGCTTGCAGGCGGCTGGAGTGCCGCCGCGCAAGCCCAAACCATGGACGCGGCCTTGGCCCGCGCCTATGCGGGCAATCCGACCTTGAACTCCCAGCGCGCCTCGGTGCGCGCGACAGACGAGAACGTCCCGCAGGCGCGCGCCGGCTATCGGCCCCGAATCACGGCCTCCGCCGATATCGGCGCCAGCGTCCTCGATTCGTCGGTTCCCGCCGGGGCGGCCTCGTCCGCCTTCCATAACAACCTCACGACCCGGCTCAATCCACGCGGCGCCGGCGTGCAGATCACCCAGAACATCTTCGACTCGGGCAAGACCCGCAATTCGATCAGCCAGTCCGAATCGCAGGTCCTCGGTGCGCGCGAAACCCTGCGCAACACCGAGCAGAATGTGCTGCTCGATGCCGCGACCTCCTATATGAACGTGCTGCGCGACACGGCGATCCTCAATCTCAACCGCAACAACGTCGAGGTTCTGGAGGAGCAGCTGCGCCAGACGCGCGACCGATTTCAGGTCGGCGAAGTGACCCGCACCGACGTGGCGCAGGCGGAAGCCCGCCTGTCCTCGGCGCAGTCCCAGGCGATTCTCGCTGAATCGAACCTGAAGACCTCGGTGGCGCGCTACCGGCAGAATGTCGGCACCGAGCCGCGCTCGCTCGCCCCCGGCCGCCCGGTCGAGAACCTTCTGCCGAAATCGCTGCCCGTGGCGGTGAACCAGGCGCTCGCGGGCCATCCGGCGATCATCGCGGCGCTCCATGGCGTCGACGCGGCCGAGCTCCAGGTCAAGGTGACGCAGGCCGATCTCGGGCCGACCATCGGCCTGACCGGCTCGGTCCAGCAGCGTTACGACAACCAGTATTTCGGCGATAACCGCACCTCGGCCAGCATCGTCGGCTCCCTCACGATCCCGATCTACGAGGGCGGCCTGGTCTATTCCCGCACCCGCCAGGCCAAGGAGACGGCCGGGCAGCGTCGCATCGACGTCGACACGCAGCGCGACACGGTGCGCGCCGC
Source organism: Allobosea spartocytisi (assembly GCF_014764685.1). Taxonomy (NCBI): domain Bacteria; kingdom Pseudomonadati; phylum Pseudomonadota; class Alphaproteobacteria; order Hyphomicrobiales; family Alloboseaceae; genus Allobosea; species Allobosea spartocytisi. Next base: position 36,619 of record NZ_JACXWY010000013.1, read on the forward strand.
GGTCATCTCCGCCTGGGGCGGGCTCGAAGCCGCCAAGGCGCAGATCATCGCGGCTCAGGCCCAGGTCGAGGCTTCCTCGACGGCGCTCGCCGGCGTGCGTGAGGAGGCCAAGGTCGGCCAGCGCACCACGCTCGATGTCCTCAACGCGCAGCAGGAACTGGTCAGCGCCCGGTCGAACCTGGTGTCGGCCCAGCGCGACCGTGTCGTCGCCTCCTATTCCGTGCTCTCGGCGGTCGGCAAGCTTTCGGCCCAGACCCTGAAGCTGAAGACGGCCAACTACGACTCGCGGCAGCATTACGACCAGGTCAAGGACCTCTGGTGGGGCACCCAGACCCCGGACGGGCGCTGAGCTCCGGCACAGTTCCGCGCAAGGCCGCCCCGGGCAGGGGCGGCACATTCGGGCAACAGCGCTGTTTTCTCCTGTGGGATAAGGCTTTGCCGCCTTGTCTGCCCGGAGTCTCATGGAATACTCCGCTTTGGAGCGGCGTTGATTCCATCGGCGCGCGCGCTGTCCAACGGTCCAGACTGTCATGAACGCGCAAGCCAAGCCCAATGAACCGTCGATGGAGGAGATTCTCGCCTCCATCCGCCGGATCATTTCCGACGACGAAGCCAAGCCCGCCGAAGCCGAGGTTGAGGCTCCGGCCCCCGAGCCGGTGCCGGCTTCGATCGACGACGACGTGCTGGATCTCGGCACGGAGGCCGCGTTCGTCGTGCCTCCCGCCGTCGAGCCGCCACCTGCGCCCACCGCCCCGGCCGAAGCCGAGGCTGATGTCGATTTTCGCGAGACCGAGGAGTCCGAGCCGCCGACTCCGGTCGCGACCATGGCCCCCGTCGAACCGACGCCGGCCCCTGTTGCCGCACCCCAGCCGGAACCGGCGCCGCGGCCCGTCGACATGGCGAGCCTCCTGTCGGATCAGGCGAGTTCCGCCGTCACCAGCGCGTTCGGGCAGCTTGCCAACACCGTGCTCAGCAGCAATGCGCGGACGCTCGAGGATCTCGTCAAGGACATGCTCAAGCCCATGCTGAAGACCTGGCTCGACGACAACCTGCCGTTGATGGTCGAGCGTCTGGTCCGGGCCGAGATCGAGCGTGTCGCGCGCGGCGGGCGCAGTTAGTCAGCTTTATTCGGTGCTGCGAGCGCGTCTCGCGGCCGGACGTGATGCCCGCAAGCCGTCGAAGGCCCCTGCCTCGTCGAGGCGCTTGAGCGCGAAACCTGCCATCGCGAGCGCGGCTGTCGGTGCGCCGAGCCGCGAAACCAGCATCGTCAGGCCGATCGCGAACGGGCGTGGGTAGCGGCCGGATGCGGCTTCCACGGTGATCCAGGCGCCCAGGGCGTGAACCAGTAATCTCATCTGCCTGTCCTCACAATCTGACCTTGCGGTTGCGCGGTGCCGCTGAGCGGGCGACAGCAATGCCCGGCGCGGCGGGCGGGCTCTTCCCGTGCTGATCTTGTGGGTGCAACCGCCCGCCGCGACGGAGGTTCCGTGCCATCGCGGCGATGCGGGGCGGGAACAACCGATCGTCTGAGGCGTAGGAGGGGCGCGAGCCGCGCAACTCGCGCAGGCCCCGCTTCCTTCCTCAGGGGATCTCACCCATGGCCAAGTCCGGCAAAAATCCCGCAACCAAGACAGCCCCTGCCGCCAGGGCGGTGGCGAAGACATCGGCTCCCGCGAAAATCGTCAAGTCGAGCAGAATCGAGCTGGCATCGAACACCAAGGCGAAGGTCGTGGGGCTGCTCAATGAGCGCCTTGCCGACGGCATCGATCTGGCGCTGGTGACCAAGCAGGCGCATTGGAATCTGAAGGGGCCGGGCTTCATCGGCGTCCATCTGATGCTCGACGGCTTCCGTGCCGATCTCGACGAGCATGTCGACACCGTGGCCGAGCGCATCGCCCAGCTCGGCGGCATTGCGCTCGGAACCGTGCAGACGACGGCCGATGCGACGTCGCTCAAGCCCTATCCGACGGATATCGTCCCGGTTCAGGACCATCTCAAAGCGCTGATCCAGCGTTACGCGGATGCCGGCAACAAGGTGCGCGAGGCGATCGATGCCTGCGACGAGGCCGGCGATGCCGATTCCGCCGACATCCTCACCGCCTATTCCCGCATGCTCGACAAGTCGCTCTGGTTCCTGCAGTCGAACCTCGCCTGAGGTCCATGCTGGCCTTGCAGGGTGCGGCGCATCATCGAAAACGTTGACGCGCGGCCCGTGCATGGGCTCTTAAGGGCCGAGACCTTTTGGCCCGTGATTTTTCCGGCCGGGGCAGGTTCCCCGGCCTTTCTGCGTTCGAGCGATGCGATGATGGACAAGACTTTCGAGCCGGCAGCCGTCGAGGCCCGGATCAGCAAGGCCTGGGACGAGGCCGGAGCCTTCAAGGCGGGCAGGGGAGCTCAGCCTGGCGCGGAGCCCTATTGCATCGTGATCCCGCCGCCGAACGTGACTGGCTCGCTGCATATGGGCCACGCGCTCAACAACACGCTGCAGGACGTGCTCTGCCGCTTCGAGCGCTTGCGCGGCAAGGACGTGCTCTGGCAGCCCGGCACCGACCATGCCGGCATCGCGACCCAGATGGTCGTCGAGCGCAAGCTCGCCGCCGAGAACAAGACCGACCGCCGCACGATGGGCCGCGAGGCCTTCCTCGCCGAGGTCTGGAAGTGGAAGGAGGAGTCGGGCGGCACGATCGTCAACCAGCTTCGCCGCCTCGGTGCCTCCTGCGACTGGTCGCGCGAGCGCTTCACCATGGATGAGGGTCTGTCGGCCGCCGTCCTCAAGGTCTTCGTCAGCCTGCACAAGCAGGGGCTGATCTACCGCGCCAAGCGGCTCGTGAACTGGGACCCCAAGTTCCAGACCGCGATCTCCGACATCGAGGTGCTGCAGATCGAGAAGAACGGCTCGTTCAAATGGGAGCGCGGCAGCGAGGAGGCCTTCGACCCGGCCAAGCTCGACAAGGTGCTGAATCGCGACCCGAACGGCCATCTCTACTATTTCAACTACCCGCTCGAAGGTGCGACCTACGACGCGGACGACGCCTCGACCTTCATCACCGTCGCGACGACGCGCCCGGAGACGATGCTGGGCGACACCGGCATCGCCGTGCATCCGGACAACGAGACGATCGGCCATCTGATCGGCCGCAAGGCGGTGCTGCCGCTGGTCGGCCGCATCATCCCGATCGTGCCCGACGATTACGCCGACCCGGAGAAGGGCACCGGCGCGGTCAAGATCACACCGGCGCATGACTTCAACGATTTCGAGGTCGGCAAGCGCCACCAGCTCGACGTCGTCAACATCCTCGACGGCGAGGCGCGCATCCTGCTCGCCGGCAACGAGGATTTCCTGGCCGGCGCCAAGCCGGACGGCGAGACGCTGGCGCTCGACGGGCTCGACCGCTTCGTGGCCCGCCGCCGCGTCGTCGCGATGATGGCCGAGCGCGGCTTCCTGGCGAAGGTCGAGCCGCACGGCCATACGGTTCCCCATGGCGACCGCTCGGATGTCGTGATCGAGCCCTGGCTCACCGACCAGTGGTATGTCGACGTCAAGCCGCTGGCGGAGCGCTCGATCAAGGCGGTCCAGGATGGCCGCACCAAATTCACGCCCGAGAACTGGACCAAGGTCTTCTACGACTGGCTGGAGAACATCGAGCCCTGGTGCGTCTCGCGCCAGCTCTGGTGGGGCCACCAGATCCCGGCCTGGTACGGGCCGGATGGCGAGGTCTTCGTCGCCGAGTCGGAGGCCGAGGCGCAGACGCTCGCCATGGCGCATTACGGCGACACCGTTGCGCTGACGCGCGACGAGGACGTGCTCGACACCTGGTTCTCTTCGGCGCTCTGGCCGTTCTCGACGCTGGGCTGGCCCGAGCAGACGGCCGAGCTGAAGCACTATTACCCGACGGCGACGCTCGTCACCGCCTTCGACATCATCTTCTTCTGGGTCGCCCGGATGATGATGATGGGCCTCAACGTCATGGACGAGGTGCCGTTCAAGGACGTCTACATCCACGCCATCGTTCGCGACGAGAAGGGCGCGAAGATGTCGAAGTCGAAGGGCAACGTCATCGATCCGCTGGTGCTCGTCGACCAGTACGGCGCCGATGCGCTGCGCTTCACCCTGGCGGCGATGGCGGCGCAGGGGCGCGACATCAAGCTCAGCACCCAGCGCGTCGAGGGCTATCGCAACTTCGCGACCAAGATCTGGAACGCCGCGCGCTTCGCCGAGATCAATGGCTGCGCGCGGGCGGAAGGCTTCGATCCGGCCAATGTCAGGCAGCCGCTCAACCGCTGGATCCTCAGCGAGGCGGCGCAAGCGGCCGAGGACATTGCCGCCGGCATCCCGAGCTTCCGCTTCAACGAGGCGGCGGGCGCGGCCTATCGCTTCGTCTGGAACCAGTTCTGCGACTGGTATCTCGAACTTGCCAAGCCAGTGCTGCAGGGCGAGGGCGTCGACGCCGCCGAGAAGGCTGAGACGCAGGCGACGGTGGCTTACATCATCGACCTGATCTGCCAGCTCCTGCATCCCTTCATGCCCTTCCTGACGGAAGAGCTCTGGGCCCAGAAGGCCGGGGCCGGCGCGCCGCGCAAGCTCGCCGCCAGCGATGACGCGCTGGTCTGCCTCACGCGCTGGCCGGATCTCTCCGGTCTCAAGGACGCGGCGGCAGAAGCCGAGATCGGCTTCGTCGTCGACCTGATCTCGGATATCCGCTCGGTCCGCTCCGAGGTGAACGTGCCGGCCGGCACGCAGGCGCCGCTCGTCCTCGTCAACGCCTCGGCCGCGACGCGCGCGACCATCGAGAGCTGGCGGCCGATGATCGAACGGCTCGCCCGCGTCTCCGACATCGCTTTCGAAACGGCGGCTCCGGCGCAGTCGGCCCAGATCATCGTGCGCGGCGAGGTCGCGGCGCTGCCGCTGGCCGGCCTGATCGATCTCGAAGCCGAGCGCTCCCGCCTGACCAAGGAACTGGCCAAGCTCGACCAGGACATCGCGGTGGTCGAGAAGAAGCTCGGCAACCCCGATTTCATGGCCCGCGCGCCCGACGAGATCGTCGAGGAGAATCGCGAGCGCAAGGCCGCGGCGGAAGCGCGCAAGACGAAGATCGCGGAGGCGCTGGCGCGGCTGGCCTGACCCGCCACCGCATTCCGGCCACCGCTGCGTCTTCAAATTGACGTTACCGTAAGAGAGGACTCGCCTTCTCCTTGGACATCGCTTAGATGCGCATGGCGCAACTCCGCCATGCGCGATATGGCGGCAATTCGGATCGGCTGATCAGGACCCATGCTGAAGCGGGCTTATGACTGGTGTGTTTCCTACGCCTCGCACCCGGCCGCTCCCTGGCTGCTCTTCGCGCTGACCTTCGTCGAGAGTTCGGTCAGCCCGCTGCCGCCCCTGCCATTGCTCCTGCCGATGTGCATCGCCAGGCCGGATCGTGCCTGGTTCTACGCCGGAATCTGCTCGCTCGGCGCCGTGCTCGGCGGCTATCTCGGCTACGCCATCGGCGCGCTGCTCTATGAATCGGTCGGGGCCTGGCTGATCGGGATCTACGGGCTGCAGGACAAGGCCGCGCATCTCATCGCCACCTCGCAGGATTACTGGTTCTGGGTGCTCGTCACCAAGGGCCTGACGCCGATCCCCTTCAAGATCGTCACGATCATGTCGGGCTTCCTGCATTTCGACCTGTGGAAGTTCACGGTCGGCATGGTCGTCTCCCGCGTCACCTTCTTCCTGATGATCGCGGTGGCCCTGCGCTTCTATGGCGACGACATCCGCATCTTCATCGAGAAGCACCTGCCGCTGGCGGCACTGACCCTACTGGTGGTTGTGGTCGGCGGCTTCTTCGTCCTGCCGATGGTGCTCTGAAGCGCGTCGCTCCACCGCCGCATCGGCCTTTTCGTGTCATCGCTGCAACACTGTGGCGGGAACGCTCCCGGCGCCATGTCCATGCCCGGGCTCGCCGCGAAGCCGCCACAAAGAGCGCCCAGCACAAGGGCACGTTAAGTCTTTGAGATATAGACAAATTGAAACTTCGTGGGGCCGTGGATCGCAATATCCCGGCCGAAATCGGGGTTTCGAGGCCGGCGTTGCGATCGGCCTGATCGGCGTGGCATTTTCCGGCCGGGCTGGTCTGGGAGGACAGGGCGAGTGGCGATGGACGGGCGTGTGTATGACAAGTCGAGGCTGCCGAGCCGCCATGTGAGCGTCGGCCCGGCCAAGGCCCCGCACCGCTCCTATTATTACGCGATGGGCATGACCGCGAAGCAGATCGCGCAGCCCTTCGTCGGCGTCGCCTCCTGCTGGAACGAAGCCGCCCCCTGCAACATTTCGCTGATGCGCCAGGCCCAGGCCGTGAAGAAGGGCGTCGCCTCCGCCGCCGGCACGCCGCGCGAGTTCTGCACCATCACCGTCACCGACGGCATAGCCATGGGCCACCAGGGCATGAAGTCGTCGCTGGCCTCGCGCGAGGTCATCGCCGATTCGGTCGAGCTCACCATGCGCGGCCATTGCTATGATGCGCTGGTCGGCCTCGCCGGCTGCGACAAGTCGCTGCCCGGCATGATGATGGCGATGGTGCGCCTCAACGTGCCTTCGATCTTCATCTATGGCGGCTCGATCCTGCCGGGCACCTTCAAGGGCCGCCCCGTGACCGTCCAGGACGTGTTCGAGGCCGTCGGCAAGCATTCGGTCGGTGCGATGTCCGACGAGGACCTGCAGGAGCTCGAGGAGGCGGCATGCCCCTCGGCCGGCTCCTGCGGCGCCCAGTTCACCGCCAACACCATGGCGACGGTCGCCGAGGCGATCGGCCTGGCGCTGCCCTATAGCTGCGGCGCTCCGGCCCCCTACGATGTCCGCGACACCTTCTGCTACACCGCCGGCGAGATGGTGATGGAGCTGATCGCGCGGAACATCCGCCCGCGCGACATCGTCACCCGCAAGGCGCTGGAGAACGCCGCAATGGTCGTCGCCGCGACTGGCGGCTCGACCAATGGCGCGCTGCACCTGCCGGCGATCGCGCATGAATGCGGCATCGATTTTGACCTGTTCGAGGTCGCCGAGATATTCAAGAAGACGCCCTATATCGCCGATTTGAAGCCGGGCGGAAAATACGTCGCCAAGGACATGTTCGAGGTCGGCGGCATTCCGCTGGTGATGAAGAGCCTGCTCGATGCCGGCTATCTTCACGGCGACTGCTTGACCGTGACCGGCCGCACCATCGCCGAGAACATGGCCTCGGTGAAGTGGAACGACCAGCAGGACGTCGTCTACCGCGCCGACAAGCCGATCACGGTGACCGGCGGCGTCGTCGGCCTGCGGGGCAATCTCGCGCCCGAGGGCGCCATCGTGAAGATCGCCGGCATGCCGGAGGACCAGCTCGTCTTCACCGGCCCGGCGCGCTGCTTCGACCGCGAGGAGGATGCCTTCGAGGCGGTCAGGAACCGGACCTATAATGTCGGCGACGTCCTCGTCATCCGCTACGAGGGCCCCAAGGGCGGCCCCGGCATGCGCGAGATGCTGTCGACCACCGCGGCCCTCTACGGCCAGGGCATGGGCGACAAGGTAGCCCTCATCACCGACGGCCGTTTCTCGGGCGCGACTCGCGGTTTCTGCGTCGGCCATGTCGGGCCTGAAGCCGCCGTCGGCGGCCCGATCGGCCTGATCCGCGACGGCGACATCATCGAACTCGACGCCATCACAGGAAAGCTCGCAGTCCGCCTTTCTGATGCCGAACTTGAGGAGCGTCGTAAGGACTGGAAACCGCGGAAGACCGACTACAATTCCGGCGCGCTGTGGAAATACGCGCAGACGGTCGGCTCCGCCAAAGGCGGCGCCGTCACCCACCCAGGAGGGGCGGCCGAAACCCATTGCTATGCGGATATCTGACGTCACCATAGCTTGCATGTTGCTGATGCTTGGCGGCCCCCAGGTCGCCCGGGCACAGGACTATGCCAATGGGCAGCCCATGCTGCCGCCGAGGCCGATTCCCGGAATCGCTCTCCCGGAACCCGATTCCTCGCGCCCGACCTCGCCCGACACGGCCACGATCGCGCCGGCTCCGAACACGCCGATGGCGCATTCAGCCCTGCCGCTCGTCCCCTTCAACAGCGCGCGGGACGCGCTGCGCGCCTGGATGCGCGACTCCTCCGCCGGGGATCAGGTCGGTGCCGTCCGCGCACTCGAATACGCCGCCTCGCAGGGGCATCTCACCGCGCAGTACAAGCTCGGCCGGATGTATGCCGGCGGCGAAGGCGTCCCGACCAACGATCTCAAGGCCTTCGAATATTTCTCGAAGATCGCGGATGAAAATGCCGACGCCATTCCCGGCACGGCGGACGGCCGCATGGTCGGCAGCGCCTTCGTGGCGCTCGGCAGCTATTTCATCGACGGAATCAAGGGCAGCTATGTGAAGCCCAATCCCGACCGCGCCTTCGACATGTTCAACTACGCGGCTTCCTATTTCGGCGACCCGGACGGCCAGTACAATCTGGCGCGGCTCTATATGAAGGGGCAGGGTACCGCCCGCGATCCGCGTCAGGCGGCGCGCTGGATGAAGCTCGCTGCCGAGAAGGGCCATGCGCCGGCCCGCGCCGCCTTCGGCGAGATGCTGCTGCGTGGCGGCGAGGGCGTGCCGCGCCAGCCTGTGCTCGGCCTGATGTGGCTCGCGCTGGCCCGCGAGAGCGCCGATCCGGCGCGCGAGGCCTGGATCCTCGAGCGCAACGATGCCGCCTTCGCGTCGGCGTCGCCGGCAGACCGTACGGCCGCCCTTGCCCTGGTGGAGCGCCAGCAGGTCGCAACCGGCGCCAGCCCGAGCCGCGGCGCCGGCCGGCCTTAGAGCCTCTTAATTCAACTCGATCATCACCGGCACATGGTCCGACGGCTTCTCCCAGCCGCGGACATGCTTGGCGATCTTCACCCCGGCGAGCCTGTCGGCCGCCTGCGGCGACAGCAGCAGATGGTCGATGCGGATGCCGTTGTTCCGCTGCCAGGCGCCGGCCTGATAATCCCAGAAGGTGTAAAGTCCGCCGGCTTCGGTGGTGCTGCGCAAGGCTTCGGTCAGGCCCAGATTGAGAAGCTCCCGGAAGGCGGCGCGTGTCGGGGGCAGGAACAGCGCATCGCTGACCCAGGCCGCGGGGTCGCGTGCGTCACGGGGCTCGGGGATGACGTTGTAATCGCCGGCCAGCACCAGCGGCTCCTCGTGCTCCAGCAGCATTTCGGCATGCGCCGTGAGCCGCTTCATCCAGCCGAGCTTGTAGGGATATTTCTCGGTGTTCGGCGGGTTGCCGTTGGGCAGGTAGATCGAGGCCAGCCGCACCACGCCGTTGCCCAGCGGCAGCACGCCTTCGAGATAGCGCGCCTGCTCGTCGCCCTCGTCGCCGGGCAGGCCGCGGCGCACATCTTCGAGCTTGCTGCGGCTGAGGATCGCGACGCCATTGAAGGTCTTCTGGCCATGCGTCTCGACCTGCCAGCCGGCCGCCTCGATCTCGGCCCGCGGGAAATCGGCATCGAGGCATTTGATCTCCTGCAGGCAGAGCGCGTCCGGCTCGGCCTCCTTCAGGAAATCGAGCAGATGGCCGAGCCGCTGGCGGACCGAGTTCACGTTCCAGGTGGCGATGCGCACGAGATGCTCCGGTATCAGGCAGGCCGCAGATAAGCGGAATCGCAATCGCGATGGCAAGCCGCTTTCCACCGCAAACAAAAACTCCCCGCATCGCTGCGGGGAGCCATTGATTCCCGGTCGGGTTGTCGGGCCCTGTCAGGGGCAGGCGCGGACGACACCGCCCGAGGCGATATAGGTTCCGGTCTCGGGATTGTAGGACCGGAAGCGGCGCGAGCAGTAGGCGACCGCGTCGGTGTCCTCGACGCTGTAGCCATAGGCACGCGGAACGGGCGGAGCATAGACCACCGGCGGCGCGACATAGACCGGGGCCGGCTCGTAATAGACCGGCGGGGGCGGGGCAGCCAGCGCACCGGCCGCCAGAGCACCGCCAATGACACCGGCGGCGATGCCGGCGCCGATGGCCGGTCCGCGGCGGTAGCCACCGTAATAGCGGGGGCCGTAATAGCCATAGCGGCGCCATTGCACGGTCTGGAGCAGGCCGGCATCCGCCTTGGCCGAGGCGACCGCGGCAGAGGCCGGCGCCAGCGGCGCCGCGGTGGCGGGAGCAGCGAGAGCGGCGCAGCCGGCGAGGGCGGCGGCGACGGCAAACGTCCTGATCATGGCGAAACTCCTTTACTGTCCCGTGCGAGTGGAACTTCGCATGTCCCCCCGATTGGGCGTGATTGTAGCGATTTATCGAGCCGGCGGAAAGACTAGTCCGCAATCCCGGCGTAAATGCGCCGTCACAACATTGTGGCTGTTGAGGCTCGGAGCCTCATCCGGCGTCTTGCGTCGACGGGTTTTCCTCGCCATCTAGCGCTTCGCCTCACAGAAACCTCCTCATGCATTCGAAGGATCAGGACCCTACCATGGCCCAGACCGGCAGCTCGCCCTCCCGTTCCGCCCCGCCTGGCGCGATGAAGCCCCTGCCGGCGCTGATCTTCAGCTCCCGCTGGCTGCAGCTGCCGCTCTATATCGGCCTCATCGTGGCCCAGTGCGTCTACGTCTTCCTGTTCCTCAAGGAGCTCTGGCACCTCGTCACCCACGCCTTCGACTTCAGCGAGCAGCAGATCATGCTGGTCGTGCTGGGACTGATCGACGTGGTGATGATCTCGAACCTGCTGATCATGGTGATCGTCGGCGGCTACGAGACCTTCGTCTCACGGCTGCGGCTGGAAGGCCACCCGGACCAGCCGGAATGGCTGAGCCACGTCAACGCCAGTATCCTCAAGATCAAGCTCGCCATGGCGATCATCGGCATCTCGTCGATCCACCTGCTCAGGACCTTCATCGAGGCCGGCAATATCGGCGGGCTCGGCCGGACGACGAACTACACCGAATCCGGCGTCCTGCTGCAGACGCTGATCCACGTCGTCTTCATCCTGTCCGCCATCGGCATCGCCTGGGTCGACCGGATGACGGCCCATCCCAGCAAGGGGCACTGAAGCGGCACGCAAGACCGCAAAAGAAAACCGCCCGGCTGCTTCCAGCCGGGCGGTTCGCATGCGGCAGTCTTACTGCCCGCGCCCGCTGCGCGCGGCGAAGCGGATCGCTTCCTCGGCCGCCCGGAACAGGGCCTTGGCCTTGTTGATGCACTCCTCCTGCTCGGAGGCCGGGTTCGAATCGTAGACGATGCCGGCGCCGGCCTGGACATGCATCCTGCCGTCCTTCACCACGGCGGTCCGCAGCACGATGCAGGTGTCCATTTCGCCATTCGCGCCGAAATAGCCGATGCAGCCGGCATAGGCGCCGCGTGCATCGCGCTCCAGCTCGTCGATGATCTCCATCGCCCGCACCTTCGGCGCGCCCGAGACGGTGCCCGCCGGGAAGCCGGCGATCAGGGCAGCCAGCGAATCGTGCTTCGGGTCGATCTTGCCCTCGACGTTCGAGACGATGTGCATCACCTGGCTGTAGCGCTCGATGAAGAAGGAATCGGTGACCTTGACCGTTCCGATCTCCGCGACGCGCCCGACATCGTTGCGGCCGAGATCGAGCAGCATCAGGTGCTCGGCGCGCTCCTTCGGATCGGCGAGCAGCTCCGCGGCGAGGGCGTCGTCCTCGGCAGGCGTCGCGCCGCGCCGGCGCGTGCCGGCGATGGGGCGGATCGTGACCGTGTCGTCGCGCCGCCGGACCAGAATCTCGGGGCTCGAGCAGACGATCTGGAAGCCGCCGAAATCGAGGTAGCAGAGGAACGGCGCCGGGTTGACGCGGCGCAGCGCCCGGTAGAGCGCGAAAGGCGGCAGCGCGAAGGGGGCCTCGAAGCGCTGCGACAGCACGACCTGGAAGATGTCGCCGGCGCGGATGTACTCCTTCGCCTTCGCCACCATGTCGAGATACTCGGCCTCGCTGGTGTTCGAGGTCGTGACCGGCTCGGGCAGATTGGCGATGTCGATGTCAGCCTCGGCGGGCAGGGCGCCTTCAAGGACACGGACGACGCCGTCGAGCCGCTCCTGGGCGCTCTCATAGGCGTGCCGCGCCGCGATGCCGGGCTGGTGACGCACCGGCGTGACGATGTGGATCTCGTCGCGCACGGCGTCGAACACGACCATCAGCGTCGGCCGGCTCAGGATCGCGTCGGGAACGCCGGTGCCGGTCTCCTTCGGCTCGGGCAGGCGCTCCATCAACCGCACCATGTCGTAGCCGAGATAGCCGAAGACGCCGGCCGCCATCGGCGGCAGCCCTTCCGCCTCGGGGATCGCGCTTTCGACCAGCAGCGAACGCAGGCTCTCGAAGGCCGGGCGCGGATCGTCGAGGAAGGCGTCGCCGAGCGCAGGCCGGCACATCGCGGCCTGCCCCTGATGGCAGCGCCAGATCAGGTCCGGCTCCAGCCCGATCATCGAGTACCGACCGCGAACGGCGCCGCCCTCCACCGATTCCAGCAGGAAGGCCGGCCCGGAGGTGGCGTGCCGCAGCTTCAGGAAGGCGGCGACCGGCGTCTCGCAATCGCCGACCAGGACTTGCCGCAGGAGCTGCGGTGCGCCCGTTTCGTAGATCTGCGCGAAGCGCTCGAATTCGTCGAGGTGCTGCATCGTCAATTCTGCACCCCGCCAGTGGCGTTGCGGAACGCCGCGTCATTGATGCTCACGCCGAGCTTGGCCTGGCGCTCGGCGACATATTGCAGCAGGAGCCCCTCGCTCAGATTGGCGGAGAGCAGGCGGACGAAGTTGTCCGCCTCCTGCGTCGTGCGGATGTAAGGCGGCACCGTCGCCGAATCGACCTTGAACAGGATGCGGCCGCCATCGGCGCCGGCCGCCGAATTGGCCTTGCCGGCGACCGTGCCGAACACCTGGGTGACGACGTTGGCCGGCAGATCGGTGCGCTGTTCCTGTCGCCCGATGCCGGCGGCCGTCTCCATCGTCAATCCGCTCGACGCCGCGACCGTCGCGAAGGCCTCGCCCTTGTCGAGCCTCTGGACGAGCTCGCGCGCCTTGGCCGAGAGCTTGTTCGCGGTCTCGTCGGCGCGCCACTGCGTCGCGACCTCGCCCTTGACCTCGTCAAAGGAACGGTCGCGGGACGGGTCGATCTTGGCGATGTCGAACCAGACATAGCCGGCGTTCTGGGGCAGGCGGATCGCCTCGTTGTCGACGCCGATATCGGAAGCGAAGATCGCGCGCAGCGTCGCATCGCCGCCGGGCAGGGCGGCTTCCTGGGCGCCGTCGGGCTTGGTCATGCCCTGGCTCATCGGGCCGACGACACGCAGCTCGAGGTTGAACTGCTTGGCGATCTCCGCCAGCGGCTTCGCCGAGGCGCGCTCATCCTCGATCTTGTCATGCAGCTCGGTGATCCGGCTCGAGGCACGGCCCGCCGCGATCTCCTTCTTCACCTCTTCGGCGACCTCCTCATAGGGGCGCACATGCTGGCTATCGACCTTGGTGACGCGCAGCAGCACGGTCCCGAAGGCGCTCTGCACGGGGGCGCTGACGGCGCCTTCCTCCAGCGCGAAGGCGGCCTCGCGCACGGCGGGGTCGAAGATCTGCTCGCGGGTGAAGGTGCCGAGCGTGAGGTCCTTGAAGGCGACGTTCCGCTCGGTCGCGATCTCGTCGAAGGTCTCGCCACCGTCGATCTTGGCTTTGGCGGCCTGTGCCTCCTCGGCATTCGGGAAGGGGATCTGCTCGACGGTGCGCGTCTCCGCCGTGGTGAAGCGCTGCGCTTTCAGCGCCTCGTAGCGTGCCTTCGCCTCGTCATCGGTGACCTTGGCCGGGTCGGCGACGGCATCGGACGTGATCGCGAGCACGGAGGCGGTCCGGTATTCCGGGGCGCGGAAAGCAATCTTGCGCTCGTTGTAGAAGGCCTTGAGCTGGTCCTCGGTCGGAGCGGCGATCTCGCCGGCAGCGCTCGCCGGCATGCGGGCGAAGGCGACGGCGCGCTTCTCGTTGCGCAGACGGTTGCCGATCTCCTGCAGGGCGACCGGGACGGTGAAGCCGCCGCTGATCATCTCGGCGATCTGCTGGCGCAGGATGGTAGCGCGCTGGAGCGCGACATAGCTCTGCTCGCTATAGCCGTTCGAACGCAGCAATTCGTTGAAGCGCGCCGCCGAGAACTGGCCGGACGCGTCGCGGAAGACCGGGTCGTCGAAGATCAGGTTGCGGATCGTGTCGTCGGAGACGGCCAGGTGCAGGTTCTTGGCCGTCTGGTCGAGCGTCGCCTCGCTGACGAGCCGCGAGAGCACCTGCCGGTCGAGGCCGAGCGCGCGCGCCGTCTCCGGCGAGATCTGCCGGCGCTGCTGGCGGATCAGGTTCTGGAGGTCGTTCTGATAGGCGGTGCGCATCTGCTCGATGCTGATCTCGGTCTTGCCGACCCGCGCGACCTCGTTGCGGCCATAGCCACGGAAGATGTCGCCCACGCCCCAGATCGCGAAGGCGAGGATCAGGACGCCGAACAGGACGCTGATGACGAGCTTGCCGAGCAAACCCTGACTCGCCTTGCGGATGCCCTGCATCATCATGGAAGCTGTCTTTCCCTGAACCCGTTCGTGGCGCGGAGACGGGCCCGCGCGCGTTTTTGTCGGCGCTGCTTATAGGAACCGGCGGCGAAAGCCGCAATCGCCGCGGCGGCTTCGTGTTTCCGGTTCACATGAGATTGCGGCGCCAGCCGGGCATTGATAGAGCCCGGACAGCACAATTTCCGGAGGAACGACGTGACGCGCAGCATCAGGCCGCTGGTAGCCGGCAACTGGAAGATGAACGGGCTGAAGGCCGATCTCGCCATCGCGACGGAGGTCGCCCGCGGCTATGACGCCTCGCTCAAGGCCGCCGTCGACCTCGCGATCTGCCCACCCTCGACACTGCTGTTCACCGCCACTGCCGCGCTGATCGGCTCGCGCATCGCGACAGGCGGGCAGGATTGCAGCGTTCAGCCCGCCGGCGCCTTCACCGGCGAGGTCTCGGCCGCGATGCTGGCCGATGCGGGGGCGAGCTTCTGCATCGTCGGCCATTCCGAGCGGCGCACGCTCCATGGCGAGGACAACGCCACCATCCGCGCCAAGGCCGAGGCCGCGCGCAAGGCATTGCTCGTGCCGATCATCTGCGTCGGCGAGACGCAGGGCGAGCGCGAGGCCGGCAAGGCGCTGGCCGTGGTGCGCCGGCAGCTCAAGGGCTCGGTGCCGGAAGGCCTCGACGCCGCAAGCCTGGTCATCGCCTATGAGCCGGTCTGGGCGATTGGCACGGGCCTGACCCCGACGGCAGCCGATGTCGCCGAGATGCACGCCGCGATTCGCAGCGACCTGGCGCGGATCGTCGGCAAGAACGCCGCAGCCGGCGTCCGGCTGCTCTATGGCGGCTCGGTGAAGCCCTCGAACGCGGCCGAGCTGATGAATGTCGCCAATGTCGACGGCGCGCTCGTCGGCGGCGCCAGCCTGAAGGCCGAGGAATTCCTGGCGATCGCGCGCGCCTGCGCCTGAACCCGAGAGGAGGCGATGCGGGCCTTCTCCGGCGTCAGCGCGAGAAGAGAAGCGACGAAGCAATCCAGGGGGATCGTGTTGAAGCGTTTGACCCAGTCTTCTGGATTGCTTCGCTCCGCTCGCAATGACGTGGGCAGGCCCGGACAGAAAACTCTCAATTCTGAGGCGACAAAGGCATGGTCAGAAGGCCAACAAATACGAGAGCGAACAATCCAGCGGCGATGATGTAGGTCGTCTTCCAATCCGGGAGGAGAAGAAATCTAAACGGAAATAGAAATCTGTGCAGCAATAGCGATCCAGATATGGCGGACGCGAAAACTAGAGATAAAACCACTCTCTGCGCGTCGATGACCGTTCCATCTGGCGGAAATAACAATGCAGACGCAATCACCGCGAAAAATAAGAACAGAATTATGTGCTGGACGCTGGGCATCGTCATACCAGGCTGATGAAATCCGGCTTCAGCATACTGACGGTGCGTAAATTTTTGCCGCGCAAAGGAGGCTGCATCACAGGATGCAGGCGGGTTCTTTCGCATCAGTCTCGGGCGCTCCGTTCATGAATTTTGATTTTGCGGGTGGTGCCGGCGGAAGCCCCGTGCTATCTGCGCCGCCGAATTCGCCTCGACCTTTCGAGGAGGAGCGGGTAGCCCTTGCGGCGGCCCGCGCCATCCCCATTTCGTGAGATCATGCAGAACGTTCTCATCGTCATTCATCTGATCATCGTCGTCGCGCTCGTCGGCGTCGTGCTGCTGCAGCGCTCCGAAGGCGGCGGGCTCGGCATGGGTTCCGGCGGCGGTGGCGTCGGCGGCTTCATGACCGGGCGCGGCCAGGCGAACGCGCTGACCCGGGCGACGGCGATTCTCGCCGGCCTGTTCTTCCTGACCTCGATCGTGCTCGCGATCATGGCCACTCAGGGCCGCGTGCAGCGTTCGATCATCGACGGCGCCCCGGCGACGACGGCTCCGGTCACTCCGGGCCAGCCCGCCGCGCCGAACGCCCCGAGCGCGCCCAATGCCGGCGGCGTGCTCGATCAGCTCCGTCAGCTCCAGAACCAGACGCAAGGCGGCGCGCAGCCGCCGACCCCGGCGCCGCCAGCGGCACCGCAGCAGTAACCAGGGCAGGGCCGGGAAACCGGCCCTTCTCTTTTGTGTGGAGACGGGCCGGGCGACCGGCCCTCTCTTTTGTGGACAAGCGCGCAGAGCAAGGCGGGACTGCACTGCATGCGCTTAGCGAATCGAACCCGTGGCGATAGAGGTGAACTCCCATGACGCGGTATGTTTTCATCACCGGCGGCGTGGTGTCCTCGCTTGGCAAAGGCCTGGCGGCGGCGGCTCTCGCAGCCCTTCTGCAGGCACGTGGCTACAAGGTCCGCCTGCGCAAGCTCGACCCCTATCTCAATGTCGATCCGGGCACGATGAGCCCGTATCAGCACGGCGAGGTCTTCGTCACCGATGACGGCGCCGAGACCGACCTCGACCTCGGCCATTACGAGCGCTTCACCGGCCGGCCCTGCAACAAGGGCGACAACATCACCACCGGCCGCATCTACATGGACATCCTGACCAAGGAGCGTCGCGGCGAATATCTCGGCGCCACGATCCAGGTCGTCCCGCACGTCACCAATGCCATCAAGGAGTTCATCCTTTCCGGCAATGAGGGCTACGACTTCACGCTGGTCGAGATCGGCGGCACGGTCGGCGACATCGAGAGCCTGCCCTTCCTCGAGGCGATCCGCCAGGTGAACCAGCAACTGCCGCGCGGGCAGTGCATCTTCATCCACCTGACGCTGCTGCCCTATATCCCGACCGCCGGTGAGTTGAAGACCAAGCCGACCCAGCATTCGGTCGCCGAATTGCGCTCCATCGGCATCCAGCCCGACATCCTGCTCTGCCGCACGGACCGCGAGATCCCGCGCGAGGAGCGCCGCAAGCTCGCGCTGTTCTGCAATGTCCGCGAGACCGCCGTGATCGAGGCCCGCGACGTCGCCTCGATCTACGACGTGCCGCTCTCCTACCATGCAGAAGGGCTCGACAACGAGGTGCTCGCCGCCTTCGGCCTCGACGCCTCGAGCGAGCCGGACGTCACGAACTGGAAGCATATCTCCGACCGGGTAAAGAACCCCGAGGGCGAGGTCACCATCGCCGTCGTCGGCAAATACACCGGCATGAAGGACGCCTATAAGTCCCTCATCGAGGCGCTGACCCATGGCGGCATCGCCAACAACGTCAAGGTCAATCTCGACTGGATCGAGTCCGAGGTCTTCGAGAAGGAGGACCCGGCGCCGTTCCTGGAGCATGTCCACGGCATCCTGGTGCCCGGAGGCTTCGGCCATCGCGGCGCCGAGGGCAAGATCAAGGCCGCGACCTTCGCCAGGCAGCGCAAGGTGCCCTATTTCGGCATCTGCTTCGGCATGCAGATGGCCGTGATCGAGGCGGCGCGCTCGCTCGCCGGGATCGAGGCGGCAAGCTCGACCGAGTTCGGCGAGACCAAGGAGCCCGTCGTCGGCCTGATGACGGAATGGCTGCGCGGCAACGAGCTGGAGCAGCGCGCGGCCGGCGGCGATCTCGGTGGCACCATGCGGCTTGGCGCCTACGCCTCCGTCCTCTCGCCGGACACCAAGATCGCGAAGATCTACGGCTCGACCGAGATCTCGGAACGCCACCGCCATCGCTACGAAGTCAACATGAACTACCGCAAGCGGCTGGAAGAGCAGGGCATGCGCTTCAGCGGTGTCTCGCCGGACGGGCTCTTGCCCGAGACGGTGGAATATCCGGACCATCCCTGGTTCATCGGCGTGCAGTACCACCCCGAGCTGAAGTCGCGCCCCTTCGAGCCGCATCCGCTCTTCGCGAGCTTCGTCGAAGCGGCCGTGGTGCAGAGCCGCCTGGTCTAATCGCTGTCGAGGGCAACCGCCGCCCAGGGATGGCGTTGCTCCTCGAAGACCACCTTTCGCGGGGCGGGAAATGCCGGATCGGCGAAGGCGCCGACCGCCACGGCGATCATCTCCGGCCTGCGAGCCGGCTCCCAGAAGACCGTGCTGCCGCAGGCCGGGCAGAAATGATGCAGGACGCGAAAGCCGCTATCGGCAGGGCGGTCATAGTCGGCATGATCCCCGGACACGGCGACGGCCTCCCGCGCGAAGAAAGCCGCCACGCCATAGGCGCTGCCCGTTCGCCTCTGGCATTCACGACAATGGCACAGGGCGACGATGGCCGGCTCGCCCCGGCAGGTGACTCGCAACTGGCCGCAGCTGCAACAGGCTTCCCGGATCTTCATGCGGCGCATCCTCGTTTTAGATGACGGCTGACGCAGCTTTTTCGGCTAGCTTCGCTGGTGCCCGACAATGCCTCACCTATGATGAGGCTGCGAGGCATCGGATGGACTGGGGGGCGGGGGCATGACGATCTCGATGGCGGGCTTGCCCGCGTTCCTTCTCTATTTCGTCGTCGGCGCGGCGCTGATCGCGGCCTTCGCCGTGATCTATCTGCGCATGACGGCCCATGACGAGATCGCCCTGATCCGCGGCGGCAATCTCTCGGCCGCGATCGCGCTGGGCGGCAACCTCATCGGCTTCACCGTGCCGCTCGAAAAGGCGATCTCGCAGGCCAGCAGCATCCCGGACTGCGTGCTCTGGGCCGTCGCGGCGATGCTGGTCCAGTTCGCGGCCTATGGTCTCGCGCGGATCGTCATCCCGGAGCTCTCGCGGAAGATCGCGGAAGACCGCCTGCCATCGGCCGCGATGCTGGCGGTGATCGCGGTGATTTCGGGTACGCTGGCCGCAGCCAGCATGACGATCTGAGGGCATGCCATGAAGCGCTCGACACAGATCGGGCTGGCCGCGGTCGGGGTCGTGCTCGTCGCCTCGTTCTGGCCACGCTCCAGCGAGGAAACCCAGGAAAGCCTCGTCTATAACAGCCTGAGCGATTGCCGCGCCGGCGGGCAGCTCAGCGCGCAACAATGCGAGACCGCCTTCTCCGAAGCGACCGCCGCACGCCTCAAGGATGCGCCGAAGTTCAACAACCAGAACGAATGCGAGGCGCAGTACGGCGCCAATGGCTGTTCCAGCGCCAGCATCGGCGGCGCCCAGTATTTTGTCCCGGCGCTCGCGGGCTTCATGCTGGCGCGGGGCCTGGCCGGTTCGCAGGCGCAGCCCCTGCTGCCGCCGACAACCGCCGCTTGCCCGCCGGGCTCCGCCCAGCCGGAATGCCAGCAGGCGCGTGCCGCCGGCTCCTCTTCCTCGTCATCCGGCGGCGGCGGCTCCTATGGCAGCAGCAGCTCCTCGAGCAGCAGCCGCTCGCGCGCCTATTCGACGACGACCGGCGGCAGCGTCGCGGTGTCGCCGACGAGCACCCGCGGCGTGAGCACGACGACCAGCGTCTCGTCGCGGGGCGGCTTCGGCTCCATCGCCCGTTCCTTCTCCTCGCATTCCTCGTCCTGAGATGCGTCGCGTCACGCTTCCACCCCGTCCCGACTGGGCCGCGCAGGTCGAGCGGCTGGGCTTCGCCTTCCACACCATCGACGGCGAGACCTATTGGGACGAGAGCGCCGCCTTCGCCTTCACGCTGGAGGAGATCGAGCGCGACATCGAGGCGCCGACCGAGGCGATCGAGGAGCTCTGCTTCGCCTTCATCGAGAAGGCACTCGCCAGCGAGGAGATCCTGACCAGCCTCGCCATCCCAGCCGCGCATTGGGACTATATCCGGCGGAGCTGGCAGAGCGGCGAGCGCAATCTCTATGGCCGGCTCGACCTCGCCTATGACGGGCATGGGCCGGCCAAGCTGCTGGAATACAACGCCGATACGCCAACCGCCCTGTTCGAATCGAGCGTCGTCCAGTGGGACTGGCTCGAGCAGGCGATGGCGCGTGGCGCGCTTCCCCCCGGCAGCGACCAGTTCAACTCCCTGCACGAGCGGCTGATCGCGGCCTTCGCCGGCCTGCGCACGCCGTCGCCCTATCGCCTGCATCTCACCTGCGTCGAGGGCAGTGCCGAGGACAAGGGCACGGTCGACTATCTGACGGATTGCGCCGTCCAGGCCGGCCTCGATGCGCGTTTCACTTATATCGAGGAGATCGGCCTGCTCACGGACGGGCGCTTCTGCGACGGCGCCAACCAGCCGATCGAGACCCTGTTCAAGCTCTATCCCTGGGAATGGCTGTTCCGCGAGCGCTATGGCGAGGCGCTGGCCGGCTCGCGCTGCCAGTTCATCGAGCCGCCCTGGAAGGCGCTGCTCTCCAACAAGGGCCTGCTCGCCTGCCTCTGGGAGATGGAACCGGGCCATCCCAACCTGCTGCCGGCCTTCTTCGAGGGCGACCCGCGCTGCGCGACGCTGTCGGCCCGCCGCGTCCGCAAGCCGCTCTATTCGCGCGAGGGCGCCAATGTCACGCTGATGGAGCGCGACCGCGTCCTCGACAGCGACGACGGCCCCTATGGCGCGGAGGGCTATGTCCTGCAGGATGCCGCGACCAATCTCTTCTCTGCCGGTGGCAATTACGCGGTGCTCGGCTCCTGGCTCGTCGCCTCGCAGGCCTGCGGACTTTGCGTCCGCGAGGATGCCTCGCCGATCACGAAGAACACCTCGCGCTTCCTGCCGCACTATATCGAGCCGTGACCGCGACGCGACATGACCGCGCCGTGAAGAGTTGCTAGCCTTCCGGCCCGATAAGCCTGCCGAAAGAGTCTGCCATGCCTGCATCAGCCTCCACGCCTCGCGGCCTCGACCATCTCGTCATCGGTGTCCGCGATCTCGACGCGGCGGGAGCCTTCTACGAAAAGCTCGGTTTCAGGGTCGGTGCGCGCAATCGCCACCCCTGGGGCACCGAGAATCGGATCGTCCAGTTTCCCGGCTCCTTCCTCGAACTGGTGACGATCGCCGATGCGGGCGCGATCCCTCCAGCCGGCGAGCGGACCTTCTCGTTCGGCGCCTTCGTCCGCGACGCTCTGGCGGGGCAGGGCGAGGGGCTCTCGATGCTGGTGCTGGAAAGCACGGACGCCAAGGCCGACGCCGCCGCCTTCAAGGCTGGCGGAATCGGTGATTACGAACCCTTCTTCTTCGAGCGGCAAGGCAAGCGGCCGGACGGTTCGACGGTCAGGGTCGCTTTCGAACTCGCCTTCGCCGCCGATCCGAAGGCGCCGGAATGCGGATTCTTCGTCTGCCGGCAGCTCGAGCCGCAGAATTTCTGGAACCCGGCCTTCCAGCAACATCCGAACGGCGCCACGGCATTGTCGTCCGCGGTGATGCTGGCCGAGGACCCGGCGGCGCACCGCGCCTTCCTCACCGCTTTCAGCGGCGGGGCCGAGGTGCTCGAAGGCAACGAGGATTACGTGCTGGCGCTGCCGCGCGGGCGCCTCGACGTGCTCGATCCCGAAACCGCGCAGGGCGCCTATCAGGTCGAGCCCGATACGACGCCGGCGCGCTTTCTCGGCTTCTGCGTCGCGGTGCCGGATCTGGATGCGGTGGCGGAGCGGCTGACGGCTGCGGAGGTTCCGTTCATCCAGAACGAGGAGCGGCTCTTCGTGCAGGCGGAAGACGCCATGGGCTGCATGGTCGCCTTCGAGCCGGTCTGAACGGCTCAACGGAGAGCCACGACTTTCCGGCTGAAATCCCTCAGCCCTCATCCTGCGAGACGCCGCTGACGCGGCTCCTCAGGATGAGGGCCGAAGGGTGTGCCGGACCGACCTCTCAGGCCGCGTTCTCGGCGCGCTCCGCCGGCAGTGATGCGAGCAGCCCGATCAGCGCGCGGTCATGCAGCACGACCATGCGCTCCTTGGGCTTCAGCCAGATCACGGCGTCATCGACCGTCTCCGCATCGACGAGCTTGGCCTGCGCCACCGCGCGCTCGGGGTCGATCTCGCCGCGCCGGCGCGGATGGCTGTCGGGCAGCATCAGCTCATGCGCATGCCGAAGCTCGGGATCGGCATGGATCGCTTTCAGACCGTCGGCATCGTCGAAGCCGGCCTGGGCGAACTCTGTCTGCAATTCATTGGCGCGAAGGGCGACCGATGGCGGGTCGCCTTCCTCCGGCGTCAGCAGGAGCCCGCGGCGCTTCAGCCAGAGCCCGATGCCGAGCTGGCCCGAGGCCCATGACAGCGGGATCGCCAGGACGAGACCGACGATCGTCGGCGACATCCAGGCAAAGAGCGCAGTCGCGATCATGAAGGCCGAGAGGCCCGTCACCACGCCGAGAACCGTGTGAGTGCGATGCCGGCGGATGATGTCGTTGAGCGGGATCGAGCCGTCGTCGCGACGCTGCGGATTCCAGCCGGTGTCGCGCCCGAGCAGGATCTGGAAGACCGAACCCGACTGGATCAGCATCATGATCGGCGCGAAGAAGGCCGAGAACAGCACCTCGATCAGCGAGGACAGGATCAGCCGGATGGCGCCGCCGCCGGCCCGGCGCAGCTTGTTGTTGAACAGCGTCAGCAGGAGGCCGAACAGCTTCGGCGCCAGCAGGATCGCCATGGTCAGCGCGAACAGCCGCAAGGCGCGCTCGGGGTCGAACCGCGGCCAGACCGGGAAGAGCGTGAATTCCTGCGTGAAGTACTCGGGCCGCGCGTAGTTGACCTGCAGCACGATCAGGATACCGACGACGAGCTGCATCAGCCAGAAGGGCGAGGCGAGATAGCCCATGATGCCGGTGGCGAAATGCTGCCTCGTCGGCAGGACGAAGCCCTTCGCGCCGATGATGCGCGAATGCTGGAGATTGCCCTGGCACCAGCGCCGGTCGCGCACGGAGATGTCGATCAGCGAGGGCGGACTTTCTTCATAGGAGCCAGTCAGGTCCGGCAGCATGTAGACCGACCAGCCGGCGCGACGGATCAGCGCCGCCTCGACGAAATCGTGGCTGAGCACATGGCCGCCGAAGGGCGGCTTGCCCTTCAGGTCCGGCAGGCCGCAATGCTCGGCGAAGGCGCGCGTCCTGATGATGGCGTTGTGGCCCCAGTAATTGCCGTCGCGGCCCGACCACATGGCGAGCCCGGTGGCGATGACCGGGCCGTAGACGCGCGCCGCGAACTGCTGAAGCCGCGCGAAGAAGGTGTTGCGGTTGATGATCAGCGGCAGCGACTGGATGATACCGGCGTCGGGATCGTTTTCCATCGCGGCGGCGAGGCGCACGATGCAGCTGCCGGTCATCAGGCTGTCGGCATCGAGCACGATCATCTGCTCGTAATGCCCGCCCCAGCGCGTCACGAAATCGGCGATGTTGCCGGCCTTGCGGTGATGGTTCTTAGGCCGGTGGCGGTAATAGACCCGCGAATTCGGACCGAGCCGCTCGCGCAAAGCCAGGAAGGCGCGTTCCTCGGAGACCCAGATGTCGGGATTGGTCGTGTCGGAGACGATGAAATAATCGAAATGCTCGCCGAGCCCGGTCGCCTCGACGGATTCGCGGATCGCGGCGACCGCGGCGAAGGTCCGTGCCGAGGACTCGTTGTAGATCGGCATCACCACGACGGTGCGATGCTTCAGGCTTTCGGCCCGCTCGGCCCGTCCGACGCCGAACAGCACGCCGAAGAACCCGAGGAGCGCGCTGGTGAAGGCCAGCGCGATCCACGAGAAATTGATCGTGAACAGCAGGAGCAGGACGTACTGCAGCGAGGTCGTGCGGCTGACCGACACGACATGGTACATTTCCCAGGCGCCATAGGCCGTGAGCGCCAGCCCGCCGCCGAAGACGAAGAGGCGCTTCAGCCACGGCGTCTTCCAGTCGCGCGGAGCGGCCGGCTCGCGGCGGTCCGACGCCTTCCAGCTCCGGAAGGACTGCACGGGCATGACGAGGCGGCTCTCCGGCGGCGTCGCCGGCTCGCGCGAGACGAGTGCGCGCATGTCGGTGCCCGCGGCGCTGGGGCGGGGCGCGGTTACCACGTCCATCGGTCCAACCAGGTTTCAGAGACGGCCTGACCGCCTGCTTGCAGGACGAGCCGCAGCTCGCAGAGATTGTCGTTGCCGGGGTCGACCTCGAAGCCCACGCGCATCTGCTTGCGTTCGGGATAAGGCCAGAGGCGGATGTTCTGGATCGAGCCCGGAGCGGTCGAGACCGCGGCGCGGATCGCGGCTACGGTTGCGGCATCCCCCAGCTTGCCCCCGGTGAACTCGAGCAGGAAGCGGCGGCGGCGGCCTTGCGAGCCTTTGCCCTGTCTCATCCGGGTTACGACGGCGAGGTCCGGGCGATCCGGCGGTTGCCAGCACCAGGCCTGCCGATAGCTCATCGAGACTTCGCTGCCGGCGGCCAATGGCTGCTTCGGCCGCCAGTACATGATGATGTTTCTGTTCGCCTCGGAATCGCTGGGAATCTCGATGAGCTGGATCGAGCCCGCGCCCCATTCGCCGAGCGGCTCCATCCAGACGCTGGGCCTCAGCTCGAAGCGCTGATCGTCGTCCTGGAAGGCGGCCGCGTCGCGCTCGCGCTGCATCAGCCCGAAGCCCTTGGGATTCTGGTCGACGAAGGAGGAAACCTGGAGATTGGCCGGGTTGTTGAGCGGCCGGTAGATCCACTCGCCCGAGCCCGACTGCATCTGTACGCCCGAAACCTCGTAGATCGCCGGGCGGATGTCGTCGAAGGTTCGCCGGCTCTGCGGGCCGGAGAGGAAAATGCCGGTCGCGCAGCCGAAGCCGACATGGTCGAGCGCCTGACGCGCGAACAGCGTCATCTCGACATCCATGAAGGTGACGTCGCCGGGCCGAAGGGTCATCCGCACCGCGCCGCTGACGCTCTCCGAATCGAGCAGGCCGTGAATGACCAGCGCGGCGGTGGCGGGGTTCGGTCGTTCGATCCAGAAGGCGCGGAAGAAGGGGATTTCCTCGCCGCGCTGCTCGCCGGGCCGCAGGATCAGGGCGCGCGCCATCGCGCCGAAATTCTGCCCGCGGGCGAGGGCGCGGAAGAAGGTTGCGCCCTGGAAGCTCGCGACCTCAAAGGGGCGTTCCAGCCCCGCCGAGATTCGCATGCCGGAAAACTGTAGATCGGCATTGTCCGGGGGTGGGGCGACCCGCCCATAGTCGAACTTGCTCCGGTCGAAGGCGACCCGGCGCACCATGTCGTCCTCGACGGTGAAAAGGCTGACCGGGTTCGCGAAGACGTAGCCGCGATGCAGGGGCTCGACGGTGAAGCCGCGATTCTCGCCGGCCCAGATCGCGGCAGCGGGCTGCATCCGGATGCCGGAATACTGGTCGAAGGGCAGCGTGGCGTAGCCCTCGGGCAGATCCGTCGCCGTGAGCGGTATTAGCGGTTTTTGCGCCAGCATGCGCGCGGCATCGACGACCAGCGAAGGGTCGAAGCGCTGCCCGTCGGCGAGGCTGGGAATGTTGAAGGCTGCGGCGCCTGTCTGAGTTTGGGCGGACGCGGAAGCAGCCAGCGACGCCAGCGCTACGCCGCCAGCGGCGGCTTCCAGAAATTGCCTGCGATTCAATGACTTCGCCATGTGGTCCAAACTACGCGGACGACGCCCTCGTCCTCCGCGCTTCTAGAGCATTTCCAAGGCCGGTGAAAAGCGGTGGCGAGCGGAAAAATCTCGCCGGCCATGCTTTTGACGGATGCGGTTGCCGGTCGGTCGGCGGGCTATGTGCCGTTGGTCATGAGAATGGCCCCTTTTTATCGTGCGATGACTTTGGCAAATGCTGCCTGGATCGGCTATCCACGCGGCCTGCAATGCCATCATGCGATGAAACGACCGCGGATATCGCGGCTCGCACAGACAGGAAACGAGAAACATGACCGAAATGCAGCCCACCCGGTCCTGTCTCGCCATTGTTCTGGCAGCCGGCGAGGGAACGCGCATGAAATCGCAGCGCCCGAAAGTGCTGCACGAGGTCGGCGGACGGTCGCTGCTCGGGCACGCCCTCTCGGCGGTCGCCGAAGCCGGCGCCGAGGCTGCCGTGGTCGTGATCGGGCCGGACCGGTCGGAGGTCGGGCGCGAAGCCCAGCATTGGTTCCCCACGACCGAGCTCGCGATCCAGCAGGAGCGGCGCGGCACCGCCCATGCCGTTCTGGCGGCACGCGAGAGCCTGCGCCGCGGCTATGACGACGTCATCGTCGCTTTCGGCGATACGCCCCTGGTGCTGCCCGAGACCTTCGCCGCGCTGCGCGCCGGCCTGGCCGCGGGCGCGGCCGTCGTCGTGCTCGGCTTCGAGGCGCAAGACCCGACCGGCTATGGCCGGCTCATTGAGCGGAATGGTGAGCTCGAGGCCATCGTCGAGCACAAGGACGCGACGGAGCAGCAGCGCGCGATCACGCTCTGCAACGCCGGGCTGATGGCATTGTCAGGCGCTCGCGCGCTGGAGATTCTCGAAGCGATCGGCGACGACAACGCCCAAGGCGAGTTCTACCTGACCGATGCCGTCGCGGTCGCCCGTTCGCACGGGCTTTCCGCCACCGTGCTGCGCGCGCCGGAGAGCGAGGTCCACGGCGTCAACGATCGCGCTCAACTCGCTGTCGCCGAAGCCGAATTCCAGCGGCGCAAGCGCCTTGCCGTGATGGCGGAGGGGGCGACGCTGATCGCGCCCGAAACCGTCTTCTTCAGCTTCGACACGCAAGTCGGCCGCGATGTCCTGATCGAGCCCAACTGCTTCTTCGGCCCCGGAGTCAGCATCGCTGACGGCGCCGTGATCCATGCCTTCTCGCATTTCGAGGGCGCCGAGATCGGGCCCGCCGCCATGGTCGGCCCCTTCGCCCGCCTGCGCCCTGGCACGAAGCTCGCGGAAAAGGCCAAGGCCGGCAATTTCGTGGAGATCAAGGCCGCCGAGATCGGCGTCGGGGCCAAGGTCAACCATCTGACCTATATCGGCGACGCTTCGGTCGGCGCGGCAGCGAATATCGGCGCCGGCACCATCACCTGCAACTATGACGGCTTCCTCAAGTCCCGGACGACGATCGGCGCCGGCGCCTTCATCGGCTCCAATTCCGCGCTCGTCGCGCCCGTCACGATCGGCGACGGCGCCTATGTCGGCTCCGGCTCGGTCATTACCAATGATGTGGCTCCGGATGCGCTCGCCATCGGCCGCGGCCAGCAAGTGGAGAAGGCTGGCTGGGCCAAGAGGTTCCGGGAAGCCTCGCTCGCCCGCAAAGCGGCCAAGAAAGCGGCGGAATAGGTCGCGAATCGCGTCAAAGCGGCAAGTCGCCGTTCACAGTTCGTCACGCATAGTGATTGGGTCCGCGCGCGTTTCGCGGCTATGCGCTTTGCCTATAGCAATGGCTGAAGGGGATCGCCCATGTGTGGCATCGTCGGGATTCTGGGCAAGGAAGCAGTGGCGACGCAGGTCGTCGAAGCGCTCAGGCGGCTGGAGTATCGCGGCTACGATTCAGCGGGCGTCGCGACGCTCGAGGGCGGCCAGCTCACCCGCCGACGCGCCGAGGGCAAGCTCAAGAATCTCGAGATTCGCCTGTCGAACGAGCCGCTCGAAGGCTTGGTCGGCATCGGCCACACCCGCTGGGCGACCCACGGCAAGCCCAACGAGGTCAACGCCCACCCACACGCGACGTCGAAGCTCGCGGTGGTCCATAACGGCATCATCGAGAATTTCCGCGAATTGCGCGCCGAGCTCCAGGCCGATGGCTATGTCTTCGAGACCGAGACCGACAGCGAGATCGTTGCGCATCTCGTCACCCGCGAGCTTGATCGCGGCAAGTCTCCGTCTGATGCGGTGGCTGCGAGCCTCCCGCTTCTGCATGGCGCTTTCGCGCTCGCCTTCCTGTTCCAGGGCGAGGAAGACCTGCTGATCGGCGCCCGCAAGGGCTCGCCGCTGGCGGTCGGCATCGGCGATGGCGAGATGTATCTCGGTTCGGATGCGCTGGCGCTCGCGCCCTTCACCAACCTCATCGCCTATCTGGAAGAGGGCGACTGGGTCGTGCTGCATCGCCGTGGCGCGACCTTCTACGACAAGAGCAACACGCAGGTGGAACGCCGCGCCCAGCGTGTCGCCGCCGGCGCCTTCCTGGTCGAGAAGGGCAATCACCGCCATTTCATGGCCAAGGAGATCTACGAGCAGCCGGAGGTCGTCGGCCACACGCTGACGCAGTATCTCGACATGGTTGCCGGCAAGGTGCGTCTGCCCTTCGGCGACAAGATCGACTGGAAGGGCCTCTCGCGACTGACGATCAGCGCCTGCGGCACCTCCTATTATGCTGGCCTCATTGCGAAATACTGGTTCGAGAAGCTGGCACGCCTGCCGGTCGAGATCGATGTCGCCTCGGAATTCCGTTATCGCGAGGCGCCGCTGCCGGAGCAGGGCCTGGCGCTGTTCATCTCGCAGTCCGGCGAAACCGCAGATACGCTGGCCGGGCTGCGCTACGCCCGCCAGAACGGGCAGGCCATCCTCTCGGTCGTCAACGTTCCGACCTCGACCATCGCGCGCGAAAGCGACGCGGTCGCGCAAACGCTCGCCGGCCCCGAGATCGGCGTCGCCTCGACCAAGGCATTCGTCTGCCAGCTTGCGGTTTTCGCCTCGCTCGCGCTCGCTGCAGCGCGGGCCCGCGGCACGCTCTCGGCCGATGAGGAAGCCGTCCATGTGCAGCACCTGATCGCGCTGCCCGGCCTGATCGCCAAGGCGCTGGAGCTGGAGCCCGAGATCGAAAAGCTCGCCCGCGAGCTCTCCAAAGCCAAGGACGTGCTCTATCTCGGCCGCGGCACCAGCTTCCCGCTGGCGCTCGAAGGCGCGCTGAAGCTGAAGGAAATCAGCTACATCCACGCCGAAGGTTACGCGGCGGGCGAGCTCAAGCACGGGCCGATCGCGCTGATCGACGAGGATATGCCGGTCATCGTCGTCGCGCCTCACGATGCGCTCTTCGAGAAGACAGCCTCCAACATGCAGGAGGTCGCGGCGCGCGGCGGGCGCATCATCCTGATCACCGATGCCAAGGGCGCCGCCGAATGCGGCATCGAGCCCGAGGCGACGATCGTGATGCCGGATATGGACCCCACCTTCGCGCCGATCGTCTACGCCCTCCCGATCCAGATGATCGCCTATCAGACGGCGGTTTTCATGGGCAAGGACGTCGACCAGCCGCGCAACCTGGCGAAATCCGTCACGGTGGAGTGAGGGTGCGGCCGGGGCGCTCAGCGCTCCGGCCGGCTCGCCACATAGGCGCCAGAGGCGATCAGGCAGAGCGCCGTCGTCGCCAGCGCGATCGGCGGCGCCGAGGTCAGCGTCAGCAGCAGGAAGCTCGCCGCCATCGAGCCGCAGGCGAGGAGTTTCGCCCGCCGCGCGATGGCTCCCGTCTCGCGCCAGCGCAGCACATGCGGCCCGAGCTTCGGATGCCCGGTGAGCCAGGCCTCGAAGCGCGGCGATGAGCGCGAGAAGCACCAGGCCGCCAGGATCAGGAAGACGGTTCCGGGCATGACCGGCAAGACCAGCCCGATCGCGCCGAGCACCGTGAAGAGCCAGCCTGCGACGATCAGCACGGGCCGCGTCAGGCGGCGTGGCGGCTGATTGTCGTTCGGCACGGGCTCGATCCTTGCTTGCAGCCGGAAGGGCAGGTACTGGCGGATGCCGCCGTCTCGCCTATCATGTCATATCGCGGCGCCGACCGGTGCCGGCAAGGCGACCGGAGAGCGCATCGTTGCCACAGCATTTTCAAGCGAAGTGGATGCCGGTTCGCGTGACGAAAATGCGAGAGGACAAAGAACGCGACCATGACCGCCGGCCCGCCTGATCCACGCCTCGTCCTGCCGACCGAATTGACGCGCCCGACGCTGGGCACGCGCCTGCGCCGCTATTTCCTGACGGGGCTCGTCATCGCGGCGCCGCTCGCCATCACGGCTTCGGTGACCTGGTGGTTCATCAACTTCATCGACGGGCTGGTGAAGCCGCTCATCCCGAACTCCTACCTGCCCGATACCTATCTGCCGTATCCGATTCCCGGCTTCGGCCTCGTCATCGCGCTGGTCGGGCTGACGCTGCTCGGCTTCCTGACCGCCAATCTCGTCGGGCGCTCGCTGATCAGCGCCGGGGAATCGATCCTCGGCCGCATGCCGGTGGTTCGCGGCCTCTACAAGGGGGTCAAGCAGGTCTTCGAGACCATCTTCTCCCAGTCGGGCACCTCGTTCCGCACGGTCGGCATGGTGCAGTTCCCGCAACCGGGCATGTGGTCGATCGTCTTCATCGCGCAGGAGGCGGCGCCGGAGATCGCCGACCGCCTGCCGGATGGCGATCAGCAGATCGGCGTCTTCCTGCCTTGCACGCCGAACCCGACGACGGGCTTCTTCTTCTATCTGCCGCGCCGCGAGATCGTGGAACTCTCGATCTCGATCGAGGACGGCGCCAAGCTCATCATGTCGGCCGGGCTGATCCAGCCGGGGGAGGCGGCGCCGAAGCTCGCGCCGCAGCCGGGCTCGATCGTCTGATCAGGGCTGAAGCGCCAGCCAGATCTCCAGCACGCCATTGCCTGTCGCCGGATCGAAACGCTGGTCCATGCGCTCCAGCGTCGGGCCATCGGCGGGCTTGCGGCCGGATTTCGGCAGCCAGTCGCGCCAGATCGCCTCATAGGTCCGCTTGATCGCCGTGACATGGCCACGGTGCTCGAAGATCGCATAGGTCTGGGCCGGGACGCGGGTGCGGGCGAATTCCGCCGGCAGATTGTCGAAATCCGAAACCGCGACGCCGGCGATATAGTCGAAATTGCCGTTGTCGTCGCAGTTCAGGCTGACGCCATAGGTCGTGTAGCCGAGCTGGCCCGGCACATGGCCGATATGCGGAGCGAAGCGCTGCCAAAGCGCGGGAATGCCTTCGACCTTGCCGACGGAGAACGAGCCGCCGAGCCCGGCGATCAGCATGGGCTTGCCTTGTTCGATCCGGGGTTCGGGCAACGTGATGGATGTTTCTGCCTGCATGGGAAGGGGCTCCGAGAGACGGATGATGGAGAGATCGCGCCTCGCGCGCAGGGCCTCCGGCGTCATGCCGAACTGCTCGCGGAAGGCGCGGGTGAAGGCTTCGTGCGAGCCATAGCCCCAGCTCAGCGCGACCGAGAGGATATCGGGCGCGCCGTCAGCCAGTTGCCGCGCCGCTTCCGTCAATCGCCGCTCGCGCACATAGCGCATGATGGAGCGCCCGGTGGACGCCCCGAAGGCACGGCAGAGATGGAAGCGCGAGACGCCGCTGACCTCCGCGATCTCGTCGAGCGAAAGCTCGGAGGCGAAGCGGCTCTCGATGCACCAGATGGCTGTCTTGACCGGGTCCATGGTCCCTCCACGAAGCGGCCGAACACTGACGCGAGCGCAACCGGCCCGCTTGATCGGGATTGCTCCGGGCTCAGCCGGCCCTGAGCAAACGGATCGCGACGTCGCGCTCGAACAGATAGAGCAGCACCCGGATCGCCTGGCCGCGCGGCG
Source organism: Allobosea spartocytisi (assembly GCF_014764685.1). Lineage (NCBI taxonomy): Bacteria > Pseudomonadati > Pseudomonadota > Alphaproteobacteria > Hyphomicrobiales > Alloboseaceae > Allobosea > Allobosea spartocytisi. The sequence continues at coordinate 68,422 of NZ_JACXWY010000013.1, forward strand.
TCTCCAGATGCGGGTCGCGTTCGATCAGGAGGCGTGCATCATCGCGCGCCGCCGCGAGCAGGTCACCATCCGTTTCCGGCCGGGCGATGCGCCAGTCGGGCGAGCCGGATTGCTTCGTGCCGAGCACCTCGCCTTCGCCGCGCAGGCGCAGATCCTCTTCCGCAATACGGAAGCCGTCCTCGGTCTCGCGCATGATCGTCAATCGAGCCTCGGCGATCGGCCCGAGCGGCCCCTTGTAGAGCAGGAGGCAGGTCGAGGCCGCAGAGCCGCGCCCGATCCGCCCGCGCAATTGATGGAGCTGGGCGAGGCCGAAGCGCTCGGCATGCTCGATCACCATCACGCTGGCATTGGGCACGTCGACGCCGACCTCGATCACTGTGGTCGAAACGAGGATGCGGGTCTGCCCGGCGACGAAGGCAGCCATGGCGGCGTCCTTCTCGCGGCCGGGCATCTGGCCGTGCAGCAGTCCCACCTTGTCGCCGAAGATTTCGCGCAGCGCCTCGTAGCGCTCCTGCGCGGCAGCAACGTCGAGCGTGTCGGATTCTTGCACCAGCGGGCAGACCCAGTAGACCTGCTGGCCGTTCTCGACGGCGCGGCCGATGGCGCCGACGACCTCGTCGTAACGCTCCGAGGAGATGGCGCGGGTGACGATCGGCTTCCGGCCCGCCGGCTTCTCGGACAGGATCGAAATGTCCATGTCGCCGAACCAGGTCAAGGAGAGCGTTCGCGGGATCGGCGTCGCGGTCATCACCAGCACATCGACCGCCTCGCCCTTGGAGCCGAGCAGCAAGCGCTGATGCACGCCGAAGCGGTGCTGCTCGTCGACGACAGCCAAGGCGAGATCATGGAAGGCGACGCCCTCCTGGAACAAGGCGTGGGTGCCGACGGCGATGTCGATGCTGCCATCCGCCAGCCCTTCGAGCACCTGCCGGCGGCCGGCGCCCTTCTCGCGTCCGGTCAGCAAGGCGAGCTTCAGCCCGGCTTGCTCCGCCAGCGGCGCCAGCCGCTCGGCATGCTGGCGGGCGAGGATCTCGGTCGGTGCCATCAGCACCGATTGCCGGCCGGCTTCGGCGGCGGCAGCCATCGCCATCAATGCCACCACGGTCTTGCCGGAACCGACATCGCCTTGCAGCAACCGCAGCATCCGCTCCGGCTTGGCCATATCGGAATGAATGTCAGCGATCGCCTTGCGCTGGCCCTCCGTCAATTCGAAGGGCAGGGCGGACTGGATGCGGAAGCGCAAGCCGCCATCGCCCGTGGTGGCGCGACCGGCGATCTTCTTCTGCTGGCGGCGCACCAAAGCGAGCGCGATCTGGCTCGCCAGCAATTCGTCATAGCCGATGCGCCGACGCGCGACGGTATCGCCCTCGGCGGCCTTGCGGTCGGCAGGGTGATGCAGGGCTTCGATCGCTGCATGGAAGGAGGGAAAATCGCTTTTGGCCAGGAAGCCGGCATCCTGCCATTCCGGCATGTCGGGGCAGCGCTCGGCGGCCGCCTGGGCGATGCGCATCATGACGCGCGCGCCGATGCCCTCGGTCAGCGGATAGACCGGCTCGAAGGCAGGGAGCGTCGCGGCGAGCTTGGGATCGAGGATGCGCTCGGGATGCACCATCTGGCGCATGCCTTCCCAGAGTTCGAGCTTGCCCGAGATGATGCGGTAGGCGCCAACCGGAAGAGTCTGGGCGAGATGGCGTGAATCGGCGTGGAAGAAGACGAGCGTGACGTCGCCGGTCTCATCCTCGACGATGATGCGATAGGGCGCCTTCTTACCGGCCGGGGCAGGGCGGTGCTCGCTGACGCGGGCCGCAAAGGTCGCGATATCGCCGATCGGGGCTTCGGCAATCGAAGGGCTCGGCCGGCGGTCGACCGCCCCGGTCGGCAGGTGGAACATCAGGTCGATGACGCGCGCGGGCCGCATCTCATCACCGAGGAAACGGTCCAGAACCTTGCCGAGCTTCGGCCCGACGCCGGAGAGCGTCGTGGCGGAAGCGAAGAGCGGATCGAGGATCGAAGGGCGCAAGACGTCTCAGCGATATGTCAGGAGCGCGAAGATCGCGGCCGCTTGGCCGCTGACTTCGCCGGGTTGGGTCGTTATATAACGCGCTAAGGCAGGCTCTGCGACGGGGCCGGCCCGTTCGTCATTGCGCCATCCCCCAGGTTTTCGGACCTGATCTTTTCTTGCCGAGGTTCCCATGTCCGGCTCGACCCGTTCCAGCGCCGATCTCGACCCGCGCCGCCGCAAGATCCTGTTCCGCGCCTGGCATCGCGGCATGCGCGAGACGGACCTGATCATGGGCCGCTTCGCCGACGAGGCGATCGCCGGCTTCAGCGAGGCCGAGCTCGACGAGTTCGAGCGGCTGATCGAGGTGCTGGATCGCGACCTGCTCGGCTGGATCACCGGCGAGATCGCCGTGCCGGAAAACTACGACACGGAACTGTACCGGCGCCTGAAGGCGTTTCACCACCACGACAAGCCGATTCATGTGTGAGCACCGATGAAGTGTGCGCTGTCATCCCGGGTGTAGCGAAGCATAGACCCGGGATCCATTCCGGAACGCTGCCGATAGAGATTGAGGCATGGATCCCGGCTCGGCGCCGCTTCGCGGCTTGTCCGGGATGACCTGAGATTTTTGGACGAACGACGATCGAATGAGCATTCCTCCTCCCAGCCAGATCGCCAAGCCGCAGATCGACCGCCTGCTCGATGCGCTGAACCGCGGCGACAAGCCGACGCTCGCCGGCGTGCCTGATGGATTCGACGCCGTCGTCCTTGCCGATCTCACCCGCGCCCGGGCGAAGAAGGCCGAGGGGGCAGCGATGCTCGTCTTCGTCGCCCGCGACGGCCAACGCCTGCAGGTGCTTGAGAATGCACTGCAATTCGTCGCGCCCGATCTCGAGGTGATGAGCTTCCCGGCCTGGGACTGCCAGCCCTATGACCGTGTTTCCCCGGCGCCGGCCATCGTCGCGCACCGGATGACGACGCTCTCACGCCTGGCCAAGACCAAGTCGGGTGACCGGCCGCGCCTGCTGCTGACAACCGTCAACGCCGCGCTCCAGCGCGTACCGGCTTTCGGCAAGGTCGCGTCCGAGAGCTTCTCGGCGGCGCCGGGCAACATGGTCGATATCGAGGAGCTGGCGCGCTGGCTCGACATCAACGGCTATCTGCGCACCTCGACCGTCCGCGAGACCGGCGAATTCGCCGTGCGCGGCGGCATCGTCGACCTGTTCCCGCCGGGCATGCCGGCGCCCATCCGGCTCGATTTCTTCGGCGATACGCTGGAATCGATCCGCACCTTCGATCCGGAGACGCAGCGCACCACCGGGCAATTGCGCGGACTCGACCTCGTGCCGATGTCCGAGGCGCAGATGACCAGCGAAAGCATCCGCCGCTTCCGCCAGTCCTATATCGCGACCTTCGGCACGCCGGGCCGCGACGACACGCTCTATGAAGCCGTCAGCGAAGGCCGCCGTCCGGCCGGGCTGGAGCACTGGCTGCCGCTGCTGGCGGAAAAGCTCGACACGCTCTTCACCTATCTGCCGGACGTGCCTGTTGTGCTCGACCATCAGGCCGAGGATGCGGTCGGCGAGCGCATCAGCCTGATCAAGGACTATTACGACGCCCGCAAGGCTGCGCTCGACCAGGGCGGGGCGGGCGGCATCCCCTACAAGCCGCTGCTCCCCGATGCGCTCTATCTTTCGCCAGCCGAATGGCGCGGCATCGTCGATGCCGCGGGCGTAGCGACGCTCACCCCGTTCCAGCTGCCCGACAGCGAGGGCAAGCTCATCCTCGATCTCGGCGGCAAGCAGGGCCGCAGCTTCGCGGCCGAGCGCGCCGGCGAGTCCGGCAGTGTCTTCGAGGCCGCCGTCGCCCATGTCCGCGCGCTGGAATCCGACGGCAAGCGCGTCATCCTCGCCGCCTGGTCGGAAGGGTCGCGCGAGCGCCTGGCCCATGTCCTCGAGGATCATGGGCTGAAAAGCGTCCAGATGACCGGCTCGCTGCGCGCGGCCTTCGACCTCAAGCCCGGCACGGTCGCGCTCGCGGTCTGGGGTTTCGAGAGCGGTTTCGAGGCCGGGCGCCTTGCCGTCATCGGCGAGCAGGACATTCTCGGCGACCGCCTCGTGCGTCCGCGCCGCAAGACCAAGCGACCGCAGGATTTCATCGCGGAGCTGTCCTCGCTCGTGCCGGGCGATCTCGTCGTCCATGTCGATCACGGCATCGGCCGCTTCATCGGCCTGCAATCGATCACGGCGGCCGGCGCTCCCCATGATTGCCTGGAGATCCATTACGCCTGGGATTCGAAGCTATTTTTGCCGGTCGAAAACATCGAACTGCTTTCCCGCTACGGCTCCGAGGATACCGAAGTCCAGCTCGACCGGCTCGGTGGCGGCGGTTGGCAGGCGCGCAAGGCCAAGCTCAAGCAGCGCATCCGCGAGATGGCCGGCAAGCTCATCCAGATCGCGGCGGCCCGCGCGCTCAAGGAGGCACCGCGCCTCGTGCCGCCGGATGGGCTCTACGACGAATTCGTCGCCCGCTTCCCCTTTGAGGAGACGGAAGACCAGCAGAACACCATCGATGCCGTGCTCGACGATCTCGCGGCCGGGCGCCCGATGGACCGGCTCGTCTGCGGCGATGTCGGCTTCGGCAAGACCGAGGTCGCACTGCGCGCCGCTTTCGCGACCGCGCTCAACGGCAAGCAGGTCGCGGTCGTGGTGCCGACGACGCTGCTGGCGCGTCAGCATTACCGCAACTTCGCGGATCGTTTTGCCGGCTTACCTGTCAATGTCGGGCAGGCCTCGCGCTTCGTCGGCTCGGCCGATCTCAAGGCAGTGAAGCAGGGCGCGAGGGACGGCACGATGGACATCGTCGTCGGGACCCATGCCCTGCTCGGCAAGGGTGTCGACTTCAAGGATCTCGGCCTCGTCATCGTCGACGAGGAACAGCATTTCGGCGTCGCCCATAAGGAGAAGCTGAAGGAGCTGCGCGCCGAGGTGCATATGCTGACGCTCTCGGCGACGCCGATCCCGCGCACGCTCCAGCTCGCCATGACCGGGGTGCGCGAGCTCTCGATCATCGCGACACCGCCGGTCGACCGTCTCGCCGTGCGCACCTTCGTCACGCCCTTCGACCCGCTGATCGTGCGGGAGGCCTTGCTGCGCGAGCGCTACCGGGGAGGGCGCTCCTTCTATGTCGTGCCGCGCATCGAGGACATCGCCGAGGTCAAGGACTTCCTCGACAAGCAGGTGCCGGAGGCCAAGGTCGGCATCGCCCATGGCCAGATGGCGGCGGGCACGCTGGAGGACGTGATGACGGCCTTCTATGACGGCCAGTACGACATCCTGCTCTCGACCACGATCGTCGAGTCGGGCCTCGATATCCCGACCGCGAATACGCTGATCGTGCACCGCGCCGACATGTTCGGCCTCGCCCAGCTCTACCAGCTCAGGGGCCGCGTCGGTCGCTCGAAGACGCGCGCCTATGCGCTCTTCACCGTGCCGGCCAACCGCAAGCTCACCGAGCAGGCCGACAAGCGGCTTAAAGTGCTGCAGTCGCTCGATACGCTCGGCGCCGGCTTCCAGCTCGCCAGCCACGACCTCGACATCCGAGGCGCCGGCAATCTCCTCGGCGACGAGCAGTCCGGCCATATCAAGGAAGTCGGCTACGAGCTTTACCAGCAGATGCTGGAGGAGGCGGTAGCCGCGCTCAAGGCCGGCATCGAGTTCGAGACCGAGACGCAATGGTCGCCGGCGATCCAGGTCGGCGCACCCGTCATGATCCCCGAGCACTATGTCGCCGACCTGACGCTCAGGTTGACGCTCTACAAGCGCCTCTCGACCATGGACGACGATGCGGAGCTGCAATCCTTCGGCGCCGAATTGGTCGATCGCTTCGGCCCGCTGCCGGAGGAGGTCAACCAGTTGCTGGAGATCGTCGCGATCAAGGCGCTCTGCAAGCGCGCCAATGTCGAGAAGGTCGAGGCCGGACCGAAGGGCATCATCGTCGCCTTCCGCAACAACGAATTCGCCAATCCGGAAGGGCTGGTTTCGTATGTCGCGAAGATCGGCACGCTGGCCAAGGTGCGCCCTGACATGCGTGTCGTCTTCATCGACGATTTCGACAGCGTCGAGCAGCGGCTGAAGGCGACGCGCCGCCTGCTCACCGATCTCGCCCGCATCGCCGAACGCAAGAAGGCAGCCTGAGATCGGGGCCGGACCGCAGACTGTTCCGGCAGCCTGCGGTTGACCCAGAGCGGTGCATCGGTCGATAGTGCCGCCAGTCATGTTCCGTGAGCATCGGCCCGAAAAGTCGGAAAACGCCGATGCAAAACAAAAACCACAGCAAGATGGGGCGATCATGCTGTCGATTTCGAACCGGACTGCCCTGTGCCTGACAGGGATCGCGCTATCGGGCTGCATGCAGTCCATGCCGACGGCGGAAAGCTTGACCAAGCCGACGGTCGAAGCCTTTGCGCGGCTGAGTTCCTGGACGCCGTGGAAGCCGACGCCTGAGCAGGCGCCGCCTCTGGTGATCGCCGACACGCCTCCCGCCCGGCAGGAGGTTGTAGCCGTGCCGCTCTCCGAACCCGCCATCCAGCTGAAGGAACTGCGCCGGCCGGTCGAACGGCGCCGGCCTCAGCAGACCGCAAGGCTGTCGACGGCCCGGACTGTGCCGGTTTCGGCGGGGCCGGTCCGCGCGACAGTTCCGCAGGAGAGCGCGCCGCTGCTCCCTGCCAAGGTGTCCTGCCAGACGACGAACCAGCCGGGCGAGCGCGTCAGGATGGAATGCAAGGCCGTCGAGTGAGGCGGTCGCGCCGCCGCCTCGATGCGTTCCTGCCTGTTCAGAAGTAGCGCACGTCCTCGGCCTCGACGCTGAGCGGGTCTTTGCCGCGCTTCGTCAGCCATGAGTAAACCGGCGGCACCCGGTCCGCGATCGATTCGACGTGGATGTCGATCAGGCACGGCCCGTCGGTGTAGGCGAAGGCCTTGGCCAGCGCCGCGTCGAGTTCCTCTGAGTTCGTCGCGGTCCAGGCTTTCACATCGAAGGCCTCGGCGATGGCCTGCCCGCGCGGCGGCGTAAAATCGACGCCGAAGCACTGGTTATGGCCTTTCAGCCGATGCAGGCCCTTGATCCATCCGAAAGTGCCGTTGTTGAACAGCAAGAGGATGGCTGGAACCTGCAACCGGACCAGTGTCTCCAATTCGCCGACCGACATCCCGAATGATCCATCGCCGAACATGCCGATGGGCCGGCGTTCCTTGTCCGCGAACCAGGCGCCCACAGTCGCGGGAAGCGCCGAACCGAGGCCGCCGAAGGCGCGCGGGATGGCGAAGCGCGTTCTGCGATCCTTGAGCTTGAGGAAACGCGTCATGTGAGGCGTCGGCGTGCCCGCATCCGAGTAGATGTGAGCCGGCTTGCCGTAGAGCTCCAGAGCCTCGTTGAAGCAGCGCACGGCCCGTTCCGGCCGCAGAGGCGTCGCCTCCGAGCTCAACAGGGCTTCGGCATTCGCCCAGAAATTCGCGCGCAGCTCGTTGAGCTGATCCACCCAACCCTGCGTCCGGCCGGCATCGTTCTCGGCGGGAGCCATCTCGATCAGGCGTCGCAGGACGAGGCTGGCGTCGCCCTGGACCGACACCACGTTCTGATAATTGTTCGCCATGACCTCCGGATCGATATCGATCTGGGCGACGCGCTTGTTCAGCGTGATCTTCGGGAAGGTCCAGCCGATGGTGACGACCGAACCCATCCGCGAGCCCACGAAGAGCACGAAGTCGGCATGTTCCAGCGCCCAATTGGCATGCGGATGGAAGCCGTTGTCGCCGATGACGCCGACCGCGAGGCGATGGTCGTCGGGCATAGTGCCCTGTCCGGTCATCGTCGTGCAGACGGGGATGTTCAGGCGTTCGGCCAGCTCGGTGACGTCCGGGCCGGCGCAGGAGCGGTTGACGCCGCCCCCCGAGACGATCAGCGGGCGCTTGCTGCTGGTCAGCAGCGATATCAGCGTGTCGAGCTTTTCCGGGGCAGGGAGCGTCGGATAGGCCGGAAACTCCATGCATTCCGTCTCGACATGCATGGAGATGCGGGCCGGATCGACCTCCGCCATCAGCATATCCTCCGGAATCTGCAGGTGAACGGCGCCGGGCTTGCCGGAGGTCGCGACGCGAAAGGCGCGGCGGATGATCTCCGGCAGCTTTTCCGCCGACTTGACCTGCACGGACATCTTGGTGATCGGCTCGAAAAGACGTGCGCAATCGAGCTCGGTCAGGACGCCGCGGCCCTCGCCCGGCAGGGGAATGTCGATCGTCAGGAGAATGACGGGAACCGAGGAGGCGTTGGATTCCGCGACCGGCGGCAGCGAATACATGGCACCGGCGCCCGACGGGCACTCGAAAACGCCCGGCTTCCTGGTGAAGCGGCCATAGGCGTCGGCCATGTAGCCCGCCGAACGCTCGTCGCGCGCCATGACATGGCGAATGCGGCCCTCGTTCTGTTGCAGCGCTTCATAAAGCGGCACGTTCGTGTCGCCCGGCACGCCGAAGATCACCTCGACGCCATAGCCGATCAGCATCTCGACCAGGATATCCGCGCCACGCATGTCCGAGTTCTCCTTCAATGTCCTGCAATGTCTTGGTTATCGATGGGGCTGTTGAGCTTGGAAGCGGGCGGCTTGGCCCGAGCTGACGCAGCCAACCATGCCGGCCCTCATGGCTCGATCCGCCCAAACTTGAAGCGCCGGGGCGAGTACGGGCCGATGTCGAAAGCGCCTGGCAGCCCCGCCAGATGCTCGGCCACGATGCGGCCCGTCACCGGGCCTGAGGCGAAGCCGACATGACCATGCCCGAAGGCGTAGAAGACGTTCGGGGACCGCGTGGATCTTCCGATGACCGGGAGGCCGTCCGGCGTCGACGGGCGATGCCCCATCCATTTGTCGACGCTCAGTTCCTGCATCCGGGCCAGCGCAGGGTAGGTCCGGCGGGCATGGCCGATCAGGATATCGACGCGGCTCCAGTTCGGGGGCGTATCGACCGAGGCCAGCTCGACCTGGCCGGACAGGCGCAGGCCCGCCAGCGTCGGCGTGTTCGCCATCTTGCCGTCGCTCGGCATGACCGGGTGGCGCGGTCCTCCCGCATTCAGGGGAATGACGCCGTGATAGCCCCGCTCGCTTTCAAGCGGGATCTCGTCGCCGGCACCGCTGGCCAGTCTCTTCGACCATGCCCCGGCGGCCACGACGGCCTGATCGCATGCGATCAGGCCGATATCGGTTCGGACGCCGACGAGCCGTTCGCCGGCGAACACGAATCCGCCCGCCTTGGCCCGGATCACCTTTGCTCCCCGGGCGGCCGCCATCTCGACGATCTTCGAGACGTAGCGGCCTGGATCGACGCAATGCGCGCCGTCCTCGGCGAGAATCCCGAACCCGTAATGCCGATCCAGGTCCGGCTCCCTTTCGGCCAGAGCCGTGGCGTCGAGTTCCCGCCACCGAAGCCCAGTCATCCGCCGCAGATGCCAGGACAGCGCCTCCGCCTCGAAGGCACGCCTGTCCGGATAGGCGTAGAGCAGCCCTTCGCAGCGGATCAGCTCCGGCGTGCCGAGTTCATCGCTCAAGGCTTGGTGGTGCTGCGGGCTGTCATGGAGCAGTTGGCTCAGCGCCCGGGCGGTTGCCTCGACGCGCGGGACGGAGGAGCCCGCCCAGAGGAAACGAAGCAGCCACGGCAGCAGCCGCGGGACATGCCGCCAGCGAATGACGAGGGGGCTGTCGGGATTCAGCAGATAGCCGGGGATCTTTTTCCAGAGGCCGGGCATCGACATCGGGACGACGGATGCCGGGCTGATCCAGCAGCCATGGCCATAGCTCGCGGACTGCCTGCCCGCCGGCTCACCGATATCGATCAGCGTCACCGTATGGCCAGCGCGCACGAGTTCGAGCGCGCTGCAGGCGCCAACGATGCCGCTGCCGATGACCAATGTGTGCGTTCTGGCGGCGTTGGCCATAACCATATCCCCTGGAATTTGGGCAATAGTTCTCGTCTCCGTCACGGCGGGGCCGTGAGCGGCTCAGGAAAAGCGGTGGTGCTTTCAGTCGGGCGTCAGCGCTCGGCGAGGATGCGCGCGTTCGATCTCAGCGAGCGCTCGGACACGCGAATTCCCAGACCTGGTCCATCGGGCACGACGACCTCGCCGTTGCGGTTCTCGATCTTCTCCTCGAGCACGTCTTCGGTGAGGACGTGATGCGGCATGTAGAATTCGCAGCCCAGCGAGATGCCCGGCGTCGCCGCGATGAACTGCGTCCCGGCCGCGAGGGCGATGCCGCCCTCGTAAAGCGTTCCGCCATAGCCGGGGATGCTGGCGAGATCGGCCAGCGCCATCAGCGCCTGTGCGTTGAGCATGCCGCCGGTCTTCATCAGTTTCACCGAGATGGCGTCGGCGGCTTGCAGCCTGATGATCTCCTGCAGATCGCGGGCATCGAAGCAGCTCTCATCGGCGAGGATCGGGGTATCCAGGTCCGCGGTGAAAGAGGCCATGGCCGCCAGGCAATCGCGCGGCACAGGCTGCTCGATGAAGGTCGGCTTGAACTGGTCGACGTCGCGCAGCTTCTTGATGGCGCCGAATGGCTGGAGCGCCTGATTATAGTCGATGCGCAGGTCGATCCGGTCGCCGAATGCGTTCCGCATCGCTTCGAGATGGGCGACGTCCTCGGCATGGCTCTTCACCCCGGTCTTCACCTTGAAGATCCGGTTGCCCTTCGGAACCATCTCCTCCATGCGCCGCATATCCGCGTCGAAATCCGGATCGGCGATGGAGAAGGAGAGGGGGATGGTGTCGCGAACCCGGCCGCCGAGCAGATCGGCGACCGAGAGCCCCGACGACTGCCCGAGAATGTCGAACATCGCGGTCTCGATCGCGAGCTTGGCTTCGCCATGGCCGACGAGCGCCTTCTTCATCTGCAATGTCAGAGCGCGGATGCGATCGACCCGGGCGCCGATGACGAGCGGGCGCAGATAGATGTCGAGGGCCGCGACGGCGGCCTCGGCCGTGCCGGTGAAGACCTCCCACGGCGCAGCCTCGCCCCAGCCGACGATGCCCGAGGAGGAGGTCAATTCGACGAGGACGCGCTTCACCGTGCCCTTGACGTCGCCGACGCCCTGTTGCCTCGCCATCTTGATCGGGCTTTCGATCAGGAAGACGCGCAGATTGCTGACTGTTTCCATCGTATCGAACTCTTGTGCAGGCGTTTACCGGGGCGACGCGCCCTTATGGAAATGGCTCAGGAACGTCTTCGTCGCGTCCATCCTCGGCGTGTCGATCACCTCGCGCGCCGGGCCCTCTTCCACGACGTAGCCGTCGCGCATGAAGACCACGCGGTCGGCGACATCGCGCGCGAAGGTGATCTCGTGCGTGACGATCACCATCGTCATGCCGTCGGCGGCGAGCTTCTGCATCGCTTGCAGGACTTCGCCGACGAGCTCGGGGTCCAGCGCCGAGGTCACCTCGTCGAACAGCATGACCTCCGGCTCCATGGCCAGGGCGCGAGCGATCGCGACGCGCTGCTTCTGGCCGCCCGACAGCGTGTCGGGCATCTGCGAGGCGCGGTCCGCGAGCCCGACCTTTTCGAGCTGCGCCATCGCCTGGTCGGTCGCCGTCTTCCGGTCCAGCCCCTTCACATGGATGGGGGCCTCGATGACGTTGCCAAGCACCGACATGTGCGGGAACAGGTTGAAGCTCTGGAACACCATGCCGGTGCGGGTGCGGAACGCGGCCAGCGATTTGGTCTTGGGCTGCTGGACCGATTTCCCGAACTGGAAGCTGGCTTCCCCGACGCGGATGGTTCCGTCATCAGGGGTCACCAGCAAGTTGATGCATCTCAGCAGCGTCGACTTGCCCGATCCCGACGGCCCCAGCAAAGCGACGACGCCGCCTTGCTCGACCTGCAGGTTGATGTCCTTCAAGACCTCCAGCTGGCCGAAGCATTTCCGCAACCGGGAGATCTCGATCATCGGCGTTTTCGCTGTCATCGGGCCTCTCCCAGGCGGCGCTCGCGGCGGCGGACATACAGCGTCAGGGGGAAGAGGATCATGAAATAGGCGACCGCCACGGCCGAGTAGGTTTCCAGCGGGCGGAAGCTGTCATGGGCCGCGATCTGGCCCTGATAGACCAGGTCGGGAACGGCGAGAACCGACACCAGGGAGGTGTTCTTGAACTGCAGGATCGACTGGTTCATCAGCGCCGGGAGCATCCGGCGCAGAGCCTGGGGCAGGATGATGCGGCGCATGGCCAGCGCAGGCGTCATCCCCAACGCCGAAGCGGCTTCGGACTGCCCCGGGTCGATCGAGACGATGCCGCCACGGATGATCTCGGCGTAGAACGAGCCGCCATAGCAGGAGAGGGCGAGAAGCGAGGCGGTGATCGGGGTCATTTCGATGCCCGCGATCATCGGCAGCGCATAATAGCACCAGATCAGCTGCACCAGGACCGGCGTGCAACGAAAGACCTCGATGAAGCCGAGCGCGAACCCGCGCAGAATCCTGAAGCGGGACAGCAGGCAGATCGCCGCGGTCATGCCGATGGCCAGGCCGCCGACGACCGTCGCGGCCGTGAAAGCCACAGTCACGCCCAGACCCTGCAGGAGCAACCAACGGTAGCCCCACAGGATGGAGAAATCCCATTCATACATGGTGGTGAAGTCCCGTGATCGAAATCGAGCATGGAGGGGCTTAAAGCCCCGCCATATTAGACCATCAGATTTCGAATCCGGGGGGGAAGTCGCTTTCCTTGACGCCGACGAGTTCCATGTTCTTCACGACGGCGTTCTTGATGAAGCCGCTGTCGCGTTCCCTGCTGATCCAGCCATCCACGAATTCGCGCCAGGACTGATCGGCCTCACGCCGGAAGCCCGCATTCGAGGTGGTGAAATCGGCCGGCGTCGGCATGACGATCTCGCCGAGCGCGGCGTTCTTGGCGCGCAGCGAGAGCGAGAGGATCAGAACCAGACACTGCGCATCGACGCGCCCGGCCTGCAAGGCAGCGGTCGCGTCACTGGCTGTCTTCAGCCGCGAGATCTGGGCATTGGGAGCGAGGCGGGTGACGGCGGCGTCATGCGACGAACCGGCATCGACCGCGATCCGCATTTCCGGCTTGTTGAAGTCGCTCCAGCTCTTCGCTCCCAGGCCCTTCTTGGTGACCATCGTGAAGGCGTTCTTGAAGACCGGGCCGGAAAAATCGATGACCTTCTGCCGTTCCGGCGTGGGGTTGAGGCCGAAGAAGACGTCGATCTTGTCGGCCTGGAGATCCAGCACCGAGTTGCCCCAGGTCGTTTCCAGGATCGACATCTTCACGCCGAGGTCGTCCGCGAGCTTCTTGCAGATATCGATGTAGAATCCGCGCCAGCTGCCGTCGGTGACGCTCTTCTGATAGTAGGGAGCCCCGTCCGCCACGGCCGCGATCCGAAGGGTGCCTGACGCTTTGATCCGCTCCAGGGAACCGGCCGCCAAAGCGCCTTTCCCCGTATAGAGACCGGCTGCTCCGGCAACCGCGCCAAAGCCGATCAGCTTGTTGAACTCACGCCTGTCCATACTCTTCCCCTCTCCAGTTCACATCCGGCGGCTCTGGCTTTCTGCGCCTGAGCTGTTGCCTGTCCCCTCGGATCAGTCGCTCAGGCTCTCTTTATCGAGCCGGACGGACCGAGTTTGACCGGCTCCCCGATGAAACAAAAACGTTGAAAATTTCATCTAGGATGACTTTTAATCATGATGGCCACCGAGGTTCTCATGAGACGTTACCTACCGTCGCTCTCAGCTTTGCACGCATTTGAGGCGGCAGCGCGATTCATGAATTTTACCAAGGCGGCAGAGGATCTGGGCCTCACGCAGAGCGGCATCAGCAGGCAGATCCACAATCTGGAGAAATTTCTCGGCGTGCCGTTGTTCCACCGGTCGGGACCACGTCTGGTTCTGACGGAAGTCGGCGCGAACTATTACCGGGACCTCGCGCTGACGCTGGACAAGCTCCAGGAAATCACCATCGACGCCGTGCGGGGGCGCTCCGTCGATAGCTCCCTCATGATCGGCACCCATCCGACATTGGGCGCGCGCTGGCTCCCCAGGCGGATCGAAACATTCATCCGCGCGCATGCGGAGATCCCGATCGAAGTCACGCTGGCGCCCGCGGATCTGGACTTCGAAACCACGCGCCTCGACATCGCCATCCTGCGAGGGGTCGGGACGTGGCTGAACGCCAGGTCGGTCGAATTGTTTGCCGAAGAGATTGCCATTGTGGCTTCGCCCAAGCTGGTGGAGCTCGGAACGAAGCTCGAAAACGAGGATTTCGCGAAATTCCCGATGCTGCAGAACGCCAGCCGCCCCAGCATGTGGCTGCATTGGCTGCGGCTTTCCGGGCTCAACTATCAGGGCCGAATTCAGGGAACCCGGTTCGCGCACACCGAGATGCTCATCAATGCCGCGGTCCAGGGCATCGGCATTGCCATCGTGCCCGTCTGCTACATCGAAGCCGAGCTCGCTCGAAACGAACTCCATATGCCGTTTGGACCGCCGATCTTGTCGGGCGACTCCTATTATGCGGTCTATCCCGAAAGAAAGGCGCAATTGCCGAGCGTCGTGGCGTTCCGCGGCTGGGTCACGCGCGAGACGCGAACCTATCGAAAGCTGAAGACGCAGTAATGCGCGTCGCATCCGTCGTTCGGCAGGGCGGCTAAAGGTACCGGACGATGATCTGACCGGCCTTCCGAAAGGCGACCCGCCGTGAAGTAGGCTTTTGAGCTTTTGGAAGATGCCCTGTCGCTGCCCATACCGGCCGGCGCAACGCGCCTCCCGACGACGGCCCTGGAACGCAGCTTGCCCCGGTAGCCCGTACAGGACCGGGAGATGTCATCGTGGGTCAGACTAAGTACCGTCACGACACAAGCCGCACCGCGGTTGTCTCGTTTCAAGCCTCCGAGCGGCATGAGCAGATCGCTTGGCTCAAGGACTTTGCTGTCGGCCTGGCGGTCGCCATCGGCGCCGGAACCGTGTTCGCCCTGGCGATGTCCTTGTGTCACGCGGTCTGGACCGCGCTGAGCTGACTTCGATCGATAACGGCCTCAGCTGCCGCAGCACGATCGAGTTTCGGAACGACGGCGTCGATGAACCTGTCCATCGTTGCTTCACCCATATCCACGGCCTTGGCACCTTCACCGTGGATAATCCTCACATCGGCGATGCCGAGGACGTTGAGAATGGCCGTGAGGTATCGCGGGGCAAAATTGAGGTGGTCGATGGGCGAGGCCTCGCCATAGATGCCGCCGGATGCCAGCACCACGGTGGCCTTCTTGCCGATCAGCAGCCCCTTGCCGTCAAAGCCAAGCGTTACGCCCTTGCGCACGATGTGATCGATCCAGGCTTTGAGGCTGGCCGGGATATTGTAGTTGTAGACCGGCGTGGCGACGACAAGCTCGTCAGCTGCCAGCAATTCGGCAACCAGCGCGTCCGAGAGGCGCAGTTGCTCGGCCATGTCCGAGGTATGGGCATGCGGTGGCGTGAAATAAGCCGATAACCACGGCATGGTCACGTGCGGCAGCGCATCCACGGCCAGGTCGCGCCGCACGATCGCGCCATCCGGGTGCACCTCGAGCCAATTGGCGACAAGGCGTTTGGTCAGCTGACGGGAAATCGAAGCCTCGCCGCGCGCGCTGGTTTCGACAACGAGAAGGTTGGGCATGGCGTCCTCAAGGCTTTGGGCTGAACAGCCGGAACAGATGTGGACGATATGTAGGACTTTCTATTCAGCGGCAGGAGCGATAATAAACCGATCATCTCTATCGGCTAATGAGATGGATTATGATCGGCAGTCTCAGCCTCGACCAATTGCGCGTCCTGGTGACGATTGCTGATGCCGGCAGCTTTTCGGCGGCCGGGCGGCAATTGCGCCGCGCGCAATCGGCAATCAGCCAGTCGGTAGCGACATTGGAAGCCGCGCAGGGCGTCCAGCTCTTTGACCGCAGCACCCATCGCCCCCGCCTGACTGAAACGGGCCGGGTTCTGGTCGATCAGGCCCGACTGGTGCTTTCGAGCGCGGCACGCTTCGAGGCCGTCGCCATCGGTGCGCGAGGCGGGATCGAGCCCGAGCTCGCCCTGGCCATAGATCCGCTGGTGCCTACCGCCCCGCTCATCGAAAGCCTGCGCGCTTTGCACCAGGCCTATCCGCATCTTCCCATCAGCTTCTCGACCGAGGGGCTGGGCGGGGCGCTGCGTCGTTTGCGCAGCAGCGACGTCGCACTGGCCTTCTGCCTGCTGCTGCCGGTGGTGCCCGAGGACGTCGTGGCTTCGCCGATCCTGCGCGTGGCGCTGACGCCCGTGGTCAGCGCCGAACACCCATTGGCAGTGCTTGGTCGTCCGGCAACCCGCGACGACCTGGAGCGCCATATCCAGCTCGTCCTGTCCGATCCGGTCGATCGGGAAGCGAACAATTACGGCCTGGCCAGCGCCACGCGGTGGCGCTTTGTCGACCTCGGCCGCAGACTGGATTTCCTGCTGGCCGGCTTCGGCTGGTGCCGCATGCCGGAGTATCTGATTGCCGATCATCTCGCAGCCGGCAATCTGGTTCGGCTCGAGCTGGCCGAAGATGCCCGTGACCCGGCGAACGCCCTGACCATCTACGCCGCCCGCATGGCGGACCATGTACCTGGCCCGGCTGGCCGGTGGCTCCTTAACGACCTGCAGGCCCGGCTGTCGCTCTGATCCGGTCAAACAGTTGTCGTCAGTATCGCCTCGAAGATGACATGTCAGTCGCCAGAACGAGCAAGGTTCATGTCACTTTGCTCAGTTCACGGACGGGGAGACGGCTGATGCTGTATCCTGTGGCTGTTTCAGCCGCGCGGCGCAGCATGGCCGGGTCTGACACTCCCTGATGGTCGAGCCGCGGCGTATAGGGCGCCTCCAGCCGTGCGGCCTCCTCGTCGGTGAGGCTGATCGACAGGGAGGCCACGGCGTCGTCGATATGCTCTGCTTTCAGCGCACCGACGATCGGAGCTGCCACCACGGGATTGCGACGCAACCAGGCCAGCGCAATCATGGGCCGGCCGACGCCCCGTTCTTCCGCAACCGCCCCCACCGCATCGACAATCAGCTTGTCGCTGTCGGCCGTGGCTGCTCCTAGCTTGTAGACCGCTTCGCTTTCCGCTCGTGCAGTGGTCACACCCCACGGCCGGGCCAGCCGGCCGCGGTTCAGAGGGCTGTAGATGATGGTCTGCACCCCTTCATCGATGCAAAGCGGATGCATCTCGCGCTCTTCCTCGCGGTCGAGAAGATTGTAGCTATCCTGCATCGACACGAAGCGGGCCCAGCCGTTGGATTCCTGCAGGTGTAGCGCTTTGCCGAATTCCCAGGCCTTCATGGACGATGCGCCGAGATAGCGGACCTTGCCGGCCTTGACGACATCGTTCAGGGCCGCGAGCGTTTCTTCCCAGGGGGTGGTCCTGTCACGACGATGGATTTGGTAGAGGTCGATATAGTCGGTGCTCAGGCGCCTGAGGCTCATATCGACTTCGGTCATGATCGCCTTGCGCGATAGCCCCATACTATTGGGTCCGTCGCGCATGGGCGCGCTGAGTTTGGCGGCGATCACCACGTTTTCGCGGTGTGCAAAGTCCTTCAGTGCCCGCCCGAGGATCTCCTCGCTGGAACCGTTCGAATACAAATTGGCGGTGTCGAAGACATTGATGCCCGCCTCGAGTGCATGGCGAACGAGACGTCGACTTGCTTCCTCGTCGAGCGACCAGGAAGGGTAACCGCGCGACGGGTCCCCGAACCCCATACAGCCAATAGCGATAGGCGAAATATCGAGGCCCGTCCGGCCGAGCTTGGCATATTGCATGTCCGTCTCCACATGCACTATATTCGGACAACTGTCCGCTTGTTGCCAAATAACGGACAATTGTCCGCTTAGTCAAGAGGCGATATGGCTGCACAAGAGGATGGATTGCGAGCGGACGCCCGCGCCAACCGTGATCGCATTCTCGAGGTGGCACGAAAGGCCCTGACCGCCGATCCCGAAACGCCGCTCAGCGCCATCGGCAAGGCAGCCGGCGTCGGGCAAGGCACGCTCTATCGGCACTTCCCGACGCGGGAAGCTCTGGCCCTGGCGATTTATCGCAAGGAGATCAACGCCCTTGCGGCTCTCGCATCCACGCTTCTGCAGGAGCATCCGCCGCTGGAGGCATTTCGTCTGTGGTGCGCCCAGGTGGCGGATTCCAGCGCCATGAAGCGCGGCGTGGCAAAACTTCTGCAAGGGGCCACGTCCGAGGATGACGAACGCGAAACCTATCAGCAGATGCTGTTGGCAGTGCGTTCACTCATCGCTGCATGCGAGACCGCCGGCGCGATTGATCGCGATGCAAATGCCGATGATGTTTTGATGCTTCTCGGAGTCCTCTGGCAAATCCCATCCCATCGCGGCAGGGATGCTCAGGCAGCGAGGATCATAGCGCTCATCTTCAGGGGGTTGGGTGCCGAAGACGAGCCAGGCTGCCTCGCTGGACCATGAAGCTCGTTCTTTGTTGGAGCGCGTGTCGGGGGTTTGGTTCGCTATGCCAGTTGGCGGCGATGCGGTGATCGGCAGCCAATGGCGGAAGGGGTGGGATTCGAACCCACGGTGGGCTTGCACCCACGGCGGTTTTCAAGACCGCTGCCTTAAACCACTCGGCCACCCTTCCGGTGGCCCGTTCAATGCCGCTCGCCCACAGATTTTGCAAGTGGCCCGGAAGCTGTCCCGTGCACAGCCGTTCGGCTCAAAATCACGCCGATCCGGCGATTTTCGACCGCTTTCGAGGCCCGGCGACCACCCTGTTCCGAGCGTGGCATAGGCGCAACGTTCCCCCGAAAAAACCGAAGGGTCGGCGGATCGGGTTGACACGTGTCCGTTTTCCGACACTTTTGTGCCCGCTCCAAGGCAGGGGATGGCCCGCCGATGGCGGCGCGTCGCGCTGTCTTCGTTTAACGATCCCTTAATGGAATTAGCCGAAAACTCGGCAAGGTCGCGCTTGCGACTTTGGTCCGGCGCGACGTTTTTGGCTTGAAAGACGGAATGACGGCATGATTCGAGGCGCTCGCTTGTCGACCATGGAAACGTCCTCCGAAGACTCCGGGTCGATCACGGCGCCCTCTGGCTCCATGTCCATTGCGAGACTCGGCTGCGTGGTTCTCGCCGGGCTGCTCGTCGCCAACTGCGCCGGAAACCAGGTTGCCGGTCGCCGCTCCAAGGAAATCGGCGCCTTTCCGCAGTCGAAATACGGCGCCGCCAGCCCGCGCGTCATCGCCGATGGCGAGCCGGTGCCGAAGGGCGGGGGGCGCCTGCTGGTCGGAAAAGCCTATTCGGTCGCAGGCAAGCGCTACGTCCCATTCGAAAAGCCCGTCGGCTACAGTGCCGTTGGCACGGCCTCCTGGTATGGCGAGGCTTTTCATGGCCGCCGAACCTCGAACGGCGAAGTCTACGACCGCAACAGCATCACCGCCGCGCACCCGACCATGCCACTCCCGGCCTATGCGCGCGTCACCAATCTCCTCAATAACCGTTCGATCATCGTGCGCGTGAACGATCGCGGTCCGTTCCATGGCGGCCGCCTGATGGACGTTTCGCAGAAGACGGCCGAGGCGCTGGCCTTCCGCCATCTCGGCACGGCCCGCATCAAGATGGAATATCTCGGCCAGGCCTCGCTGGCGGGCTCGGACGATAATCTCCTGCTTGCAACGCTGCGCACGGACGGCTCGCCGGCTCCGATCCCCGGAACCAGCGCGCGCACCATGGTCGCGAGCGCGAGCGGGGTGTCGACCACGCGCACGCCGACCCCGGACCTGGACACGCAGCCCGCATTCGAACCTGAACCGGCCCCGGTCAGCGCGCCGCCAGCCAGCCAGCCGGTCGCGCAGGCTTATGCGCCGCCGCAACCGCGCGTCGTCGCGCCGAGCGACCCCGTCGTCGCCAGCTTGGCCTCGGCGAGTTCGAGGCCGCTGAATACGCCGGTTTCGACGGCTGCGGGTACGCCGGTTCATGCCGCGCCGCTGCCGCCCAACCGTCCGTTCGATCTCGACACCATTGCCAACGCAGCCCGGCCGGTCGCGGTTCCCGCGACGCTGCGTACGACCTTGCCGCCGGTGCGGGGCAACGTCGCAAGCCTGTTCGCCACGCCCGAGAGGGCGCCGGGCGAGCGCTTCTCCGGCAATCACCCGCTGAACCGGCTGGCACCGCAGACGCTGCAATCGCTGGCACGGAATTGACGCTGGCCCGGCTTGACCTCGGCCGGGGCGCTCTGCTTCAGATCGGAGTATGAGCGCGACGTTTGACCCGACATCGCAAGGCAGGCCGTTCCCCCTCGCGGGGAGGTTTCTGCGCGGGTTGGCACTGCTGCTTCTCGTCTTCGTCGCGGCTCCCGAGGCGCGAGCCCAGAATTTCCAATCGCAGGCGCCCTTCGCCTTCCTGCTCGATTCCGACAGCGGCGCGGTTCTCTACGAGAAGTCGGCCGACGATCCGATGGTGCCGGCCAGCATGGCCAAGATCGCGACCGCGCTCGTCGCCTTCCAGGAAATCGGGGCAGGGCGGCTCAATCTCGATAGCGAGATCGGCATTTCCGAGAATGCCTGGCGCAAGGGCGGCGCCCCGGCGCGCGGCACGACGATGTTCGCGATGGTGCGCAGCCGGATCAAGCTCTCCGACATCCTGCAGGGCTTGATCGTCCAGGCGGGCAACGATGCGGCCATTGCGCTGGCCGAAGCGATCGCCGGCGACGAGGCGACCTTCGGCCGCGTCATGACCGAGCGGGTGAGGGCGCTCGGCCTGACGAAATCCGTCTTCCGCAACGCGACCGGCATGCCCGATCCCGAACAGCGGGTCACGGCGCGCGAGCTCGCGCTGTTGGCGAACCACATCGTCAAGACCTACCCCGAGCTCTACAAAATCTTCGGCCAGAAGGAATTCACCTGGAACAAGATCCGCCAGGTCAACCGCAATCCGCTGCTGACGATGGAGATCGGTGCGGATGGATTGCAGACCGGCGATCTGGAGGAATCCGGCTACGGGCTGGTCGGCTCGGCCATCGAGAACGGCCAGCGGCTGATCGTCGTGGTGAACGGGCTCAAGAACGGGCGGGACCGCGCCGCCGAGGCCCGCAAGCTGCTCGAATGGGGTTTTCGAGCCTTCGAGAAGCGCCAGCTCTTCGCCGATGGCGAGGTGATCGGCGAGGCCAGCGTCTATGGCGGCGAGAAGGGGCGCATCGCCCTGCGGACCAAGGGCGCGGTCAGCCTGCTGTTGCCGCGTGGTGCAGGCGAGCGCCTCTCGGCCCGGATCGTCTATCAGGGGCCCTTGAATGTGCCGGTGCAGGAAGGCGCCGCGGTGGCGCAGCTCGTCGTGTCGCGCGGCGATGTGAAGACGCTGGAGGTTCCGCTCTACGCCGCGGAGACGGTCAAGGCGGGGAGTTTGCAGAGCCGGGCGCTCGATGCCTTGCTCGAAGTCTCGACCGGCTGGGTTCGTCAGGCGCTCGCCCGGATCACGCGGTCCTGACGTGCAGCACGGTCATTTCATCACGCTCGAAGGCGGTGAGGGCGCCGGCAAGTCGACGCTGGCGAAAGCGCTGGCGCAGAGGCTGCGCGATGGCGGCGCGAGCGTCGTCACGACGCGCGAGCCCGGCGGCTCGCCAAAGGCGGAAGCCATCCGCGAGGCCATCCTGGCCGGCCGCATCAAACAATACGGCGCCTTTGCCGAGGCGCTGATGTTTTCGGCGGCGCGGATCGACCATATCGACCGCCTGATCCGCCCGGCTCTGGCGCAGGGCAACTGGGTGATCTGCGATCGCTTCATCGATTCGACCCGCGTCTATCAGGGCGTCCTCGGCGATATCGACGCGAGTTTGCTCGGCGAGCTCGAACAGGTCACCATCGACGGGCTGATGCCGGAATTGACGCTGATCCTCGATCTCGATCCCGAAATCGGTCTCGCCCGCGCCGCCAAGCGCCGCAGCCCCGGCGAGAGCGTCGATCGTTTCGAAGGCGAGGCGCTCGCCTTTCATCGCAAGCTCCGCGGGGCCTATCTGGACATCGCCGGGCGCGAGCCGCAACGTTGCGTCGTGATCGATGCGGCGCTGCCGGCGGAAGAACTCGCCGACGCCGCCTGGAGCGCCCTGCGCGACCGCCTCCCAATCGGACCGGAATCCTGATGCGCGAGACCAGCGACGAACCAGACCGGCTGCCCATCGCGCCGCATCCGCGCGAGACCCTGGCCCTGATCGGCCATGCCGCGCAGGAACGCGCCTTCCTCGATGCGCTGCGCGGCGGCCGGATGCATCATGCCTGGCTGCTCGGCGGCCCGGAGGGCATCGGCAAGGCAAGCTTCGCCTATCGTGCCGCGCGCTTCATGCTGGCGGCGGGCGATCCCTCGGAGCGGGCGGCCCGTAGCGACAGCCTCGCCATGCCGGAGAACGACCCGGCGACGCGGCGCGTCATGGCCCGCTCGCATCCGGATCTGCATCTGCTGCGCCGCAGCCTGAAGCCGGACGGCAAGAGCTACACCAGCAACATCCCCGTCGACGCGGCTCGCCGCGTCATCGACCGCTTCGGCGCCAGCGCGGCGGAAGGCGGCTGGCGCATCTGCATCGTCGATTCCGCCGAGGATATGGACCGGCCGACCGCGAACGCCCTGCTGAAACTGCTGGAAGAGCCGCCGCCAAGGGCCCTGTTCCTCATCGTCGCCCATGCGCCGGGAAGGCTGCTGCCGACGATCCGTTCGCGCTGCCGGCTCCTGAGCTTCGAGCCTTTGCCGGCCCAGCAGGTGCTCGAGGCCGGGAGCATCGCCCTGGAGCGCATGGAGACGCCGTTCGACGCGTCGGCCCTGCTGCGGGCGTCCCATCTCGCGGAAGGCTCGGTCAGGCGCGCCCTGACCTATGTCGATCCCGAGACGCTGGCGCTGGTCGAGGCGGTGCGGGCACGGCTCGATGCCTTGCCGCAGATCGACCTTGCCGCGCTGCTGGCGCTGGCCGAGGATGTCGCCGGCAAGGCCGGCGAGCGCGACTTCGCCGTAATGATCGAGACGGTGCAGGGCTGGCTCTCCGACCATCTCCACGCGCATGCTGCGGCGCAACCGGCGCGCCTTGCACCGTTGGCGGAGGTATGGGAAAAGCTGGAACGTTCGGCGCGCGAGGTCGAGACCTATAATCTCGACCGCCGCCCGCTGGTGATGTCGATGTTTCATGATCTGTCGGCTGCGGTTTCCCGCTCGCGCGCAGCGTGAAGCGAAGCTCTCGGACAGATGATGGCCACGGCCCCGAAATTCTACCTGACGACCGCGATCCACTATACCAACGGGCCGCCGCATATCGGCCACGCCTATGAGATGGTGGCTGCGGACGCGATCGCGCGCTTCAAGCGGCTCGACGGCTACGACGTCTTCGCCATGACCGGCACCGACGAGCACGGCCAGAAGGTGCAGCGCACGGCCGCTCAGAACGGTCTTTCGCCGAAGGCGTTCGTTGACGGGATCGCGGCCCGCTTCCACGAGATGGAGCAGGCGCTCGGCTGTTCCTTCGACCGTTTCATCCGCACCACCGATCCCGACCACAAGATCTCGACCGACGAGCTCTGGCGCCGGATGGAGGCCAATGGCGACATCTATCTCGCCAAATATTCCGGCTGGTATTCCGTCCGCGACGAAGCCTTCTACGGCGAAGAGGAGACCACCCTCCAGCCCGACGGCACGCGGCTGGGCGGGCAGGGGACTCCGGTGGAGTGGGTCGAGGAGGAGAGCTATTTCTTCCGCCTCGCCAAATACCAGGACGCGCTGCTGAAGCTTTATGCGGACGTGCCGGACTTCGTCTCGCCTGAGACGCGGAAGAACGAGGTCGTCTCGTTCGTCAAAGGCGGGCTCGAGGATCTCTCGATCAGCCGCACATCCTTCGACTGGGGGCTGCCCGTTCCGGGCGACCCGAAGCATGTCATGTATGTCTGGGTCGACGCGCTCAATAACTACCTGACCGGAACGGGCTTTCCCGATCCGGCGAGCCCGCGCGCCCATTACTGGCCGGCCGACGTCCACATCATCGGCAAGGACATCGTGCGCTTCCACACGGTCTACTGGCCGGCCTTCCTGATGTCGGCAGGGCTGCCGCTGCCCAAGCGCGTCTTCGGCCACGGCTTCCTGCTGAACAAGGGCACGAAGATGTCGAAGTCGCTCGGCAATGTGGTCGATCCGTTCGACCTCGCCGCGACCTATGGCGTCGACCAGTTGCGTTATTTCTTCCTGCGCGAGGTCTCCTTCGGCCAGGACGGCAATTACAGCCATGACGCCATCGTCGGGCGGATCAATGCCGACCTCGCCAACGATCTCGGCAATCTCGCGCAGCGCTCGCTCTCGATGATCGCGAAGAACTGCGAGGGCAGGGTGCCGCCTTGCGGGGCGCTGACCGAGGCCGACGACGCGATGCTCGCCATGGCCGACGGCGCGCTCGCCAGGGCGCGTGAGGCGATGAAGGATTTCGCCCTGCACAGCCTGCTCGCCGAGATCTGGGCCGTGGTGGCGGAGGCGAACCGCTATTTCGCCGCCAACGAGCCCTGGCGCTTGACCAAGACCGATCCGGCTCGCCGCGACACCGTGCTCTACGTCACGATCGAGGTGATCCGGCAGGTCGCGATCCTGGTGCAGCCGGTGATGCCGGTGGCCGCAGGCAAATTGCTCGACCTGCTTGGCGTTCCGGCCGAGGCGCGCAATTTCGCGGCACTCGGCAAGGCCGGTCGTCTGGACAGCGGGACAGCGTTGCCGGCGCCGAGCGCGGTCTTCCCGCGCTATGTCGAGCCCGAGGATGGTCAGGCCGCGTGATGCTGATCGATACGCATTGCCATCTCGACTTTCCGGATTTCGCCGAGGACCTGCCGGCCTATGTCGCGCGGGCCGAGGCCGCCGGCGTCGGCCGGATGGTGACGATCTCGACGCGGGTGGCGCGTTTCGCGGACTATGCCGGAATCGCCGAGCGCTTTCCCTCGGTCTGGTTCTCGGTCGGCACCCATCCGCATCAGGCGCATGAGGAGCTCGACGTCACGGCCGAACGGCTCGTCGAGCTATCCCGTCACCCACGCTGCGTCGCGATTGGCGAAGCCGGGCTCGACTACCACTACGATTCGAGCCCGCGCGAGGCGCAGGCTCAGGGGTTGCGCACGCACATCGCCGCGGCGCGCATGACGCAGTTGCCGCTCGTCATCCATTCGCGCGAGGCCGATGACGACATGGCGGCGATCCTGCGCGAGGAAATGGGGAAGGGTGCCTTCCCCGCCATCCTGCATTGTTTCACGGCCGGCGAAGCGCTGGCGATGACCGGCGTCGAGCTCGGCCTCTACGTCTCCTTTTCCGGCATCCTGACCTTCAAGACCTCCGAGAACCTGCGCCGGATCGCCCGCATGGTTCCGCGCGAGCGACTGCTGGTCGAGACAGACGCGCCCTATCTTGCGCCCGTGCCGTTCAGAGGTAAGCGTAACCAGCCCGCTTATGTCGTTGAGACAGCGAAGGTTCTGGCCGATACGATCGGCGTCGACTTCGACGAGGCCGCCCGGATCACCACGGAGAACGCGCGGCGTTGTTACTGGAAGATGGACCACGCCGCGCCCGTGGCGCAGGTCGCCTGATCCGGCCATGGCGCTGACGATCATGATCCTCGGCTGCGGCTCCTCCGGCGGTGTGCCGCGGCCCGGCTCCGGCTGGGGCGCCTGCGATCCTGCCGATCCGAAGAACCGCCGCCGGCGCTGCTCGATCCTGGTGACGCGTTCCGGTCCGGACGGCACGACACGGGTGCTGGTCGACACATCGCCGGATCTGCGCGAGCAGCTTCTCTCGGCCGAGGTTCCGGCGCTCGACGGCGTGCTGATGACGCATGACCACGCCGACCATACCCACGGCATCGACGATTTGCGCGCGCTGGTCCTGCACATGCACCGTCGCATCCCCATCTATGCCGATAAGCCGACGCAGGCTTCGCTGCATGGACGCTTCGGCTATCTCTTCGAGATGCCGCCGGGCAGCTACTATCCGCCGATCCTCGATCTGAATGAGATCAGCGCCGGGCGCAGCCGGACGATCGACGGCCCCGGAGGCCCGATCGAGGCGCTGCCGTTCCGCGTCGAGCACGGGCCGAATTACGAAGCGCTCGGCTTCCGTTTCGGCGATCTGGCTTATCTGCCGGATGTCAGCCTGATCCCGCAGGCCGCCCTGGAGGCCATGGCGGGGCTTGATGTTCTGATCCTCGATTGCTTGCGCGAGACGCCGCATCCGAGCCATTTCCATCTCGCGCAATCGCTTGAGACGATCGCAGCGTTGAAGCCAAAGCGCGCGATCCTGACGAACCTCCATGCCGATCTCGATTATGCGAGCCTGTCCAAACGTTTGGAGGGAAATATCGAGGTTGCGTATGATGGACTGATCATCGAGACACGGGCCTGACGATCCTGCTTGGCCGCGTTTCGGCATCAGTTTTTGTTCCAGATCGAGCGGTTTCGGCAACTGTTGCACTTCGATACTCTCGTAAGTGCAATGTCTTACGTGTAACTTGAAGAATTCTGCAGTTGCAGCTTCATGCAACAACGGTCTGTTGCATAACGCAAATTTGAAAAGGCAACACACGAGGATCTGTTGCAAAAAACAACGATCGACGTGTTGCATTGTGAAGCTATTGGCGAGTGCCTGTGCACAGGAATGGGCCGGCGCGCCCTAAAACTGGCGCTGTAGCCGGCCTATTCCTGTGTGCCGGCACGCATCCAACTATCTTCAGCTTCCATGGCTTCAAGGAGGGCTGCGACCTTCACCGTGGCGAAATGGCAGAAGGTGTCCGAGACCGCATAGGGCAGGACAATCATATCGCCGTGGCGCATCGCGCCGCAGGTGTAGACGACGTTGGGAACATAGCCTTCCCGCTCCGAGGGCTCGGGCTGAACGAACGGCTCGCGCAGGCGAGCCAGCACTTTCGACGGGTCCGCCTTGTCGAGCAGAACGGCGCCGATCGTGTATTTCCGCACCGCCCCGACGCCGTGGATCAGGAGCAGCCAGCCTTCGTCGAGCTCGATGGGCGAGCCGCAGGTACCGATCTGCACGAACTCCCACGGGAATTGCGGCTTCAGGATCGCGACCCCACCGTCCCAGACCAGAAGGTCGTCCGAATAGATCAGGTGGAGATTTTCATTGTCCTGCCGGGAGATCATCGCATAGCGGCCGCCGAGCTTGCGCGGAAAGAGCGCCATGCCTTTGTTCACGGCGGCGGAGCCGCGCAGCGGCGACAGCCGGAACGACAGGAAGTCGCGGGTCTCGATCAGTTCCGAGCGGATCGACCTGCCGTCATAGGCGGTATAGGTGGCGCGATAGATCGTCTCGCCGCTTTCCTCGAACGCGACGAAGCGCGCATCCTCGATGCCGTTCGACTGGGACGCGGTCACGGGAAAGACCACCCGCTCGCTGATGTCGCTATCGGCCGCGAAGACGACCTCGACGTCCTCGCCATCGAGGCGCGCCATCCGGTTGCGCAAGGTTGCGATTGTCGCCAGGCGCGAGGTCGGAGCGACGCTGACGTCGCCATTGGCCGCGATCGATCCCGCGCGGAACGTCAGGGACGAGATATGTCCTTCTCCGACGGCGCGGACGCTCAGGATGAAGCGGAGCCCGCCGGCGGGAGCGTCGGACTGGTCGGGATGCAGCACGATGCTCGGATTGAAGAGTGCCGCCGCCTCGAACGAATACTCATGCATGAAATAGGAGCCGACCAACTGGCGCTGGACCTTCGTGAAGGTACCGTGGGCGGCAAAGGCACCCTCCATCTCGTCGGCGCGTGCCTCGAACCTCTCCAGCAGATTGCGGTGCCGACCGTTGAAGTTCTCGAGCACCTCGCCCAACAGGCTCGCAGCCGCCTCCGGGGCGAGAGACAGAACCCGGTCGACGATATGGTTCGCCTTGGCTTTTTCGGCGGCACCGAAATCCCTGGGCTCGCCCGCCGGGCCGAACCGACGCACGACGACCCTCGAGGGATCTGGATGCAGGTACAAGGCCTGCCTGTTCAGGAAACTGGGCTGGGACAAGATGTCCGCCGATCTGTTTGTGCAAGGTCGCCGAAGGCTCAGGCGTGCAAGACCCGAAGCGGCGCCAGTTTCGGTCGATCCCCGCTGACGCGGGCAAGCTGGCGAATCTCGGCGAGGCTGATCAGATAGGATACCACGGATTCGCCGCCGCGGTTCTCATTTGGCCGATCACGATGCAGGCCGTCGCGGCAGGCGCCGGTATCGAGGTCGACCAGCGACGATGAGAGATCGTTGTCGCCCAGGAACCAGGCAAAGGCCCGCGCGGCTTCGATGCGCCATTGCGGATCGCCGTCGGCGCGCCAGGCGGCGAGGCAGGCGGAAATCGCCGCCGTCGCCTCCAGCGGCTGCTGGTCGAAAGCCTTCGGTGCGCTGCGCTTGTCGCCGAAGCTCTCTGAGCCGACCGGCCTGAACAGACCTGCCGGATTCGTCTGGAGATACGTGAGCCAGCGCAGAGAGCGCAGGCCGGCCTCGACATAGGCCGGCACCTGCATCGACAATCCCGTCGTGATCAGGGCTTGAGGCAGGCGCGCATTGTCATAGGAAAGCCCGTCCTCGAACCAGACCCAATCCGGCGTCTCGACCTTTGAGATCAGGCCGAGGAGGCGGTCGGCGAGGGCCGTCCGCAACGAGACCGCAGCCGCGGTGGTGCAATGGGCATCGAGGCCGAGCAGGGCAAAGGCCCAGGCGCGCGGCGAGGTGAAGCTCTCGATGACGGGCAGGGCCTCGCCGAACAGGGCCGCAGCCCAACGTCGCCGCGAAACGCTCGCATCGTCGCGCGCGCAAACGCCGAGCGCCCAGAGCGTGCGGCCATGACTGTCTTCCGACCCGGCCTCCTCGAGCCATTGCCGGCTGAAGCTCATGAAGTTGCGGAAGCGCCGTCGATCGGGATTCCAGGCATGCTGGACGAAGGAGGCGAAGCGCGCCGTGAGCGCGTCCGGCAGATGCGCCTCACCGGCGCCGCTCAGAACGCTGGCGAGGAGCAGGGCGCGGGCATTGTCGTCGACGCAATAGCCATGCGCGCGATCCGGCACGGAATGGACGGCGTGCTGGAACAGGCCGGTATCGTCGCACATGCAGAGGAGGTGGCCGGTTTGCATCTCGGGCGGCGCTACGATTGCGGGCAGGAGCCTCGGCTCGCCATGATCAGCGATGACGCTCAGCACGCGACCCCGGCGCGCTGTCTCGAAAGCGGCGAGATAGCGCTTCGCAGTCCGCTCCCAGGTCATCGAGCGGCTGCTCGCATAGGCACGCAGCCTCATGGCCTGGCGCCGGGGCGCATCGGTCAGCAGACCCGCGATCTCGTTGCCGATGGCAACGACGTCGCCGAAGGGCACGAGGATGCCGCGGCCGTCGGCGAGCAATTCCCTGGCGTGCCAATAGGGTGTCGAAACCACGGCCTTGCCGAGCCCGAAACTGTAGGCCAGCGTGCCGGATGTCATCTGCGCCTCGTTGAGATAGGGCGTGACATAGACATCGCACATCGAGATGAAGCTGAGCAGCCGCGCCTGATCGACGAACTGGTTGAGGAAGACGACGTGGTCCTCGACGCCGAGCTCGCGCACGCGGGCCATCAGGCTCTCCCGATAGGCCTCGCCATGCTCGCGAACCAGATTGGGATGCGTCGCGCCCAGAACGACATAGATCGCGTCAGGGCGGCGCCTCAGGATCGAGGGCATCGCGTCGATCATCACCTCGATGCCCTTGTTGGGTGACAAAAGGCCGAAGGTCAGGATGACGGAGTGCTCGGCGAACCCCAGTCGTTCCTTGGCTTCGTCGGGCTCGACAAAGGCGAATTCGGGAATGCCGTGCGCGATCACCTCGATCTTGTCCGCCGGCAGCCGGTAGACGGCTCGCAGCAGGTCGCGCGCCTTTTCGGCCATGACGACCACGCGCGCCGAGGCATCGACGATCCGCTCCATCACATTGCGCTGCAGTGCGGTCGGCTCGGACAGCACGGTATGGAGCGTGGTCACGACGGGCATCGTCAGGCGCGACAGCAGCGCCATGATGTGCCCTCCGGCCTCACCGCCGAAGATGCCGAACTCGTGCTGGAGGGAGACGACATCGAAGCGGCCCTCGTTCAGGAAATCGGCCGCACGCGCATAGTCTTCGAGCCGCTGGTCGGAAATCTGGCAGTGCACGGAAAACGGATAGTCGTAGCTCTCGCCCGCGTCATTCATGGCGACGATGGAGGTGTCGACATCGGAGGATGCGATCGCCTGCTGCAGATCCGTGGTGAAGGTCGCGATCCCGCAGCGGCGGGGCAGCGAGTTGCCGATGAAGGCGATGCGTTTGGTCGGGCTCATGATCGTGCCTCCGTGGACGGGACTGGCGAGCTCGCAACGGCCTGCGGCGGCCCGGTCGTCGGTGAAACCGTCTCGCGGAACTTCGGCATGCCCTCCCCGTCGACCCGTTGCAGGAGGTGACGACTGGGCGTTGCGGCGTCATAGGCGACGAGGCACGACAGGCCGGCTTCGCCCGGCGCGATGCGCGCGGCCTGCGCCTCGATGAAGCAGCCCTGGCCAACGCCGATTTGCAGAGTGCCGATCCTGGCATCGCCGGCGATGGCAGCGAGCCAGGTCTCGCACCGGGCATCGAGCTCCCAGATCGATCCGGCAGGCAGGTCAATCCGCTCGAAGACGAAATAGGGATTTGCGACGAGCAGGGTCCGGACGCCGCTCAGGCGCCGTGCCGGCGCGGTGCGTTTCGTGGGGCCAACATGAGCGACCGCCACGCCCTGCTCAATATGAAGGTCGCGGGCACGGCCATGATCGAAGAGACGGAACGTCGTATCGCTGCGCTGCTGGATCTCGGCGAGCACCAGGCCAGCGCCGATCGCGTGGATCGTCCCGGCCGGGACGGCGATGACCTCCCCCGCGTGCGGCTTGTGCCATGCGACAAACCGGGCAATCGAGCCATCGGCAACGGCCGCCCGCAATTGCTCGGGGGTAACGACCGCCTTGAGGCCGACTCCGACTGCGGCGTCAGATGTAGCGGACAGGATGTACCAGGCTTCCGTCTTGCCGCGCGGCAGCTCCATCCCATGGGCGGCGGCATCGTCCGGGTGCACCTGGATCGACAGGGCCTCCCGCGTGAACAGGAGTTTGAGCAACAAGGCCGGTTCCGGCGCGTGTTTGTCGCAGCGCTGGAACCAGAGTTCGCCGATTGGAACGCTGAGATGCCCGGTTCCACTCCAAGGAAGAAGGTCGGTCGACCCCCAGGGCTTGGGGATCAGTTCCATGCAGGCTTGTTCGAGCGCCATGATAGGGCTCCTGGTTCGTGCGGCCGAACATCGACCGACGGATCGTCCCACGCCGGCCTTGGGCTGCGGCCGTTCGCGGGCGCCGGCGCAAGCGATCGCGTATTGCGAGCGGCGTCGGCTGGCTGGCGCGGGTCAGAAGGACGCCAGCTGCACCCCTGGTTTTGGAGCAATCTTCCGAGCGATCGGATCGATCCGGTTGTTCGACTCGGGATCGAAACGCGCGATGGCAGAGGTGAGGCATCGCGGTCGTCCGCCGCGCATATCGCATGTAACGGCGCTGCGGAGGCTGTCGCGCGGGCCTCCACACCGGTACGCTTCAAGCGCTGAGGTCGGCCTCCAACGCGCTGGCCAGTTCGCCCGGGCTCACCGCGAACACCTGTGAGCTGCCCGACGAAGATAGAGACGGCGTGTGCAGCATGGTGGCGATCTGGCGATAGGCCAGGAACGAGGCGGCTGGAATCTCCTCCTCGTCGACCACCACGCGGTAGGTGCCGGCAGGCTGCGTATGGTCCAACACGCTCAGCCTGAACGGCTTCCTGAATGTGACCGTGGTTTCCCGGCTGCGGGTATTCATGTCAGCTCTTCTTCTCCGGTTTTCCCGCGAGTTCGAGCGCTACTGGCAGGCCCTTTGCGGACACGGGCACTGCCGCCGCTTCCTTTTTCTTCTTGGGCTTCTTGGCCTCTCGATTGCCGCGCGTCTGTCCCTTGGCCATATGAAACTCCTCTTGCGGAGCAGGAGGCGACATGATCGCCACCATCTCCGCGCTGCTCACGCGGAATGGCTCGTGATCGTGAGCGATGTCGCTGCGTGCGGCTGTCGCCGATCGTCTCAGGTCTTGGCCGTGCCGAGCGTTTCGGCGCAGGCCTTGGCGACGGCCGCGTCCGGCGACGGGCTACCGATCATCGTGGCCCAGCCGCCCTTGGCGATGAAATCGCCCTGGCTCCACGAACTGATCTTCTTCAGCTCGGCAAGGGCGGCATCGGCATTGGGCTGCTTCTGGAAGTTGCTCACGCAGATCGGAGACAAGGCCGCGACAACGGCATTCTCAGCTCTGAGCTTCGCGACGCGTTCGCTCGACGAAGCCGTCGACCACCCACCCCAGGTGAAGCCGACAATGGCAAGGGCAACAGCACCGCCAACGGCGCCCCAGATGGCAGGTTTGGTTTGCGAGGAGATTTTCATGGAAAATCCTTCCGATTTGCGGAAGAAAAATCTCCCGTTAAATAATATAGCACGGAAACAGAAAATAATTCAGGTTATTTTTCTCACGAAGGCGAGGTCGAATATTAATTTCATTTCACGCATTATATGAGTTTATGACGCTGGAAATTCCAATTAATATTCGGTTAATTCAGATTATTCATTTACAAATCTCTACTCATTTGAGATGAGGCGTTTGATCGTCTGCTGTGCCTCTTTTTTCTGCGAACTGAAGGCACAACCTGCAGATGCCTCGAAGAGAGGTTTCCACTTCGTCGGCAAGGGGGGACTTTGATATCCGCCAGGGAACTGGGAACCGGCGACAATTTACCAAGCACGAGGATCGCCATCGACAGGCGGCGGCGAAGGCGCCTGAGGGCATACTTCATGTGAGCGGCGTTGTGCGGCCCGATATAGCATAGGCAGATCAGTGGCGGACCGCGCTCGGCAAGGCGCTCCATGCCGGGAGCCAACAGCGCGGTTGGAGGTAACGCTTCGGCCGCCAGTCCATGCTTCTCTAGGATTTGGCCCAGCATCAGCGCGGCCGCCTCATCGAGTTGCGATTGCGCGCCGACGGCCTGAGCCTGCCACGAGTTCGAATTCGCTTCCTTGTCCAGCAGGCAATCAACATGACACCACCGGGAAAGAGCTCCGCAGCCGGTGCTTGTCCCCCGTCATGCGTCGCAGACGCGGCTTATTCCGTAATCAGCTGCGCCTCGGTTGGCGGGCGCGGGTGAAGCATTTTCGCGTGAAGGCGTGCATTTTTTTTCACACTGCGGGAGCCGACTATGAAGGAGCACCGCAGAATTCGCGGTATTTCCGGCCGGCGCGGTGTTCGACCCAGTTTCTTTTTTCATGACGTCGCCGATTTTTTCCAAATGGCGTTTTAGCGGGCTCATTGCCGCGTCAAGCGGCATGATGTGAGCTTCACGCCCCCTGTTTTCATCGTAATCTTGCCTGACGGGACTATCGAGATTGCGGACAGATACTCATGAACCGGGCCGTCGTAAGTCTGAACTCTGCTGCAGGGATCGATGCGAGGCGCCTCGAGCGGCTTCTCGACGGGTTTGAGCCTAGCTTCATCTTTCAGCCGGTCGATCCGCTGCCGGAGGCCGAATATGTCGACCGGCTGCGCCGCATCCGCCGCGAGGCTACCGTCGCAGGCCACGATGTGACGCTGGTGCATGCCGACGGCATCGGCTGGTATCACGTCTCCAATTCCTATCTCCGCTATATCTGCGACTGGGCGCGGGAAGGCGTGCTGGTCATTCCGACCGACGAGGACAAGCCACTCACGCTGTTTTCGTTCTTCTCCTCCTCGGTGTTGCTGCCGCCGGCCGGCGAACCGCTGCTGGTCGAGGACATCTGGCAGGTCGGGACCTGGGGGCGCGAGAGCTATAACCGCCCGGGCAGGATGGTGGATCGCGTCGTCGCGGCAGTCGCGGGTTTCCTGCACGATCAGGGGTTCGCCCGCGCGCAGATCGGCACGATCGGCGATGCGACCTCCGCAGGATACTGGAACGGGCTGAAGGCGGAGCTGCCGAAGGCGAGCTTCATCGCGGCACAGGATATCGTCGACCGGATGCAGCGCCTGCGCAGCCCGGCCGAGCAGAGGCTGGTGCGCGCCGCCGCCCAGCTCGCCGATATCGGCATCCAGGCAGCCTATCACGTCACCCGGCCAGGCGTGACGGATCATGAAATCTACGCTGCCTTCACCTATGCCCAGCTCGCCCGTGGCGGCGAAAGCGGCGATGGCTACCAGATCGGCATCAACCGCTGGGGCACGGCTTGCGGCAAGCCCTACGGCCATGTCGTCCGCGATGGCGACCTGATCAATCTCTACATCTCCGCCACGACCTATCGTGGCTACAACGCGCAGATCGCGCGCATGATCGCGGTCGGCACGATCACGCCGAAGCAGGAGGAGGTGCTGGAGATGTGCGTGGAGGGCGTGCGCGCCGCGGCCGCGCACGTCAAGCCGGGCGCGCTGGTTTCGGAGGTCGCGAACGCTTCCTTCGAGCCCTATATCCGGCGCGGCTATCTCGGCTCCGCCGACAGCCGCACCATGCCCTACAACTGGAACGCCAACGAGGATGGCTCGCCGCGGCGGGTGCCGCGCCAGGCGGTGCCGGACGAGGATTGGGAGCGGCAGGGGCGCCGGCTGATGCATGTCTATCCGGCGACGCTGGGCCCGCACAATCCCAATGCCGGCCACCAGGTCTCGATGCCGAAATTCACGCATTACAACATCGCTTCGAACAACCACGACCGGCTGGAGCCGGGCATGACCTTCGTGCTCCATTCGCAGTGGCTCGATCCGATGGTGGCCGGCTGCAATGTCGGCGACTGCTATCTCGTCACGGCCGCTGGGGCGGAGAACCTGTCCTGCCACACGCCGCTGGAACCTCACCGGGTCAAGCTCTGAAAGCCAGCGCCTGCGCTGGCGGAAAAGGATTGCGATGATGCTGACGCGCCGTAGCCTCGTTTCCGCACTCGGCGTGACCTGCGCTGCTGCCGCGCTCCCGGCGCGGGCACAGGCGAAGCCGGTCACGCTCGTCGTCGCCAATTCGCAATGGCTCGACGCCCTGCGCGGCAAGAGCCTCTGGGCTGCACTGCAGAAGTACCAGCAGATCGCGCCCCATGTGACATTGCAGCAGGAGGCGATCCCCTCGGCCGATTTCAACGACAAGATCACGACCGAGCTCGGCGCCGGGCAGGGCCCTGACATCGCGCTGATGCAGGAAGGCCTGTTCTTCTCCCTCGCCGATGCCAGCTTCCTGGTCCCGCTCGACAAGGCGGCCGAGGGTGTCGCGCTCAACGTTACCAACGAGCAGGGCGTCTTCAAGGGCAAGCGGCTGGGCGTGGCCTGGCAGCGCGCCGCCTATGCGTTGATCTACAACAGGAAGCTGGTCGAGGCCGCCGGCGTTGCGATCCCCCGCGACATCGACGGGCTGATCGCCGCCGCCAGGGCGATCCAGGACAAGACTGGCGCGGTCGGCTTCTCCTCCCGGCACCAGATGGCGGATTTCTCCGGCTGGTTCATGGATTTCCAGAACTGGGCCTATGGCTATGGCACCAACTGGGTGGACGGCCAGGGCAAGCTGACATTGAACACCCCCGAAGCGGTCGCGGCTGTCGCGGCCTTCAAGAAGGTCTATGACGCCAGCATCGTGCCGATCGGCGATGACATGCCGACCCAGCGCATGCGTTTCAAGCAGCGCCAGATCGGCCTCAGCATCGACAATAGCGGCGGCACGCTCAACATCGCGTCCGGAGGGCCGCTCGCCGCCGGCGATGTCGGCGCCGCCGCCTTGCCCTTCCCGCAGCCGGGCGCCTATCAGCAGATATTCCTCGGCATCTCCCGCCATTCGAAGAACCAGAACGAGGCACTTGCCTTCCTGTCCTGGCTTCTCGGCCGCGAGGGTCAGCAAGCCCTGCGCGACGCATCCGGACCGGACACGCTGGCGACCGACGTGCCGCTGACCGACGCCTTCCGTGCCGCCAATCCCTGGGCCGACTCCTTCGCCGCGCTTGCCCTGAAGGCACGCAGCACGCTGATCCCGGGCTACGAGACCAAGACGCCGTCGATCATGCGTCTGGTCATGGAGGCCGTCGAGAAGGTGATCGTCGCGGGCGTCGCCCCGAAGACCGCGCTGGACGAGGCCCAGAAGCAGGCACTCGCGCGCTTCTAGGACATGTCTCGGGCCGTTCGGCGGGCTGGCTTATAGCGGGCTCACGATCGAGGGTAGGGACGCAGGCCTCTCACAGGGCGCGCGACAGGCGAAGGCAAAGCAGCAAGCCGAGCGACGAAACGGTCGCGGGGAGGGGCGAGAATCGATGTCCGCAAGGGCGCTATCCGCAGCGAGGCCGTTCGGCACGAGGGCTCTGCCCTACGCCTTCATTCTGCCGCCGATCACCTATCTCGGCCTGTTCATGTTCTGGCCGCTCGCCCGCCAGATGTGGATGAGCCTGACCAATGCCAAGCTCGCCACGCCGAACGAGGGAGACTTCGTCGGACTGGCGAATTACGCGCGACTGATCGAGACGCCCGCCTTCTATGCCTCACTCAAGGCGACGATCCTCTACGCGAGCTGCGCCGTCGTGCTGGGCGTTGCGCTAGGTGTCGTCTCAGCCTTCGCGATCAACCGGCCCTTCCGCGGGCGGGCGGTCATCCGCGCGGTGCTGCTGTTCGGCTGGGCGGTCCCGAACGTCGCGGCAGCGCTGATCTGGCTGTGGATGTTCAACGAACGCTCCGGCGTTCTCAACCAGATCCTGACCGGCATCGGCCTTTCGCGCCTGCGCTGGCTGACCAGCATCGACTGGGCGCTGCCTTCCATCCTCCTGGTCACGATCTGGCAGGTGGCGCCCTTCGTCATGCTGGTGGTGCTGGCGGCGCTGCAATCGGTGCCGGAGGAGGTGCGGGAGGCGGCGCGCGTCGACGGCGCCGACCCGCTCAACGTCTTCCGCGCCGTGACCTGGCCTCACATCCTGCCGGCGGTGCAACTCGCCAGCCTGCTGGTGGCCGTGTGGTCGATCCGGCGCTTCGATATCATCTATCTGCTCACCGGAGGCGGTCCGCTCGGCAGCACCTCGACGCTGGTGGTCCGTATTCGCCAGACAGCCTTCGAGGCGCATGAACTCGGCATGGCGAGCGCCTATGGCGCCGTCGGGCTCCTCCTCGCCCTTCTCATTGCCGCGATTCACCAGACGGTCGACAGGCGGCGCACACGCTGGATGGCGGATCGATGACATCTCTGGGCAAGCTTCCACGCTTTCTGCTCATCGGGCTGCTGGCCGTGCTGGCGGGCTTCCCGGTCTACTGGATGGCGACCACGGCGCTGTCCGACCAGGACCAGCTCTATGTCGGCCGCCAGGTGCCCTGGCCGCAGCTCGGCAATCTCGGCAGCCTGCTCGCCGCGATACGGGAGGTGCCGGCCGGGCGCTGGATGGTCAATTCGCTCGTCATTGCCGCCGGCACCACGGTGGTGAGTCTGCTGCTCGGCTCGCTGGCGGGCTACGCGCT
The DNA here is from genome assembly GCF_014764685.1 of Allobosea spartocytisi. Lineage (NCBI taxonomy): Bacteria > Pseudomonadati > Pseudomonadota > Alphaproteobacteria > Hyphomicrobiales > Alloboseaceae > Allobosea > Allobosea spartocytisi. Next base: position 105,982 of record NZ_JACXWY010000013.1, read on the forward strand.
CAGCCGCTTCCGTTTCCGCGGGCGCGGCTTGGTCGGCTTCCTGCTGTTCATGACGCAGGTGGTGCCCGAGGCACTGATCCTCGTGCCGCTCTATGCGATGTTCATCACGCTCGGCCTGCTGAACGATCTCGCCGGCCTGGCACTGGCCAATGCGGCTTTTTCCCTGCCGGTCGCCACCTTCATTATCAAGGGTGCCATCGACACGGTGCCCTACGAGATCGAGGAATCGGCGCAGGTCGACAACTGCCCGCGCTTCGGCATCCTCTGCATGATCGTGCTGCCTCTTGTGGCGCCGAGCCTCGCCGCGGCGGCCGTCATCGCCTTTTTCGCCGGCTGGAACGAATATCTCTTCGCCTCGACCTTCCTGATGAATCGGGAGCTCTGGCCGGCCAGTGTCGGGCTTGCCTCCTTCATCGGGCAGTACGAGACGCCGCTTTCGGTGGTCATGGGCACGGCGCTACTGTTCAGCCTGCCGGCGATCACCTTCTTCCTGCTCATCCAGCGCCGCATCGTCTCCGGACTGACCTCCGGAGCCGTCAAAGGATAGCCATGCCGGAACTCGTTCTCGACAAGCTCTCGAAATCCTTCGGAGAGGCCACGATCATTCCCTCGCTGTCGGCTTCGATACCGGACGGCGAGTTCCTGGTGCTGCTCGGCCCTTCGGGTTGCGGCAAGTCGACCCTGCTGCGGATGATCGCCGGCCTGACCGAGATCTCGTCCGGAGAGCTGCGTTTCGACGGGACAAGGGCGAATGACTGGTCGCCGAAGCAGCGGGGGATAGCCTTCGTCTTCCAGTCCTATGCGCTCTATCCGCATATGACGGTGCGCGGGAATATCAGCTTCCCGCTGATCATGGACGCTTTCCGGCCCTGGCATCATCTGCCTGTGCTGAACTCCATCATGCGCCGGCGCCTGATGCGCAACCCCGACATCGCGCGGCGGACCCAGGCCATCGCCCGCCAGCTCGAGCTCGAACCCCTGCTGGAGCGTCGCCCGGCGGGGCTATCGGGAGGGCAGCGCCAGCGCGTGGCGCTCGCCCGCGCGCTCGTCCGCGATCCCTCGGTGTATCTGCTCGACGAGCCGCTCTCCAATCTCGACGCCAAGCTGCGCACGCAGATGCGCGCCGAGATATCCTCGCTCCACCACAAGGTGGGCAAGACCTTCGTCTACGTGACCCACGATCAGATCGAAGCGATGACGATGGCGACGCGGATCATCATCCTCGACCGCGGCGTCGTGCAGCAGATCGGCACGCCCGACGAGATCTACGCGGAGCCCGCCAATACATTCGTGGCCAGGTTCATCGGCTCTCCGGCGATGAACCTGATCCCCGTCGTCGCCGGCAGGGGCCGCCTGACCGTGCCGCCCTCCCTCGGCTTCGCCTATGCCGGCCCGGTGCCGGGCGGAAGCAAGCAGATCCTCGGCATCCGCCCGGAAAAGCTGCGGCTACTCCCCGAAGGCGAAGGGGCGCTTCCGGCGGAAGTCGCAGTCGTGGAAAGCCTCGGCGCCGAGACGGTCATCGGCTGCCGGCTGCTCACGGGCGCGTCGGAGGAGCATTTGCTCGACCACGACCTGATCTTCGTGCGCATGCCCGGCGTGCGGCGCATCGCGATCGGCGCACGCTGCACGCTCGGTTTCTCGACCGAGGATGTGACCTGGTTCGATGCCGAAACCGGCCGACGCCTCACGGTCTGATCTCTCCAGCCAGCGGGATTTCCTGCCATGCAACGCTTCCACATCAGCGCGACCGGCCACAGCCTGAACTATCTGCCGGAATATGTCGCAGCTCGACAGGGGTACTTCGCCGAAGAGGGCCTCGAGGTCACGGTCAGCGTGCCCAAGCCCTGGGATCTGGTGCTGGACGAGCTCGGCAACGGCACGGCCGATGCCGTGCTGGGCGGCATCTGGGTGCCGTCCATGTTCCGCGGCCGGGGCAAGCATTACGTGCCTTTCGCGCAGATGGCGGCACGCGCGCCGCTCGCCCTCCTCGGCCGCCAGCCGAGAGCGTCCTTCTCCTGGCGTGACCTGCCCGGCAAAGTCATCGCAATGAAGGGCAGCAACGGTGCGAGCGTCGGGCTCTTCGTCAAGCTCCTCCTGCGCGAGAACGGTATCGACCCGCGCGAGGTCGGCTTCATCCAGGATCTCGACGGCGCGATGCTGTCCGACCTGTTCCGCGGTGGCATGGCCGACTTCCTGGCGATCGACTATCCCAACGCCGCGGCGCTTGAGCTCGCCGGCGTCGGTCATGTGGCCGCCCCGCTCGCCATCGTCGGAGGCGACGTGCCATGGAGCGTCTACTACGCCGAGGGCGAGGCTTCCCCCGAACGGCTCGACCGGCAACGGCGCTTCATGCGCGGCCTCGGACGCGGCATGGAGCAGGTGCTTGCGCATGATGCCCGCGAGATTGCGGAGTTTCTGGCACAGGCCTTCCCGCGTCTTTCGCCCGATCTCCTCGTCCGCCTCACCAACGAATACCGGGCTTGCGGCATGTGGACGACGCCGCGCATCGATGCCGCCAGCTATGAGCGTTGGCAGCGCGGCATCGCGGACGGTCATTTGACCGCAGCTCCGATCCCCTACGACGCACTGATCGACGCGCGCCCGGCTGCGCCGGCCTGAGGGCCCGCAGCAAGACGGCTTCGGCCGCGGCCCGCCTCAGCGACGCTGACCGAGCTTCGGCGTCGCGACGTCGTCAAGCAGGCTCACCAGGCTGTCGACGCGCCGGAAGCGCGCGAGGCTGGCTTCCCCCGACGCCGCCGCGACGCTCCATGCCAGGAAATTGATGATCGGCACCGCCGCGACGAAGGAGTTGAAGGGGGAGGGCGACTGGCAGCGGCAGCGCAGCACGTGATGGGCGGCGGCAGAACGCTCGTCGATGCTGAGATCGGTGATCAGTACGGTGATCGCCCCGCTGGCCGCCGCCTCGGCGAGAATCACCGGCAGAAGTCGGGGGCGCCTGCGAAAGGCGATGACCATGAAGACGTCGCCGGGAGCGATCGAGGCGATCTCGTGGGAATAGGAGGCTCCGCCGGCAGGCAGGACCTGGACGTCGTCCTTGACCAGCGTGAAATAGTGAGCGGCGTGATGGGCAAGCCCGTAGCCGCTGCGCAGGCCCATGATCCAGAGCCGGCGCGCGGCGACGATCGCCTCGGTGATCTGGACCAGTGCCTCCTCGGACAGGGTTGCCGCCGTATCCCGGATATTGACGAGATCAGACTCGATGACGTGCTGCAACGAAACCTCGCTGGACGGCGCCCGGTCGGGATCGGTGAGGCCGGCGCGCGGCGAACCCCAGAGCTGGTCGGTTCGAATCTGGTGCTTGGCCGCCGGGACGGAGGTGTATCCGAGGGCTCGGAACAACCGCGCCGCCGTCGCCTTCGAGACCCCGGCCATCCCTGCGAGTTCGCCCGCCGTAAGGTCTGAAATAGTCATCTGATGGCGCAGCAGCACATCCGCGAGCCGACGCTCGGACGGTGTCAGGCCGGCATAAGCAGCAAAGATGCGTGCTTCCAGCGAGCGGGGGAGCGAGGAAGCATCCGGTTTCGTCATGGAGATATGAGTACCGATCAACCGCGATGGTCCTCAACGTTGCATCGTAAACCGGCCGTCTCGTCAACGGCACGATCATGGGCATGGGTCGGGATGATGTGAGGAACTGCTGCTCCGGTCGCAAACCGGCGTCTCAATCCGGCGAAAAGTGAAGCTCGCGGTTCGCGACGGCTCCATTCTAGGTATAAACTTACGTCTCGCCGCGTGCTCCACTCTTAATCCAATTACGGTTCACCTTGGCCCCAGGATCCTGGGATCAAATGTGTTGGTCTTCGCGGCGGAAATCCGGCGAAGACCGCAGAAGCAGCGTGGTGCGCCCGCACGGCATGGCGGCGATGTCGAACGACCCTGTGCATGCCGAAGTCACTCGCATTCATCATCGCGATTTCGCCGTCTCTTTTCACCCGACGGGACTTTCGCCATCATCGGCTCCAATCAGGCTTGGTGATTGGACAGTCGGTAGAACGGCCGAAACGACGGGGTTTCCGCTGGTGTCCGGCCAAGCCAGGAACAACTCGGCCTGGGTGCTTTCGGCGCCCGCCAACGGCCGCAAAGTCACCTCAGCCGGACAGCAAGCAAGAGCGCCGCCTTGCTCGAACACACACGCTTCCTGACGCGCGGCAGCAATGGCAATTTTCGCTTCGGGCCTGAACTCTGGCGGCTCGGCTCGCTCTATCGACGTAGCTTCGATCTTGTTGGCACGCCGCTCGACCGTCTCAAACAAGGAGCCGTCGAAGAGGTCTTGTTGGTCGCCACCAGAGACTTTGGCTGATGCACTCAATCTCCAGCGAGAGCGCGATCATCACCGAAGCTGCCATTCGGGCTGCGGATCAACTCAAGATTCCTGCGGGGGCATTTGCAGCGATCATCGGTCTCAACGAGGCGACAGTGGCGCACATCAGGCGCGGTAGCTCTGCACTTTGAGCCCGGCACGAAGCCGTTCGAGCTTGCCGTTCTTTTCGTGCAGTTGTTTTGCTCGCTCGATGCAGTTGCCGGCGGCGACGATCAGGTAGCCGCAAGCTGGCTTGTCAGCCCGAATGCCACCCTCGATGCTCGGCCGATCGAGAAGTTGCAGACCGTGGCCGGGCTCGTTGATGTCATCGCCTATCTGGAAGTGCGTCGCGCTCTCAACTGAGTTTGGAAGAGTCCTGCCGCTGTAAAAGAGAGACGGTCGAGGACATGCCGTCAACTGAACAGCCATCCTGGCCTTCACGTCCGCCAGATTCACGCTGAGGGCGACCTCACTCAGGCTGAATGCCGCAAGCGTAGCAGATGCACACCCTGACCAAATAACAGGGGGATCCTATGGCGGACGTGATGAGGTCGGATGCGAGCGCGCCGTGTGCGGCCTATCCACACCTACCGGGCGACCGGGAAAATCGAGGCTCCGATCCGCGCTGCGCTGTCGAGGTTTTCAGTGACCTGAGGAATCGCGTTTCGCCTGGGCGACATGGGATGCCTTGCGAAGGCGTCCCCGTTCCGCCGGGCGGATCAGCGAATTCACCTCCTTGTCCGGGATGTCGTGCATGCCCCGATTGGCGTGCCGGGTGTTGAACGGGATGTTGTTCTGCTGCGCGTGCATCTTGAGTTCGAGCGCGCGCTGGGCGTTCTCGATCAGGCTATGGTTCTTCGCCATCTCGGCGCGACGCTGAATCTCGGCATTCAGTCGTTTCAGGGCAGCCGACAGCGTTGTTGCCTTCAGGCTCGACCCGGCATGTCCGCTGCTGGGCTCCGCACCTTTGGGAGGCGATTTGCCGCGCATCTCGCGCCGCTGCTGGTTGGCGTGGCTGCTGGCCTTGTCGCGCAGGTCCCGCAACCGCTTCAGCAAGACGTTCAAGGCGTCGTCCGCCAGGTCCTGGATGGATGTCCAAGCTTCTGGCGCCGCAAAAATCGAGGACTTACGAAACCATCAATGCACTTCGAATGCGCACATTGGTAGCTTGCGTCAGAAGCGGCCTCGGACGCACCAGCCGCCTGGAAACAAGGCGTTATCCGCCGGGCTGGGTTTCCACAGCTTTCGCTGTCGAGCGATCGGAGAGGACCAAAAAGCAGCCCAAACACCGAGGACCGCCATGGAAATCCAAGCTTACGCCGACGGCCTGGCCGATATGTTCTGCCCCTATCTCACTGCCCAGGGAAATTCTTCGCCGAAGGGTGGAGGCTAGCGCAGACCAGCAACTGCGATGCGCCGACAGCGGAACTTTGCTCATCGCCTGTAAGCGGACCTCTAGAACGCTGAAACGGCATGACCTCAAACGTCCCATGTCGGACCTTCAGCGGGTTCGCTGCGGAGCCAGGGTAACCTCAGAACCTGACTGCGAGCACGCCCTTGAAGGCGTGGTCCTGCGCGTCCTGGGCGAGCTGCCCGGTATAGGAGAGGCCGAGCGAGGCGCTCTGGCCGATGGCCAGGTCGAGCCCCGCCTCGAGCAGGGCGGCGTCCTTCGCGATCGGGACACCAGCGACCGAGAACGGTGTACTGCCGGCAAAGGCCAGCGTTGCGGTCGGGGTGACGTCTCCGAAGGCGTGGCGCCAGGCTAATCCGCCGCGCAGGGTCAGGCCCACGCCCCGCAGATCGAAGCTGGTCGCGGCACGCAGTCCAAGCGTGGAATATCCTACATTGGTGTCGCCGCCACGGCTTGAGAGCGCCGCGGCGCCGCTGGTCTCGCGGAAGCCATCGGTATGCAGGTTGACATAGGCCAGGCCGGCAAAGGGCTCGAACGCCACCCGGCCGAGATCGACCCGGTAGCCGAGCTCCCCAAAAACCTGGGCGGTGCCGGCATTGTAGTCGGCCTTGAGGCTATTGCCGAAACCGGCGAAGGCGACAGTGCGGCTGATCTCGACGTCGTGCCAGGTGTAGCTCGCGCCAGTGCGCAGGTTGAGCGCGCCCCATTGCCCGCCACCATAGAGGCCGAGATGGTAGTTGTCGCTCTCGCCCGAGGAGCGCCGGCCCTTCACGTCGAACTCGGAGCGGCTGTAGCCGGCAACGACGCCGACGCGCAGGGTGTCGAACACCGCAGCATCGGCACCGATGAGGAAGCTGCCGGTCGAGCGCGTCAACTTGGCAGCGTTGCGGTCGCTGTCCGTTGTGCCCCAGGAGCCGTAGCCCTGGCCCCAGACCGCGAAGCGGTCGGACCTGAGCTCGGGCATCGGACCTTTCACGCTTGGGGCGAGATCGGCGGTGAAGCCGTAGTTCAACGTCGTCATGGGCTGCGCGCCGACCGCGCCGAAGGCCGAACGCAGTCGGTCGTTGACGGCGTTGCGCAGGAGCCAGCTCTCGTCGATCAGCGCCGTCTTCGCCGAGGCGTGAACCTCGCCGGAGAGCGAGTCGAAGGCGGCGCGCGCACCTGGCGCGTCGAGCATCAGCAGGCTGTTGTAGAGCGCCAGCCTGCCGCCGACCTGCGGCAGCGTGTCGAGAGCGCCAGCGGTGACAAATTGGTTGCGCGTCTGCGCCACGGTTTCGAAAATCGCTGGCGGGGGTGTCGGCGTTGGGCCAGAGCCGGGAGGGGTGGTCGGGGGAGTACCCGGGTCAGGGGGAGTGACCGGAGGCGTCCCCTTGACCGCAATGATGAGGTCGACCTGGTTGGGCTGCTGGTCGACGGAGAGGTCGAGGAAGGCGGAACGCGAGACCGCTCCGGGGGCGCTGCCGATGACACCGCCTGTCGCGGTGAGGATCGTGTAGCGCTGGCCGTTGACGTAGCTGGTCTGCGGATCGAGCGCGGTGACCCCGACTTGGCTGCCCGTGACGATGGCGCTTCCGGTCACGGCGATGCGGTCGGAGGTGCCGTTGCCGGCGATCTCGGCCTCGTAGGTCGAGCCCGGCGCCAGCGTCAGGTTGCCATTGACGTTGAGGGTGCCGATCGAGTTGCCCGGGGCAATGGTCGCCCCCGATTGGATCGTGGTGGAGCCGACCGTGCCGCTGCCGCCGAGCGCTGCGCCCGAGAGCACGGTGACGGCCGAGTTCGCGAACGAGGCATTCACCGAGAGCTTGCCGTCCTCAACCGTCGTCGCGCCGATCAGATTGCCGTCGCCGGTCAGATTGAGATTGCCCGCGCCGCGCTTGGTGAGGGTGCCGGTGCCGTTGATCGCTCGGGCGAAGGTACCGTCGCCTGGCTGGTCGAAGACCAGCGCGGCGTTGTTGTGGATCGGACCGAGGCCGAAGCTCGTCGCCGAGCCTATCAGCGTGCCGGCCTGGATCAGCGTGCCGCCATAGCTGTTGGTACCGGTCAGGGTGAGCGACCCGGCCCCCAGCTTCTGCACGTCGCCGCTGCCCGAAATGGTTCCGGTGAAGGTGATATTGTCAGAGCGGTTGAAGGCGAGCGTACGATTGTTGACGACGTTACCTATGATCGAGCCGGTGGTGCCGCCATTGCCGATCTGCAGGACGCCGGCGCTGATCGTCGTGCCGCCCGTGTAGCTGTTGGTGCCGGTCAGGATCTGCGTGCCGGCGCCGAGCTTGGTCAGGCTGCCCGCCCCGGAGACGGCGCCGCCTAGCTCGAACTGTGTGCCTGTCGCCACGTCGAAGCCGCCGGGGCCGTCGAGCGCCACGGGACGAAACGAGGCGAAGCTGGCCGTGGTCGCGAGCGTGCCGCCGTTAAGGCTCAAGCCACCGGAGGCCGCCCCGAGATTGGCATTGGCAGAGATCTGCAGCACGCCGCCTTCGATCGCCGTGCCGCCGCTGTAGCTGTTGCTGCCGGAGAGCACGAGCCTGCCGTTGCCGACCTTGGCGATGGCCGTGCCGCTGCCATCGGCAATCGTCGAGGCGATGTTGGCTATGACGCCGTTATCGACGTTGAATGTACCGGACGTGCCGCCCGCGGGCAGGATTGAAAGCGTCCCGCCGCTCAGCGCGTAGCCATTGGCCGAGAATTGCAGGGTGTCGAAACTCACCGTGCCGGCAACGCTGACCGCGCCGCCGGCCGCGCCGGCGAAGACGCCGACCGAGCCGCCCCAGCCGGCATTGGCGCTGCCGGCGCTATTGGTCCAGTTGGTGCCGAAGGGAGCCCAGGTGCCGGCCCCGCCATCGACGGTGCCGTTGCCGATTGCGTTCGTGCCGTCCCAGAACTGCAGGGTCTGGCCGGTGCCGAACACGGCGAGGTTGACCTGTCCTGCCGTCGCCGTCTCGACCTGCGCGCTGGCGATGGTGAAACCGCTCCGGGTCGAGGTCACGCCTTGGCTGGCGAAGCTGCCCGCGAGCGTGCCGCCATAGTCGAACAGCCGATAATAGCCGGCTGCCGCCGCACGCGCATCGAGGGCGCCGCCGAGCGTGAGATTGCCGGTGACCTTGACGAGGTCGTTGCCGGCGATGGGATCGCTGCCGCCGACCACGCCCGGCGAATTCAGCTCGAAGACCGAGGTCGAGCCGCCATTCAGTGCAAGCGAGCCGACCGTCAGCGTGCCGGGACTGTGGCCCGCCGACAGGGCGCCGTTGACAGTCACGGCCCCGGCGATGCTGCCCGTGCCGGACAGCGTCGCGCCGGCTGCCACGGTCATCGCTCCCGGCCCGTTCAGCGCGCCGTCGACGCGCAGCTCGCCGGCCGAAACCAGCGTGGGGCCGCTATAGGTGCTGACGCCGGACAGCACCTGCATGCCCGTGCCCTGCTTAACAAGACCCCCGGTGCCTTCGATGGAACCGGCAAAGGTCTGGTTCGTCGCGTTGCCGAAGGTCATCGTGTTAGCGCCGAGCGCGATGGTGCTGCCGGCAACACCAGACAGCGAGCCGATGGATTGGTTGCCTGCGAGGCTGATATCGAAAGCGGCGCTCGCTCCGCCCAGCGAGAGTGCGGAGCCCGCGGCGAGTGCGCCGCCCGCGCCGAGCGCGAGGGTACCCGCCGTGATCGTCGTACCGCCAGTATAGGTGTTCGCGCTGCCCAGCGTCAGCGTGCCCGCGCCTTGCTTAACGATGCCGCCGGAGCCGCCGATGACCCCGCTGAAGGTCTGGTTCCCCGCATCGCCCAAGCTCAGCATATGAGCGCCGAGGGCGACGCTGGTGCCCGCAGCGCCTGTCAAAGCCCCGATCGTCTGGTTTGCACCCGATCCGCTGATGTCGAAAACCGCGCCCGCGCCGAACAGGTTGACTCCGCTGGTCGCGGCAAGGCTACCGCCCGGCCCCAGCGCCAGGGTGCCGGCATTGATCAGGGTGCCGCCGGTGTAAGTATTGACCGCCGAAAGCGTCAGCGTGCCCGTGCCCTGCTTGACCAGGCCATCCGTGCCGGACAATGCGGGGGCGAGGCCGATATTGTACGCCTGCGTGTCGATCGTGCTGCTTCCCGAAAGACGCACATCGGTCGGCCCGAAGTTTGCGATAAAGTTGCTGTTGTCCCGCGTGGCCCGAAGCACCCCACCTTGGAGATTGAAGATGCCGGTTCCGTCGCTTTTCTGAACGCTGCCGGTTTCAAGCACGCCGCCCGCGCCGAGGTTCAGCGTGCCCGAGGCCCTTGCCGTCGAATCGCCCAGCACTAAGTTGGTGGTAACGACAGTGCCCCCGCTGTCGATGGTCAGTGCACCGGGGCCGTTGACGCCGACCCGGAGTTCGTTGTTCGTCCAGGTCGAACCCGAACCCGATACCGTGACGGCGCCAGAGGCGACGGTAGAGTTCACCAGAACGTAGCCGATCATGCTGTAACCGCTGGAGACCTTGCCGCCACCTTGAATGGTGAGCGTGCCGACGCCGCCAGCGCCGACATACAGGACACCGGCATTCGTCCAGGTCGAGCCCGGGCCGGACACCGTGACAGAGCCAACGCTTCCTACGCCGTAGCCGACCCCACCATTGAGGTTGGACGCCTTGCCGCCGTTCTGAATGGTGAGCGTACCATTACTGGTCTCGCTGCCGCCGACATAGAGGTTACCGCTATTCGTCCAGGTGGAGCCCGGGCCGGACACCGTGACAGAGCCAACGCTTCCTACCCCGTAGCCGATTACGCCTTCGACGTTGGATAGCGTGCCGCCGTTCTGAATGACGAGATCGCCGGGATTGGACCAGCCAAAGGTCAAGTTGCCGAAAATCGTCACGGTGCTCGTATTGAGAAAAACGCCCATATCCGTGATGACTTGGGTGATGGCCGGCGTTGCGCCATCGATGACGTTGCCCCTCAGACTGATATCGTCAGCCCACCCACGCTCCGCCGGGACGAGCAGCAGGGCGCCTGTGCTGGCCAGGGAAATTTTTCTCGATACCCGTCTGCCTAGCGAGGTACGGGGCATGATGGAACCAGTGCGGCGGACGTGCTTCACATCGCTTTCCTGACGGCGAGCGCCATGCTGCCGAGCAACAACGCGGTCCGCCCACCGCGCCGACTCGCACCAAGCCGCAATGCCGCTGCTCCAGCAGCTTCCCCTTTCCGAGACGAGGCGAGAACGGCAGACGGCGTCTCGGCGACAAGCGCAGATCTCACGAAATCCCCCTGGACGGCCACACAACCTGCAGGTGGACCTGCAGCGGTTTCCTCGTCGCGCCGCCGCTCGCGACCGCCGAGTGTGTTGCCAATATCTCAGGTGAATCGCGGCTCGCCCACTACCCGAACGGGTATGGCCCGCGTCATGCGACGCGGAAGATGCAGGCTTTCACTTTAACGCATACCCCACCGATCGCCGTTAGAGCATGATCGCCAGACGCGCTCGCCTGGAGAACTGGGCGCGACGAGCCGAGGAACCATGGACGGCGACCTTAGAAACGAGATCATTGCTCTCTATGAAGCCCAACCGGACCTGCTCAGCCTGCCCGGTCTTGTCTTCGCCAGTGTCGGCCGCCTGATCGACGCCGAGGTGGTGAGCTTTTCGGAGTTCCACCAACCAAGCCGGGACTTCCGTTCGATGATCTCCGTGGAGGACGATCCCGAGCGTCGCAGCCAGGCCATGCAGGCCTTCGCCCGCCACATGCATTCGCATCCGTTCTGGCAATATGATCCTGGCTTCTTCGGCGAGCGGGCTCTGCGTGAATCGGATTTCTTCTCGGAGGAGGAGTTCCTGGCGCTACCCATCGCCCGAGAGGTGTTCCTGCCGTCCGGTGCGCGCCACATCATGGCGGTCGTCCTGGCGCATGAGCACTACGTGGTAACCATCGCCGGCCACCGCGTCCTGGGTCGACCGCCCTTTGGGGACGAGGAGCGGGACAGGCTGGAAGCCTTCCGCGCGCATGTGCTGCGCAGCTATCGGCAGGCGCAGGAACGCACGCTCGCCAAACTCACGCCAGGCGAGCGGCTGCGGCTCGCCTTCCCCGAACTGACTCCCCGGCAGCTTGAGGTCGCGGCCTTGATCGCGTCGGGCAAGTCGAACGAGGAGATCGCGATCATTCTCGGTACGGGCATCAACGCGGTCAAAGCCCACATCAAGGCGATCTACGGCAAGGTCGACTCGGACAACCGCCGTGCGATGGCAGCCATCGCCCATACCGTGTCCCCATTCGCGAAGCTGCCGCCCCTCTGGAAGCTTGGTCTGGAAGCCTGGAGTGGCCGGGTAAGATAGCAAGAAGGCACGCTGTCGGAAGGCAAATACTCGGGACGGCGGCTAAAACTAAAGCTCTCCGCCCGTCGCCGTAATTCGACTGCCCGAAAGCGGACGATGTGGGCGTCAGCAATGGGCCAGTTCCGGTTATCCGGCTGTCGGCCTTCGCAGAGCGCCGGAAGCAGACATTTTAGCCTGACATGCACGAGTCAGTGATGAAGCTCGTCGTCTTCGACCTCCCATTTAGCTCAGGCCTGACGGATGCCGGCCGGCGCGCCGTGTTCCGGCCGTTGGAAGCCAGCGACGCCGAGTGCCCGTTCTGATCGGCTGAAAAGCAAAGCGCCGCCCGGCTTGATGGCCGGGCGGCGCAAGTCTGATTGCGGAACTTTTTCTAAAATCGAGGCAACATTGTGCCTCTTTTCTCACAAGAGCGACCTCAACGTGCAATGAACTGCCAGTCGTTCTTCTACGGGTGTTCCAATTTGGGCAGGTGCCATTGCGCCCAACAGGCAGGGACAGGGGGAGGGCCTCTACGATTGAGAGCGCGGGCGGGCAGGGAACGGTTGAATGGCGGCAGCCGGCAGCGCGTCCATACTTTCCAGAACGTCGATTGCCACCTGGTAGCGATCGAAGAAGCGCTTCCAAGCGCTGAAGCCGCCGAGTTCAGCCGTGGCCAACAGCATGGCGCGATGAGACGCGATCAGGAGTTCCTTTTCGCCTTGCAGCCGCTCGATCTCGACGTTCTTTTCCGCGACCAATCTCTCAAGATCGGCGGAAGATCGCTTAGAAGACCTCTCAACAGCTGCCCTGATTTTTGCCTGCCGCTTGGCGTATTCAACGACGAGGGCATTGCGCCGGAAGTTCCGCGTAATATCGGAAGCGTGATTGAGCGCTCCCGCCATTCGTCGGATCACCGCCGCCTGAGCGCGTCGACGAATACATCGAATTTCTCTTCCCAGACCTCTGACAGGGCCGTCTCGAAGTACGCCCCAGCGTACAGACGGGGCATGCGCGACTGCGGCGACCAGCCGAAATAGAATCTGAGTCTCTCGATCGCGCTGTCTAGATCATGCCCGCTGTCCCGATAGCGTCTCATCCGAACGACCGCGCATGTGTGACGAAGATCGTGGCAGGACACCGCCGACAAGCCTTGTTTCCCGAGAGAGGACACGGCTCTTGAAGAAAGGCTCCGAGTGGCCACCTCAAATATCTCGTTGAACGACCTTAGCGAAAGGGGATCCTGTTTCTACGACACAAAAAGATGCGGGTAGCGCTGCCTCTCGGGATAATTGTGTGAGTATCGACCATGGAGTAGTAGTATCTCTTCTGGAACAGGTATTTGTCGTCGCGAGCCATATGTCTTGATTCCTGGCTCGATATAGCGTGGACCGTCATCTTCGGCGCTATTGACATCCAGCCTCGTCTGGATGGTGCCCGTTTCCGGGTCGACATCATCTTTGATCGAATTGGCAACGAGGAGGGCGGTCTCACTACGCCGAAGGCCTAAGCGGAGCATCAGCATAAAGATGAGCAGATTGCGCCAGCGAAGCCGTTCGCTCTTGAAGGGATTGCGCGTCGAGACGGGATCGAAGATGGCATAGAGGTCTTCGATTACGACTGGAGGCAAAGCGCGAATGGGAGGCGGCGGCCGAACCGAATTCGGCGCCAGCTGACCATACAGGCGATCCAGCCTGAGCAGCCTGTTCTCGACATCCGTCATTCGAGCCCCAGCGGAGGGGGTATTAAATCGCCGGATGTCCCGTACGAAGGTCAGCGCAGAAACCCAAGCTGCTGATCGATCTTCCGCCGCAAGCGCTGCCTCGTTTCTGAGACGCACCAAAAGACCTGCCAAGACGTCCTCGATTGCGTCCCAATCGGCGTCGGCGAGCAATCGGTCGAGGCAGTCCGATCCATGTCGACGATGCGCAGCTTCGTACAGCCGGTCGATTGCTGACAAATGAGATCTTCGCGTCGAACGGGCGAGTGACCCTTTGAGGATATCGAGCCAAATCAACGCCCAGAATCTCGGGACACCGGAGCGTCGCACGCCGACGGTGCCCCTGAGACTTGGAGGGATGGTCGCCGATCTCAGGGCCGCAGCAGGCATATCGGTAATCCCAATGCCTTTGCCATTGCTGTTGAATCTGTGAGACCGACGTCAATTGCGCAATCAGCCAGCCTGGGTTTTTGCACGTCATTTTGCGATCAGTGCTTTATGAACCGCCGAGGCCGAATGCTGCGCAACCCTGACCAGCTGCGCATTCGGCCTCGGCTTTGCGTCGCACACGATAATCCTTTGAGAACGTCTTGATTCCTCAGAGAACGTCTTGTTTCTGCAACGCGCCAAACCGCTCATTATCGACAAGCGCCATTGCATCGAAAGCAGCCGTTTGCGCGCAGAATGCAACACAGCTCAAACCGCTTGCTGGTTCCATAATATGTCTTATGCGAATCATAGATACGCACCCCGACGACGCTTCATGGCAGATCGTCGAGCCCTGCCCGTCGTTGGCTCAGACGATCTCTCCGGTCTCGGATCGCTCTCCAGCGCCCATCCGCCGATAGGCGAAGTATCGCCCTTCAGGAACATCGTCCGGCAGCGGCTCCGGCCTTAGTGCCGGATGATCGAGCGCACAGCCGCTGACGACCAGAGCGGTGGGCGCCGCCAGTGCGGCGACCTCCGCCGGCAGCCAGCTCAAGGCAACCGCATCGCGCTCGGGCACCCCGGTCGTGACATCGACATGGATCAGGACGGCGCTCGCTCCATGTTGGGCGGCGAAAGCCGGCAAGGTCTCGGCCATGTCGCCGATGACGAGCAGCCGCGCCGGAGGCATCGATTGCGGATGGGCCTTGGGGTCGCGCTCGAAGACGTGAATCGCACGGCCCGGCAGGCGTTCGCGCAGATGGTCATAGGTTCGTCCGTTGCCGAGGCCCAGCTCGAGCACGAGCCCGTCCCGGCCAACGGTCTGCGCCGCCGCCCAGTCGAGCACGCTCCGCTGGGCTTCGAGACGGCGGATGAAGCTGTCGAGCCGGCTCATGCGGAGGCCCCGCCGCCCAACCGGGATACGGAACACCGCGTCGATCCGTGCGCCGTCATGGCCGGTCCCTCCATCCTATTGAGCATTGCCAAGGCGCCGCCGACGCGGCCCTATAGTGTCGCGTCGGCGGCTCGCACAAGACGAGCCCCGCTTCAACGGCCGATAAGAGCCGCCTTCCCGGGAGAGAAACAGAGATGATCACGAGACGATGCCTGCTGATGGCTGCCGCGGCGGTTTCGCTGACGGCCCTGTCCATGCCTGCCCATGCCCAAAGCTGGCCGACGAGGCCGATCACCTTCATCGTACCCTTCCCGGCCGGCGGCGGCACCGACGCGTTCGCCCGGCCTCTGGGAGCGCAACTCGACCAGCAGCTCGGCCAGCGCATCGTCATCGAGAACCGCGGCGGAGCCGGCGGCACGGTCGGTGCTTCCGCCGCGTCGAAGGCGGCGCCGGACGGCTACACCTTCTTCGTCGGCGCGGCCCATCACGCCATCGCGCCGGCGCTCTATCCCAAGCTCGACTACGACATCCAGCGAGATTTCATCCCGATCGCGGTCATTGCCCAGCCACCGCAGGTCATCGTCGTGAATCCGGGCAAGGTCCAGGCGAAGACGGTGGCCGAGTTAGTGGACTACGCCCGCAAGAACCCGGAAAAGCTGAACTATGCCTCCGCCGGCAACGGCACGACGCACCATCTCGCCGGTGAGCTCTTTCAGATCTCGACCAAGACGAAGCTGACCCATGTGCCCTATCGCGGCGCCGGACCGGCGCTGCAGGATACGGTCGCCGGACAGGTCGACTTGCTGTTCGACGGCCTGGGCTCCTCGGCGGCGCAGATCCAGAGCGGCGCGCTGCGTGCGCTCGCGGTCGCGGCGCCGACGCGCTCGGAGACCGTCCCCGACGTCCCGACCGCGAAGGAAGCTGGCATCGAGGGCTTCGAGGTCTCAACCTGGTATGCGCTCTGGGCGCCGAAGAATACGCCGCCGGAGATCGTGACCCGGATGCGGACGGAGGTCGAGAAGGCCCTTCAGTCGCCGATGATCACGGCCGCCTGGAAGAAGAACGGCTCGCCGATCCCCTCGCTCAGCGGCGAGGCTTTCGGCAGGTTCGTGACGGCGGAGGTCGAGCGCTGGGGCGGGGTCGTGAAGGAGGCGCAGGTCAAGCTGGAGTGAGGGAGCCCTCACCCGGCCTCCGCGCCCTCCTCCTCATCGAGCACGGCCCTCGCCACGGCGAAACCGAAGCCGAGCCGGGCGAGCACGGCCAGATCCTTGCGGCGCAGGGCGGCGGCATCCGCCATACCATCTGTTGAGCGGCGCCAGCTTCCCAGGCGCTTGCGCCGCGCCGCGATACGCGCGGCTGCAAGTTCGCTCTCCGCATCGGTTGTCGCGACAGCCTCGACGAGTTCGCGGCCGACGCCCTTCGCCGCAAGCCGGCCGGCCACCGCTCGACCGGAAAGGCCCTTGCGCCGCAGGCTCGCCGTTCGCGCCTCGGCGAAACGGCGGTCGTCGACGAGCTGCAGCGAAACGCATTGCGCCACGACCTCGTCGAGCAAAGCCGCGTGCAGGGCCGGATCTTCGCCGTGATGGCGGCAGCTCATCGCGATCTTGCGGGCCAGAACCCTGCGCAACTGCACGGCAGGCGCCGCATAGCGCTCGAGATAATGCAGTGCCGCCCGACGCAGATAGGTCACCGTGATCCGGCGTGGCACGCGGGTTTTGCGGGCCCCCTGCCCGCCCGAATCCTGCTGACCGGCCATGCTAGTCCGAAACCGGCTTGGAACGGCCGGCCTTGACGCCGGAGCGGCGCTCTTTCGAGGCAAGCCGGCGCTCCTTCGAGGCTTTCGTCGGCTTGGTCGCGCGGCGGACCTGCGGGCGCACGGCCGCCGCCCGGATCAGCTCAGCGAGCCGTTCCACGGCCTCCTCGCGATTGCGCTTCTGGCTGCGATGCGCCTGCGCGACGATGACGATGACGCCATCCTGCGTCAGCCTGCTGCCGGCGAGCTTCATCAATCGGATCGCGACGTCGTTCGGCAGCGACGGGGAACTGCGGGCATCGAAGCGGATCTGCACCGCGCTCGACACCTTGTTGACGTGCTGGCCACCAGGACCCGAGGCGCGCACGAAGCTTTCCTCGATCTCGCTCTCGTCGATGGCGATGGACGGGGTGACTTGAATCATGGGAGTGAGCTTACCTCAATCCACGGAGCCTGGCAGCGTGCAGCCTTCCCGAGATATCGCCCGCCTGATCGAAATCATGGCCGCCCTGCGTACGCCCGGCACCGGCTGCCCCTGGGATCTGGAACAGGACTTCGCCTCGATCGCGCCCTACACGATCGAGGAAGCCTATGAGGTCGCTGACGCCATCGCGCGCGGCGACAAGCTGGATCTCAAGGACGAGCTCGGCGATCTCCTGCTGCAGGTCGTCTTCCATGCCCGCATGGCCGAGGAGGAAGGCTCCTTCGCCTTCCCCGATGTCGTCGAGGCGATCACCTCGAAGCTGATCCGCCGCCATCCGCATGTCTTCGGCGATGCGCGCGATTTGTCGCCGGCCGAAGTCAAGGCGCTCTGGCATCGGATCAAGGCTGAAGAGAAGGCCGACAAGGCTGCCGCGCACGCAGCCGCCGGCCTGCCTCCGAAGGAGGAGGACAAAAGCGTCCTCGCCGGCGTGGCACATGGCCTGCCCGCCCTTTCCCGCGCCTGGAAGCTGCAGGCCCGCGCCTCGACCGTCGGCTTCGACTGGAACGACGCACGCCTCGTGCTCGACAAGATCCGCGAGGAAACGCAGGAGATCGAGGAGGCGCTCGCCGGCGGCGACAAGGCCGCCATCCATGAGGAAATCGGCGATCTGCTTTTCGTGATCGCCAACCTCGCCCGCCATGTCGATGCCGAACCGGAGGGCTGCCTCGCCGCCGCCAACGCCAAGTTCGAGCGCCGCTTCAAGGGCATCGAGGCCGCTCTGGAGGCCGAGGGCCGAACCGCCAAGGAGGCGAGCCTCGAGGAGATGGAAGCGCTCTGGCAAGCTGTGAAGAAGGCCGAGAAGGCAAGCGGCTGAAACACGCTCTCTATCGGGCGAGCAGAACCGTCGCTGCCCTCGCAATGACCGCGCGGTCTATCTTTGCCGCTCAGCCTGCGGAAAACGCGCCGTGAACGCCCCTTCCCGCTCCCGCGGCAGGCGCACGGTGAGCGTGAGTCCGCCTTCGGCACCGTCCTCGCGCGCCAGGATCTCGCCATTGGCATGGAGCCAGGCCAGCGACTTGCCATCGCCGGCCTCCAGCACGAGGGCGTAGACCGGCCGGCTCCGCGCGATGCGCGTTTCGATGGCGGCGGTCAGCCGGTCCATGCCCTCCCCGGTCAGGGCCGAGACCAGCACGGGGCGGCTTTCTTCCGGGCGATGCGCCGCGACCTCGAGCTGGCGGGCGCGCTCCGTTTCGCCGAGCAGATCGGCCTTGTTCCAGACCTCGATCACGCGCTGGCCGTCATCCGGGTTGATACCGAGATCGCGCAGGATCGCCTGGACGTCGGCAGCTTGTGCCTGCGTGTCCTCATGCGAGACGTCCCGGACATGCAGCAGCACATCCGCCTCGATCGCATCCTCCAGCGTGGCGCGGAAGGCGGCGACGAGCTGGGTCGGCAGATCGGAAATGAAGCCGACCGTGTCGGAGAGCATGATCCGCGCGCCATGCGGCAACTTGATCGCGCGCGCCGTCGGGTCGAGCGTGGCGAAGAGCATGTCCTGCGCCAGCACCTCGGCCGAGGTCAGCCGGTTGAACAGGGTCGACTTTCCGGCATTGGTGTAACCGACCAGCGCAACGATCGGATAAGGCACGCGTTTCCGGCTGGCGCGATGCAGCGAGCGGGTGCGCTTCACGCTCTCCAGATCGCGCTCGATCTTGCTCATCCGCTCCTGGATGATGCGCCGATCCGCCTCGATCTGGGTCTCGCCGGGGCCGCCGAGGAAGCCGAAGCCGCCGCGCTGGCGCTCAAGGTGGGTCCAGGACCGGACGAGCCGGCTCTTCTGGTAGTTCAGATGAGCGAGCTCGACCTGCAGCGTACCTTCCTTGGTGCGGGCGCGCCTGCCGAAGATTTCGAGGATGAGCCCGGTGCGGTCGATGACCTTGCAGCCGAAGGCCTTTTCGAGATTGCGCTGCTGGACCGGCGACAGCGCGCAATCCATCACCACAAGGCCGATTTCCTCGATCTTGATGCGCTCGGCCAGCTCCTCGACCTTGCCCTTGCCGAGATAGGTCGCCGGCCTCAGGGCCGTGAGCAGCACCTGCACGGCCTCGACCACCGTGAGGTCGATGGCGGCCGCCAGGCCGACGGCCTCATCGAGGCGGGCGACGAAGGAGCGCTGATTGCTGTCGACCGCGAGGCCACGCTTCTGCTGATACGGGCCGACCACATAGGCGCGCGTATTCGCCGCGATCTCGCGTTCGATCTCGTCGAGCGGCTTGGGGCCTGAAACCTTCACCGCCGCCCGTTGCTTGTCGTCTTCGCGGCTGGCCGCCAAATCAGTTCTTGTCCGTTTCCTCGGGCTCGAACAATTGCACGGGGTGCCCCGGCATGATGGTCGAGATCGCGTGCTTGTAGACGAGCTGCGAGTGACCGTCACGCCGCAGCAGCACGCAGAAATTGTCGAACCAGGTCACGACGCCCTGCAGCTTCACGCCGTTGACGAGGAAGATCGTCAGCGGAATCTTCTGCTTGCGCACGTGATTGAGGAACGTGTCCTGGAGGTTTTGAGCCCGCTCTGCGGCCATGGGTAGTCCCTATTGTTGGGATCGCCGATCGGATTGTATCCGCGATCCAGTTCGTCCCGTTCTGGCCGGCAAGCCACCTTACCGACCCGAGACACCGACATCACATTAGATCGTTGACTTCGCATGCAACGCAAGTGCAGCAAAGCCGTGTTTTTAGGCATCCTACCTGCGTGACGCGCAGATGGGCATGCGCAAGGCGCCTGACGCTCACCCCACTCCCAGCGATTTGAGCTTCCGGTGCAAGGCGGAGCGCTCCATGCCGATGAACTCGGCCGTCCGCGAGATATTGCCCGAGAAACGCGCGATCTGGGCGATCAGATATTCGCGCTCGAAGATCTCGCGCGCATCGCGCAGCGGCAGGCTCATCAGGCGTTCCCCGCCCGAGCCCGACGGCGTCGTCGGGACCATCGCGCCAACCTCCGCCGGCAGCATCTCGACGGTGATCTCCGAGGTCGGGTCGCCCTTGGTCAGGATCATCAGCCGCTCGACATTGTTGCGCAGCTCCCGGACGTTGCCGGGCCATTCATGCGATTGCAGCACGGCCATCGCATCCGCGCCGATCTGCCGCTTGGGCAGGCCCGAGGCGACCGAGATCTGGTCCATGAAGAACTCGATCAGCTCCGGCACGTCCTCCCGTCGCTCCGACAGCGGCGGCACCTTGATCGGGACGACGCCGAGGCGGTGGTAGAGGTCTTCGCGGAAGCGCCCATCGGTGATGAGCTGGGCCAGGTCGCGGCTCGACGAGGAGATGATGCGGACATCGACATGGACGCGTGTCGCCCCGCCGACGCGCTGGAAGTTCTGATCCACCAGCACCCGCAGGATGCGGTTCTGCGTCTCCCGCGGCATGTCGCCGATCTCGTCGATATAGAGCGAGCCGCCATGCGCCTCCTCGAGCGCGCCGACGCGCCGCGAGCGCCCGTCCCCGCCCTCGACGCCGAAGAGCTCCTCTTCCATCGTGTCGGGCGTGATCGTCGCCGCGTTGATCACGACGAACGGGCCGGAGGACCGGTTCGATGCCTCGTGCAGGGTGCGGGCCGTGAGCTCCTTGCCGCAGCCGGGCTCGCCGGTGATGAGGACGCGCGCATTGGTCGGCGCGACGCGCTCGATCGTCTGGCGGAGCTGGTTGACCACGGTGGAGTGGCCGACGATGCGGTTCGCCTGGACCGAGCGTGTCTTGAGCTCCCGCACCTCCCGGCGCAGCCGCGATGCTTCCAGCGCCCGCTCGGCCACGAGGACCAGCCGGTCCGCCTTGAACGGCTTCTCGATGAAGTCGTAGGCGCCACTCTTGATGGCCGAGACGGCCGTCTCGATGTTGCCGTGGCCGGAGATCATCACCACGGCGAGGTCGGGGTGGCTCTCCTTGATGAGGGCGAGCACCTGCAAGCCGTCGAGGCGGCTGCCCTGCAACCAGATGTCGAGAAAGACCAGGTTCGGCCGCCGGGCCGCGATCGCCGCCAGCGCTTCGTCGGCGGAACCCGCCTTGCGGGTCCGATAGCCCTCGTCTTCGAGAAGGCCGGCGACCAGATCGCGGATATCGACTTCGTCGTCCACTACCAGGATGTCAGCACTCATAGGCGTGTCCCATTCTGCATGTCATGCTCTGGCGCGGGGTTGCCTCGTCCGGCAGCCTCTTCGCCATTGTCGGCCTCCTGAACCGGGCCTGTTTCGGGGAACCAGAGACGGATGCGCGCGCCGCGCGCGCCGTCGGGTCGGTCGAGCAGCTCGATGCCGCCGCCATGGTCTTCGAGAATCTTGCCGACGATGGCGAGGCCGAGCCCGGTCCCCCCCTCGCGGGTGGTCATATAGGGCTCCAGCAGCTTCTGGCGCTGGTCTGCGGGCAGGCCCTTGCCGTTATCCGTGACGTCGATGACGATCCGGCCATCGGCCCAGCGCTCGAACTGGACCTGGATCAGCCCCTGCCCTCGCTCCTCGGGCGGAACCGCCTCGATGGCTTCCGTTGCGTTCTTGATGACATTGGTCAGGGCCTGCGAGATCAGCCGGCGGTCGAACCGGGCCTGCATGGCTTCCGCCGGCAGGCTTTCCTCGATCGTCGTCTCGGGATTGCCGACCCGCCAGAGGAAGACGATCTGCCGGACGGTCTCGACGATGTCCTCGCGCAGCAGCGCGGGCTTCGGCATGCGGGCGAAGGAGGAGAATTCGTCGACCATGCGCCGGATGTCCTCGACCTGCCGCACGATGGTATCCGTGCACTGGTCGAAGACCTCCTTGCCCTCGATGATGACCTTGCCGAACCGGCGCTTGATGCGCTCGGCCGAAAGCTGGATCGGCGTCAGCGGGTTCTTGATCTCATGCGCGATGCGCCGGGCGACATCGGCCCAGGCCGCCGTGCGCTGCGCCGAAACGAGGTCGGTGATGTCGTCGAGGGTCACCACGAGCCCGGCATTGATCCCCTCGCCCTCATGCACGGCGCGGATGTTGACGACACGGTCGCGCCCTGCCCGCGAGATCGTCACCTGGCCGGAACTCTGCCGCTGGCGGCCCTGAAGCGCGTCGGCGACGAAACTCGCAACCTCCGGCGCGATCTCCGCGATCGGCTTGCCGAGCAGCCGTCCGCCGGTGCCGATCAGGCTCTCGGCCGAACGGTTGATGATGGTGATGTGGCCTTCATTGTCGAGGCTGAGCACGCCGGACGACACGCCCGACAGCACGGTCTCGGTGAAGCGCCGGCGCCGGTCGATCACCTCGCTCGCCGTGACCAGCCCGTCGCGCTGCCGGCGCAGCTCCGCCGTCATCTTGTTGAAGGTTTCCCCGAGATGGGCGAGGTCCCCCTCCGAGCGCTTGATTGGCACCTGCACATAGAAATTGCCGCTCGAGACCTGGTCGGCCGCATGGATCATCCGCCGGATGGGCGCGACCAGGCGATTGGCGAAGCTCAGGCCGAGCCAGATCGCCGAGAGCAGCAGGATCAGTGCGATCAGCCCATACATCGAGGCAAAGGCGATCTGGACGCCCTTCCGGCGCGCATCGATCGAGAGATACTCAACCGCCGCGCCACGCGCGACCGCGGGGAATTCGACCGCCAGCGGGTCCACCTCGCGGGCGATGTAGAGGAAATTGCCGTCGTAGATCGGCAGCTTCACCAGCGCGCCGAAGATCCTGCCGGTGCGCGGAATCACGCAGATCGGGTCCGGCGAGGCCGAGGCGTCGTCGAAGGCGGCCTGGTCGGGCTTCGGCGGATCCTTCAGCACGTCGATATTGGCGCGCACGACCGTCTTGTCCGGCGGCTGCATGATCGCCGCCACAGGCAGGCCGAGCGCGGTCGCCCGCGCCGTCATGAAGCTGTCGAACCATTTGCGGTCGACATCGAAGGCAGGCTTCGCCCGCGTCAGATCGTCCGCCAGCACGCGGATCTCGCGGCCGAGCGATTTGCACTGGCTGGCGGCATAGGCATCCGCCACCTCGACCGATTTGAAGATGGCGTCGCGCATGCGGTCGGAGAACCACGGCTCGAGCCCGCGCTCGATCGTCACCGTCGCGATGACCGCGACGAGAATCGCCGGCAGCGCCGCGATGAAGCTGAACAGGCCGACGATGCGGACATGCAGGCCCGCCGCCGCCGCGCCCGCCTTGCGGGCCCGGATCAGCACGGCGGCCTCGAAGACCACGACGACCAGCAGGGCCAGGATCAGCAGTGCGTTCAGCACGAAGACGCCGATGACCACCTCGTGCACCGGCGCGATCGGCGTCGCGCCCGACAGGACGAGGAAGGTCAGCAGCGCCGAAACCAGCGCGAGAACGACGATGATCCCGCCGATCCACCCGGAGACGTGGCGCTGCTTTTCCTCGGCGCGCGGCACGATCCTGGTGTCACTCACGGAAAACGACACGATATTCGACAACTCCAGGGGTGCGCGGCCGGCAGCCGGTCGCGCTCACATGCGTCACTGATGCGCCGGCGCAACGGTGTTGTCAAAATATGACATAGGCAAGGCAAGCCGGCCGGTCGGTGCCGGCGGCCGCGCTATCGGCCGATGGCCTCTGAAAGCCGCCCGGAAGCGCCGCGAGGCTTCAGCGTGGCGTCCGCACCACCTGCATGTCGAGCTCGCGGATCTTCTTGCGCAGCGTGTTGCGGTTGAGTCCGAGCAGTTCCGCTGCGCGGATCTGGTTGCCGCGGGTCGCGGCGAGCGCAGCCGCGATCAATGGCGGCTCGATCTCGCGCAGGATGCGGTGATAGAGCCCGGGCGGCGGGATATTGTCGCCAAATCCGCCGAAATACTGGTTGAGATGGCGCTCGACCGAGCCCGACAACGTTTCTGCCCGTTCCGGCGCCGTGCTGGCGCCGCTGTAGCCTGGCGTCGCGCTCGCCGGCTGCAGCTCCGCCTCGACGATCGGGGCGGTGATGGTTTCCTGTGGATAGAGCGCCGCCAGCCGCCGGACCAGATTCTCCAGCTCACGGACGTTGCCGGGCCAGCGATAGCGCCGCATCACGTCCATCGCCTCCGAATCGACCTGCTTGCGCGGCAGGCCCTCCTTCTCGACCAGCGAGAAGAAGTGGCGGACGAGATCCGGGATGTCCTCGACGCGCTCGCGCAGGGGCGGCAGGCGGATCGGCACCACGTTCAGGCGGAAGAACAGATCCTCGCGGAACAGCCCCTGCGCGATCGAGATGCGCAGATCCTTGTTGGTCGCGGCGACGATGCGGACATTGGTCTTGATCGGCGTGCGCCCACCAACCGTGGTATACTCGCCCTGCTGCAGCACGCGCAGCAGCCGGGTCTGCGCCTCCATCGGCATGTCGCCGATCTCGTCGAGAAACAGCGTGCCGCCTTCCGCCTGCTCGAAGCGGCCCGACGAGCGGGTCAGCGCGCCGGTGAAGGCGCCCTTCTCGTGGCCGAACAGCTCCGATTCGATCAGGTCCTTCGGGATCGCCGCCATGTTGATCGCGACGAAGGGGCCGTTCTTGCGCTTGCCGTAATCGTGCAGCGCCCGCGCCACCAGTTCCTTGCCGGTGCCGGATTCGCCGTTGATCATCACGGTCAGGTCGATCGGCATCAGGCGCGCCAGCGCCCGGTAGACGTCCTGCATCGCCGGCGAGCGGCCGATCAGCGGAATGTCCTCGGCCTCGCCCACCTGGGCGCGGGCCGCATCGCCGCGCGGCCGCGACATGGCCCGCCCGACGATGGCGACGAGTTCCTTCAGGTCGAAGGGCTTCGGCAGATATTCATAGGCACCGCGCTCGGAGGCCTTGATCGCGGTCATGAAGGTGTTCTGCGCGCTCATCACGATGATCGGCAGCTCCGGCCGCACCCGCTTGATGCGCGGCAGCAGGTCGAAGGCGTTGCCGTCCGGCATGACGACGTCGGTGATGATGAGATCGCCGAGCCCCTGCGCGGCCCAGGTCCAAAGCGTTGCCGCCTGCCCGGTTGTCCTCACCTCATAACCGGCCCTCGCGAGCGCCTGGTTGAGGACCGTGCGGATCGCGGCGTCGTCGTCGGCTACCAGAATGTTCCCGGTCGGCATGTGTTCGCGCTGGCCTTACGTTGCCTGTCCCGGGCGCTGATGCAGGGGCAGGAGAATCCTGAAATTGGTACGGCGGGGAACGGACTCGCATTCGACGATTCCGCCATGATCGCCGATCACCTTGGCAACGAGTGCAAGTCCAAGGCCACTTCCCTGCGCCTTGGTCGTGACGAAGGGATCGAAGAGGAGATGCAGCAGGTCCGACGGCACGCCCGGACCATTGTCGCGAATGACGATCTCGAGCGGCAAAGCGATGCGATCGGACGATCCGGGCACCTGCATGCGGATGCCAGGACGATAGGCGGTCGACAGGGTGATCTCACCGTCGATCGCTTGTTCGCCAATGGCTTCGGCGGCGTTCTTCACCAGATTGAGCAGCACCTGCACGAGCTGGTCACGGTTGCCTGACACCGGCGGCAAGGAAGGATCGTAGACCTCGTTGAAGCGGACATGCCGGGCAAAGCCGGATTGTGCCAGGCGCTTCACATGGTCGAGCACGTCATGGACGTTGACCGCGTCGCGTTCGCTCGGCCGCTCGTCGCCGAACAATTCGACGCGCTCGACCAGCTTCACGATCCGGTCGGTCTCGTCGCAGATGAGCTGCGTCAGCATCCGGTCGGAATCCGAGATCGAGCCTTCGAGCAGCTGCGCCGCGCCGCGTATGCCGGAAAGCGGATTCTTGATCTCATGAGCCAGCATGGCGCCGAGCGCCGTGATCGAGCGGGCTGCTCCTCGATGCGTCAATTGCCTGTCCATTTTTTCGGCAATTGTCCGTTCTTGCAGCATCAGAACGACGGCAGGCCCCTGATTGGGCAAGGGAGAGGCGAAGACATCGACGATGCGCTCATTCCCGAGGCGGGGACAACCCAGGTCGAGCCGGTACTCGCTGACGCTCGCGCCACGGCGATGCACCTCCTCGACCAGCGCCAGCACCGGCGATCCGAAAGCGATGAGGTCGTCGAGCCTCTGCCGCCTGAGCAGGGCGACGCTCGACTGAAAGAAGTTCTCTGCCGCCATATTGGCGTAGATGACCGCATGGGCCTCGCCGATGACGAGCACGGGCATCGGCAGCACATTGAGCGCCTGCATCTCGATCGGGTCGAGCAGGTAGCTGGCCCGGCCCTGGGCGCCCGTCTCGGCAAACATCACCGTCATCAGCTCGACTCCGGTTCAAGCCGCTTCGCGGCAGCGATCGGTGGAAAACAGCCCCGACAGCGCGGCGATGACCTGCCGCGGCTCCTCCGAGGTCAAAAGAATGCGCCGGCGCTCCGGATCGGCCTCGCAGCCATCCGCCAGCGCATCGTCGGCATAGGCGGCCAGATGCTTGCGCGCATGACGCACGCCATGCGCGATCCCCATCAGCGTCAGCAGCCCCTCGTAATGCTCGCGCGCCATGGCGAGCTTGTCCGAGAGCGTCACCGTCTGTGCCGGCAGACCGTCGAGCGCGGCCCCGATCGCGCCGACCAGCCAGGGCCGCCCGAGAGCGGCTCGTCCGACCATGATGAAATCGGCGCCGGACTGATCGAGACAGGCGCGGGCGTCCTCGACATCATGGATGTCGCCATTGGCCACGAGCGGGAAATCGCCCGCCGCCCGGACCGCCGCAATGGCGCGCCAGTCGGCCTTGCCCTTGTAGAATTGCTGCCGGGTGCGGCCATGGACGGTGATCAGCCGCGCGCCCGCAGCCACGGCGCGGCGCGCCAGCTCGGGCGCGTTGCGCGAGGCATCGTCCCAGCCGAGCCGCATCTTCACCGTCACCGGCACCTTCACGGCCGCCACGGCGGCTTCGACCAGGCTGACCGCGTGATCGAGATCGCGCATCAGCGCCGAGCCCGCCCAGCCGCCCGTCACCTTCTTCGCCGGGCAGCCCATATTGATGTCGACGATATCGGCGCCATTCGCCTCGGCCAGCCGCGCCGCCTCCCCGAGCCAGTGTGGATCGCAGCCAGCGAGCTGCACCACATGGGGCGAGACGCCCTGCCCTTCGGCACGGATGCGCGCCTCCTCGCTGCCACGGACGAATTCATCCGAGGCCACCATCTCCGAGACGAGGATACCGGCGCGGAAACGGCCGGCGATGCGGCGCATGACGATATCGGTCACGCCTGACATCGGCGCCAGGAAGGCGCGGGACTGGATCGGGATACCGGCGATCTGCAACAACTCACAGCCTGCTTTTGAGGCAATCTCTAGGATGCATATTTATTGGACATTGCTGCATAAGCGCAAGCGTCTTGACGTTGATATTGCGATGCAACATCGCCGCACCCCCTGCCCGAGCGCCACCGAATTGGCTATGGCTTCCGCCGATTGCGATTTCTCCGTCCAGGGCAAGGGAACGTGCCGAACCGAATCGAGACCTCCGCCCCCGTCGCCGCCCTGCTCGTCGCGGCCGGTCGCGGCTTGCGCGCAGGCGCCGGCCAGCCGAAGCAATACAGGCTGATCGACGGACGCCCGGTTCTCGCGCAGGCGCTGGCGCCTTTTCTGGCAGAGCCTGCGATCGGCCGCGTCGCTGTCGTGATCGGCGAGGGCGACGAGGATCGCTATGCCGACGCCATCGCCGGCCTCGACCCCGCGCGCCTTGCGCCGCCGACCATCGGCGGCGCGACCCGGCAGGACTCCGTCCGGCGTGGTCTGCAGGCGCTGGCGCGCGACGGCTTCGATGGCATCGTGCTGGTCCATGACGCGGCGCGCCCCTTCGTCTCGCCGGCCCTGATCGACGCCGCCATCCGCACATTGGACGAAAGCGGGCTCGCGGCCATCCCCGCCCTGCCGGTCACCGACACGATCAAGCGTATCGACGAGCGCGGCCACATCGCCGAGACGCCGCCCCGGGACCGGCTCGTCAGCGTGCAGACCCCGCAGGCCTTCCGGTTCGGCCCTTTGCTGGCCGCTCACGAGGCGGCCAGCGCCGCGCTCCTGCACGGCTTCACCGACGATGCCGCGCTGATGGAATGGGCCGGCCATCCCGTCGCAACCTTTGCGGGCGATCCCGCCAACATCAAGCTGACGCATCCGGAGGATTTCATGCGGACCGGCGCCGGCAACGGCAAGCTGCTCGTCACCCGCGTCGGCACGGGCTACGATGTCCACGCCTTCGGGCCGGGCGATCATGTCTGGCTCGGCGGCGTCAGGATCGGCCACGATCAGGGCGTCGTCGCTCATTCCGACGGCGACGTCGCGCTTCATGCCTTGACCGACGCGCTGCTGGGGGCGCTGGCCGAAGGCGATATCGGCACGCATTTCCCACCGAGCGATCCGCAATGGCGCGGCGCCGCCTCGGCGCAATTCCTCGCCTTCGCGGCGGAGCGCGTGCGCGAGCGTGGTGGCCGCATCGACCATCTCGACCTCACCATCGTCTGCGAGGCGCCGAAGATCGGCCCGCATCGCGACGCGATCCGCGCAGCGATCGCAGCCGCCGCCGGCGTCACGGCCGGCAAGGTCGCGATCAAGGCGACGACCTCCGAGCGCATGGGCTTCACCGGCCGGCGCGAAGGCCTCGCCGCGCTGGCCACAGCAACGATCCGGCTGCCCGAGGAGGAGTGAGGCCATGTTCGATCCCGACATCCGCGCGCTTGCGGCCGAACTGCTCGACATGAGCAAGGAGCGCGGCTTCACGGTCGCCACGATCGAATCCTGCACCGGCGGCCTCGTCTGCGGGGCGCTGACGGCGATCGCCGGTTCGTCTGCGATGGTACTGGGCGGGCTGATCACCTATGCGAACGAGGCCAAGGCGGCTCTCGCCGGCGTTCCCGAACCCCTGCTGAAACAGCACGGCGCCGTCAGCGAACCCGTCGCCCGTGCCATGGCGGAAGGCGGCCGCAGGCGCCTCGATGCCACCTTCGCGGTTTCGATCACCGGCGTTGCCGGCCCCGGCGGCGGCAGCGTCGAGAAGCCGGTCGGGCTCGTCCATTTCGCCTGCGCCGGCCCTTCCGGCACGCGCCATCGCGAACGCCGCTTCGGCGAGAAATCGCGCGACGAGATCCGCCGCCTCAGCGTGCTGGAAGCGCTTGATCTGCTGCGCGAGACGGCGCTGACCGGGCCGTAGAGACTTACTTTCGCGCGTTCGCTTCGACGCTCGGCAAGCTCTATGTTCCGAGCGCTGCAGCCCCGCCGCGTCCATAGACCTGATCGGCGCGGCGCTCAAAGGCCTCCGAGAACTTGCGGAAGGCCTTGTCGAACATGGCGCCCATCAGCAGGCCGAGCATGCGGCTGGCGAATTCGTAGGAAATGAAGAAGCCGACCTCGCAGCCGCTCTCGTTCGGCTTGAAGGTCCAGCGATTCTCCAGATGCCGGAACGGCCCGTCGACATATTCGACCAGGATCTTCAGGTTTGCCGGATCGAGCGTCACGCGGCTGGTGAAGGTCTCGCGGATCGCCTTGTAGCCGACCGTCATATCGGCCAACAGCACCTCGCCCCCGCCTTCGCGCGGCGTGCGGCGGCGCACCACCAGCCCCTCGCAGAGCGGCAGGAATTGCGGGTATTTCTCGATATCCGCCACGAGCGCGAACATCTGCTCGGGCGAGTGCTTCACCCGGCGGGTGCTGTTGAACATCGGCATGGGGGAGCGGCGCCGTCAGCCGCCGAGCTTTGCCGCACGATTCGCGCGCAGCCGCGCGAAATCCTCGCCGGCATGGTGCGAGGAGCGGGTCAGCGGCGTCGAGGACACCATCAGGAAGCCCTTGGCATAGGCGATGGTCTCGAAGCTCTTGAACTCGTCCGGCGTGACGAAGCGGATCACCGCATGGTGCTTGCGCGAGGGCGCGAGGTACTGTCCGATGGTCATGAAGTCGACCTCGGCCGAGCGCAGATCGTCCATGAGCTGGAGAACTTCGTTCCGCTCCTCGCCGAGCCCGACCATGATGCCGGACTTGGTGAAGATCGTCGGGTCGAGCTCCTTCACCTGCTGCAGCAGCCGCAGCGAATGGAAATAGCGCGCGCCCGGCCGCACCTTCAGATACTTGCCCGGCACGGTCTCGAGATTGTGGTTGAACACGTCGGGCTTGGCCGCGACGACCACTTCGAGCGCGCCCGGCTTGCGCAGGAAGTCCGGCGTCAGGATCTCGATGGTGGTGCCGGGCGAAGCCTTGCGAATGGCGCGGATCACGTTGGCGAAATGCTCGGCGCCGCCGTCCTTGAGATCGTCGCGGTCGACCGAGGTGATGACGACATGCTCGAGCCCGAGCTTGGCGACGGCATCCGCGACCTTGCGCGGCTCTTCCAGATCGAGCGGCAGCGGCACACCGGTCTTCACGTTGCAGAAGGCGCAGGCCCGCGTGCAGGTGTCGCCCATGATCATGAAGGTGGCGTGCTTCTTCTCCCAGCACTCGCCGATATTCGGGCAGCCGGCCTCCTCGCAGACCGTGACCAGCTTCTCGGCCTTCACGATCTTCTGCGTCTCGGCCCATTTCGGCGAGCCTGGCGCCTTGACGCGGATCCAGTCCGGCTTGCGCAGGACCGGGTTTTCCGGCCGCTTCTGCTTCTCGGGGTGGCGCAATTCCGCTGCGGGCTGGCGAGCTTCCGCCTTCGGATTGCCGGCATTGGGTCGCGGATCGCGGTTCAGAAGGTCGAGAACAAGCGCCATAACGGGGTCCGGGCTTCAAAAGCAGGAGCCGGCAAGGCCGGCTCCCTCTTAGCTAATCCCCAAAGCGCGCTCCCGCAACTGCCCGACGGGCGAGCGCGCCTCAGCGGCGCCCGCGCGCAGCGTTCCAGATCACGATGATGACGATGGCGCCGGCCACCGCAGCCGTCAGCGTCCGCCAGAAGCCGAAGACCGGAACCTCCAGCAATTCGGCGATCTTGGCGCCGACGAAGGAGCCGGCGACGCCGACCAGCATGTTGGTGAAGAGACCGTGATCGGATGAGGTCAGGCGCTCGGCGATCCAGCCGGCGATGAGACCGATCAGCAGCGTCATGAAGAAACCGTAGCCCGGCTGGGCCATGGTGGCGGCAAAGCTTTCCATCGCGGATATCCCCCTAGCCATGCGCGAAGGCGCGCGCCGATAACCGTAAGCCCTGCGTGAAAGTTCCTGAAGACGAAATCCAAACTTACGCGATGAAGCGTGCCAGCAGGATGACGAGGATGGCACCCAGCACCGCCATGCCGGCATCGTCGAGGAAACCGTAGCCCGTATTCAATCGCCAGCCGGTCAGGCGCACGATGCCCTGTCCCACCAGCATGCCGAGCACGCCGACGACGGCATGGCGGATCAGCCCGCCTCCGCCGACCACGAGGCTCGCGGCGAAGCCGATGACGGTGCCGGACGCCACTGTCGGGACGATGACGCTCCAGTCGAGCGGCAGCGTCCGGCGCGGCGGCAGGATCTCGATATCCTCGTCGCGGACGACGCGGTCGGGCTTCGGCGATTTGCGGGTGCGTGGCGGCATGGGCGCAATATGGAGCGCGAGCGGGCGGCCGCCAAGTCGATGCGGGCGAGCGTCGCGGCCGATCAGCGGACCATCGCTGCGAGCGCGGAAACCGACGTCGCCGCAAGTGCGCCACCGAAATTATGCCCGCCCCCGACGATCTGCGCTCTCGCGGACAGCCCCCTCGCCTGCACCTTCGCGACATAGTCCGCCGCCAGTTCCGGGCGGGTGTTGTCGTCCGCCTGTCCGGTGACAGTGACGATCGGCGTCCCTGCGGGAATGCCGGACACGTAGTCCACCGGCGACTGAGCCGCTCCTGGCCGCCGGCCTCGGCTGGCATACCAGGCCGGAACGTCGCAAGGGCATGACACCAGCACGAGGCCGTTGATCAGGCCGGGATGGCTTCCGGCCACGACACCGATCGTGCCGGCGCCGCCCGAATGCCCGAGAGCCACCACGCTGCGGGCGTTGTAGAGGCGCTTCAGCTCCTGGATCGCCCCGGCGACAGCGCTGTTGTTGCCGGATTGGAACGTATCCCGACGGCCATTATCGGAGCCGTCGCTGCGACGGCCGGCGCGGTCGTAATAGCCGGGCCGCAGCAGGGCGACGGCCACCACATTCTTGCGGCCGGCCGCGAACCGCCTGGCATGGCTGTACATGTAGTCGGCCGGCCCTCCGGCCGAAACGTCCCCATGGACGAAGATGGCGAGGACGGGGCGCGTCCCGCCGCCGGGTGCCGCGCCGAACGCTTCATAGGCCAGGCCGTTGGCGCATGTATCGCCGTCACAGGCCAAGGCTCCCGCGCCGCCGAACAGGACAGCCGCGAGAACGGTCAGCAGCCTTGCACCCGCACGCTTCATGGCACGCCCCCGCCGCCATATCGCCCATGGAGAGCCAATTCCAGGCTCTCCGCCGTGACTGCGCAGCTAGGCGTTCAACACCTTGCCGTAAGCATCGAGCACGCTTTCCTTCATCACTTCCGACAGGGTCGGATGCGGGAAGATGGTATGCATCAATTCTTCCTCGGTCGTCTCGAGGTTCATCGCGACGACGAAGCCCTGGATCAGCTCGGTCACCTCCGGGCCGACCAGATGGGCGCCGAGCAGCTTGCCGGTTTTGGCGTCGAAAATCGTCTTTGCCAGCCCCGAATCCTCGCCGAGCGCCACGGCCTTGCCGTTGGCGACGAAGTTGAAGCGGCCGACCTTGAGCTCGTAGCCGGCAGCCTTGGCCTTTGCCTCGGTCAGGCCGACGCTGGCGATCTGCGGGTGGCAATAGGTGCAGCCCGGGATCATCGACTTGTCCATCGGGTGCGGATGCAGCCCCTTGATCGCCTCGACGCAGATCACCGCCTCATGCTCGGCCTTGTGCGCCAGCATCGGCGGGCCGGCGACGTCACCGATGGCGTAGACGCCCTTGACGTTGGTCCGGCAGAGATCGTCGATGACGATGCAGCCGCGATCGGTTTTCACGCCGAGCGCCTCCAGCCCGATATTCTCGATATTGCCGACGACACCGACAGCCGAGATCATCCGGTCCGCCGTGATCGTCTGCTTGCCGCCCTTCTCGTCCTCGATATGGGCGGTAACGGAGTCCGCTGATTTCTCGACCTTCGTCACCTTGGCGCTGGTGATGATCTTCATGCCCTGCTTCTCGAAGGCTTTGCGCGCGAAGGCGCCGATCTCGGCATCCTCGACCGGCACAACCTGCGGCAGCACCTCGACCACCGTCACATCGACACCCATCGTCCGGTAGAACGACGCGAATTCGATGCCGATCGCGCCGGAGCCCATCACGAGCAGCGATTTCGGCATCTTGGCCGGAACCATCGACTCGAAATAGGTCCAGATCAGCTTGCCGTCCGGCTCGAGGCCGGGCAGCGCGCGCGGCCGGGCGCCGGTCGCGACGATGATGTGGTCGGCGGTATAGGTGCCCTCGCCCTTGGCGCCCTTCGGGATCGGGCCCTGCGGCTGCATCGCCGGCTTCTTGGTCGGCGCGACGGCGATCGTGCCGGGCTTGGTCAGCTTGGCCTCGCCCCAGATCACATCGACCTTGTTCTTCTTCATCAGGAACTGGACGCCGTTGTTCATCCGCACGGCGATACCGCGCGAACGCTTCACGACCGCTTCAAGATCGGCCTTGAACGAGCCTTCCAGCGTGAGCCCGTAATCTTTGGCATGCTGGCCGTAATGCAGGATCTCGGCCGAGCGCAGCAGCGCCTTGGTCGGGATGCAGCCCCAGTTCGAGCAGATGCCGGCGAGATGCTCACGCTCGACGATCGCGGTCCTGAAGCCGAGTTGGGCGGCGCGGATGGCGGCGATATAGCCGCCGGGGCCGGAGCCGATGACGATGATGTCGTAGTCAGCCATGGTGTTTCTCCCGCCGCCTCAGACCAGCATCGCCATGGGCTTCTCGATATAGCCCTTGAATGCCGCGAGAAGCTCGGCACCAAGCGCGCCGTCGACGGCGCGGTGGTCGGTCGAGAGCGTCACCGACATCACCGTCGCGACAGCCGGCTGGCCGCCCTTGACGATGACGCGCTGCTCGCCGGCGCCAACCGCCAGGATCGTCGCATGCGGCGGATTGACGATCGCCGCGAAGTCCTTGACCCCGAACATGCCGAGGTTCGAGACTGCCGTCGTGCCGCCCTGATACTCTTCGGGCTTCAGCTTGCGGGCCTTGGCGCGGGCCGCCATGTCCTTCATCTCGTTGGAGATCTGCGACAGCGTCTTGTGGCAGGCATCGCGGATGATCGGCGTGATCAGGCCGCCCGGGATCGAGACGGCGACGCCGACATCGGCATGCTTGTGCTTGAGCATCGTGTTCTCGGTCCAGGACACGTTTGCGTCCGGAACCGCCTTGAGCGCCAGCGCCAGCGCCTTGATGACCATGTCGTTGACCGAGAGCTTGTAGGCGGGCTTGCCGTCCTTCTCCGGCGCGGCCGCATTGAGCTCCGCGCGCAGCTTGAGCAGCGCGTCGAGTTCGCAATCGACCGTGACGTAGAAATGCGGGACGGTCTGCTTGGCCTCGAGCAGGCGGCGCGCGATCGTCTTGCGCATCCCGTCATGCGGGACTTCCTCATAGGAGCCCGGAGCGAACAGCTTCTTGACCGCCTCGTCCGAGGGGCCGGCCGCGAGCGGCGCAGCGGCGGGCTTGGCCGTGGGAGCAGCGGCAGGCGCAGCCGCCGGGGCAGCCTTGGCACCGCCGCCCTTCTTGGCGGCCTCGACATCCTTCTCGACGATGCGGCCATGCGGGCCCGAGCCGGCGATGGCGGAGAGGTCGAGCCCGGCCTCCTTGGCGAGACGCCGCGCCAGCGGCGAGGCGAAGGGGCGATTGCCGTCAGCCTTCGCCGGAGCGGCGGCCGGTGCCTCGGGCGCCTTGGCGGCAGCGGGAGCCGCTGCCGGCGCGGCTTCGGCCTTTGCAGGCTCGGCCTTGGGAGCTTCCGCCTTCGGCGCAGCGCCGGCAGCGGGAGCGGAGACGCTCTTGGCGTCCTCGCCCTCGCCGGCGATCACGCCGATCACCTCGTTGACTGCGACATCGGCCGTGCCTTCCGGCACCACGATCTTGGCGAGGATGCCCTCATCGACCGCCTCGACCTCCATCGTGGCCTTGTCGGTCTCGATCTCGGCGATGATGTCGCCGGACTTGATGGTGTCGCCTTCCTTCTTCAGCCATTTGGCGAGATTGCCCTTCTCCATCGTCGGAGAGAGCGCGGGCATCAGGATGTTGGTCGGCATCGGTCAGCCCTTCTCAGCGATAGCAGACGGCCTTGGCCGCCGCGACGACCTCGCCGATATTCGGCAAAGCGAGCTTCTCGAGGTTCGCCGCGTAAGGCATCGGCACGTCCTTGCCGGTGACGCGGGCGACGGGGGCGTCGAGATAGTCGAACGCCGCCTCCATGATCTTCATGCCGATCTCGGCGGTGACGCCGGACTGCGGGAAGCCCTCCTCGACCGCGACGCAGCGATTGGTCTTCTGCACGGAGGCAACGACCGTCTCGATATCCATCGGGCGGATCGTCCTGAGGTCGATGACCTCGGCCTCGATGCCTTCCTTGGCCAGCGCCTCGGCGGCGCCGAGCGCATAGGTCATGCCGATGCCGAAGGAGACGATCGTCACGTCCGTGCCGGGGCGCACCACCTTCGCCTTGCCGATCGGGATCAGGAAGTCGTCGCCCTTCGGCACGTCAAACGACTTGCCGTACATGATCTCGTTCTCGAGGAAGATCACCGGGTTCGGGTCGCGGATCGCGCTCTTGAGCAGCCCCTTCGCGTCGGAGGCGCTGTAGGGCATCACCACCTTGAGGCCCGGCACGTTGGAGTACCACGCCGCATAGTCGTGGCTGTGCTGGGCGCCGACGCGGGCGGCCGCGCCGTTGGGGCCGCGGAACACGATCGGGCAGCCCATCTGTCCGCCGGACATGTAGAGCGTCTTGGCCGCGGAGTTGATGATCTGGTCGATCGCCTGCATGGCGAAGTTGAAGGTCATGAACTCGACGATGGGCCTGAGGCCCGAGAGCGCCGCGCCGACGCCGATGCCGGCGAAGCCATGCTCCGTGATCGGGGTGTCGATGACGCGCTTGGCGCCGAACTCCTGCAGCAACCCTTGAGTGACCTTGTAGGCGCCCTGATACTCCGCGACCTCCTCGCCCATGACGAAGACGTCGCCGTCACGGCGCATCTCCTCGGCCATCGCGTCACGCAGCGCCTCGCGAACCGTCTGGCTGACGATCTCGGCGCCGGCCGGGAATTCGGACGAAGCGTCATAGGCCTTCGCCTGGGCCGGCACGCTCTCGGGCTTGCTGGCAGCGGGAGCGTCTTCCGCCTTGGCCTCGGGCTTCGGCTCTTCCTTGGCCTCGGCCGGCTTCTCGGCCGCCGCCTTGCCGGCTCCGCTCGCCGCGGCGCTGACATCCTCGCCATCGGCGGCGATCACGCCGATCCGCGTGTTGACCGCGACATTCTCGCTGCCGTCCGGCACCAGGATCTTGGCGAGGATGCCCTCGTCGACCGCCTCGACCTCCATGGTCGCCTTGTCGGTCTCGATCTCGGCGATGATGTCGCCGGACTTGACCTGATCGCCCTCTTTTTTCAGCCACTTGGCCAGTTTTCCTTCCTCCATGGTGGGAGAAAGGGCAGGCATGAGAATGTCGATCGGCATGAACGCACCCGGATTCTAGACGCGGGGAAAGGCGAGAGGCGGCAGCGGCGCGGGCGTCAGCCCTGCGCCGGCTCCAGCAGGATGTCGGTGTAAAGTTCCGAGACGTCGGGCTCGGGGTCATGCGTCGCGAATTCGGCGGCGTCGTTGACGATCTCGCGCACCTTGGCGTCGATCGCCTTCAGCTCGTCCTCGCCGACCTTGAACTCGCGGACCAGCCGGGCCCGGACCTGCTCGATCGGATCATGCTCCTCGCGCATCCGCTGGACCTCGTCCTTGGAGCGGTACTTCGCCGGGTCCGACATCGAGTGGCCGCGATAGCGGTAGGTCTGCATCTCCAGGATGTAGGGCCCCTTGCCGGAGCGCGCATGGTCGATCGCGCGCTGGCCGGCCTCCCGGACGGCCCGGACATCCATGCCGTCGACCTGCTCGCCCGGAATGTTGAAGGAGACGCCGCGGCGCGAGAAATCGGTCTGGGCCGAAGCGCGGCTCACTGCGGTGCCCATGGCGTAGCGGTTGTTCTCGATGATGAACACGACCGGCAGCTTCCAGAGCTCGGCCATGTTGAAGCTCTCGTAGACCTGGCCCTGATTGGCGGCGCCGTCGCCGAAATAGGTCATGGAGACGGTGTTGTCGCCGCGATACCAGTCGGCGAAGGCGAGGCCCGTTCCGAGCGATACCTGCGCGCCGACGATGCCGTGGCCGCCATAGAAGTTCTTCTCGCGGCTGAACATGTGCATGGAGCCGCCCTTGCCGCGCGAATAGCCGCCGCGCCGGCCGGTGAGCTCAGCCATCACGCCTCGCGATTCCATGCCACAGGCCAGCATGTGGCCGTGGTCGCGATAGCCGGTGATGACCTGGTCACCATCCTTGGAGGCCATCTGCATGCCGATGACGACGGCTTCCTGGCCGATATAGAGGTGGCAGAAGCCGCCGATCAGGCCCATGCCGTACATCTGGCCGGCCTTCTCCTCGAAGCGCCGGATCAGCAGCATCTCGCGATAGGCGTGGAGGTCTTCGTCCTTGGTGAAGGGAGTGACGTTGCTGGCAGCCGGGGCGGATTGCCCCGCTCCCTCCTTGGCCGAACGTGCCTTTGCCGGCTTGGCGGCGGCTTTCGATGGGGCGGGAGCTTTCGGTTTACGCGCAGCAACAGCCATAGACGATCCTCCAAGGGCCTTCGACCTTTGTTGTAGAGGATCGAAAAAACCTTGGCGAGGACGCTATCTCGCACTGCACCATCATCTAAGTCGTTGAAATATAACGATACTGCAGGCGTAACTGGATTCAAGTTAATTGATACGTCTGAGACTAACAGCCGGCTCGCTAACGCCCCATGATCACGACGTCGTTCTTGTGGGTCCGGGCAAGCATGGCACGCGCCGACTCGTCGAGCAGATCGCGATCGACATTGTCGTCGCGCACGAGGGCGAGGCGCTGTTCCCAGGATTTGCGCTCCAGGGTGAGCGTCGCCAGCTCCGCTTCCAGTTCGCGCAGCGATTCCCGAACGGCGCCGCGCGCCTCGAGGCCGCGCGCGCCGTGCTGGGCGTGGAACAAGAAATAGCTGACCGTCAGCGCCGACACCGCATAGAGCGCGAGCGTCACGAAGACAGATCTGAGACCGCGACGAATGACCATGGCTGATGAGGCTAGGATGGCGTGGTTTCCGGGCGGTTAACGCACGGGGCCGGAGGGTTACGCCAGGAAGGGGACAGGCGGCATGGATGTGCATTGGACATGTTGACCCGCGCCCTTCACCTCCGTATGTCAGCGGGCCTGTGAGGGCGGGTAGCTCAGTGGTAGAGCACGTGACTTTTAATCATGTGGTCGTGGGTTCGATCCCCACCCCGCTCACCACCACCCGGAATCGGGCCACGGCCTGAGCCGGCCCCATCGCCGGACGCTTCCGCCCCCATCGGCGCCTTCGCGCACCCAAGCCCGCCCCGGAGGAATGCCGTGCCCAAGCTGTGCAAATTCACCTCGCCGCGCGACGGCAAGCCCGTCTATGTCAATCCCGAGCAGGTCGTCGTGGTCTACACCCACAAGGGCGAACCGGCGGACACCATCATCGGGTTCGGCAAGGATTTCATGCTCGGCGTGCGGGAGAGCCTCGAGGAAACCGTCCGCATTCTCGAACAGGCGACGGCTTCCAAAAGCCAAAACTGAACGCGGCGGCCCGAAGCCGGGACGCGGCTTTCGGAAAGCCCGATTCGATACGATCAGGTAGATAGATCGCCGTGATCGCGCCCGACGGGACGCTCGGCGATCTAGCGGCTCATATCCGCCAGCGCTTCTCGCATGGCGAGGCTGCGAATCCCGAACAGGCCTTGGTAAGGCAAGGCCAGATCGACGATGACGAACATCACGCTCGCGACGGAGACCACCCCGATCGCGAGGACGATGCCGCTGACTCGACGGCGCGGCACCTGCAGCCCGAAGCTCAGGAACACCAACGCAAGCCAGAAGCTGATGATACCGAGGAACAGCCCGCTTTGCGGGCCGTTCGTATCCTCGATCACGGCCCAGCGGCTTTCCTGAACTCTGGCGTAGTCGGCCCGGCAGCGTTGCAAAACCGGGGATAGATCAGGCGCCGGAGCGGTCGTGTCGATGGCCAGTCCGACCTCGTTCAGCATGCCGGCCAGAACCGCATCTTCGCCGCGAACCGACATGCGGCGGGTATCCGGCATGCCGGCAACCGAAGGAGCGGGCTCCGCAGGCCAGGTACTGGCGATCACGGCGGCGACGTAGCGGCTCAGGATCTGCCGGGTCGGAGCAAGGTTCGGCCCCAGATTGCGCAGGCATTGGTCGAGCCGCGCCAGCTCGGCCGCGTAGAGCGAGCGGTTCCTGTTGGCGGAATCGAAGGCGGAGCGCGCAGTCGAGAGCTGCAGGCTCAGCACCAGCGCGGCGAAGGTCACGAGCAGGCCGGTCACCAGCCGGACCGCTTCCATGTTCTCCTTCGACAGATGCTCCTCCGGCAGCCACATGCGCAGGGCGATGCCGGCCAGAGCGCTCAGGCCGAACAAGGTCAGAAAACCGAAGCCTGAGAGGATTTCCATGGCGTCGCCGCGAGAAGGCCGATCGGGCCCGGCCATGCTCTCACAGCGCTGCGACCGATGCGAGCCCCTGCGTCACACGCGAAAAGCCGCTCAGCCGAGCCGGCGCGTCACGCCGCCCTTTATCGACCTTCGACTGTGAGGCGGTGGCGGCGCCTCCGGCAGGAGATAGGCGCCCCCGCCCATTCCGAGAGCGGGCCAGCCGGGATCGACATAGGCGTCGAGTTCCCAGCAGCGCAGCCGCAGACGTTCGTCATCCGTGGTCGCATCGGAACAACGCGTGAATTGCGAACGCTGCCAGAAGGCAGTCGCTGGCTGCGGCGCCTGCGCGAGGCCGACCAGCAGAACCGTGGCCAGAAGCCTGTTCATCGCGGCGCTCCCCTGCCCCTGTGACTGCGACCAATCGACCATCAATGCCCGCGGGGCTCTTGCGGAAAGCTTAACCGGGCGGGAACAGGGCGCGCCGTCGCGGGTATCTCCTATGCAGGGCTCAAGGCAGGAGGTTCCGATGCGAGCCAAGGTTCGGCGCGGCGACAGCACTGGCGAGGCAACCCGTCCGGTCTTCAGGATCGAGACCGTCGAGGACTACGGACTGGCCAGGCATCGCATCGAAAGCCTCAAGGACTCGACACGCGGCGACGATGAGGAGCAAGAATTGCAGGCTCTCATCGATGCCGTCGAACGCTGGGATGCCGACCATGCCGCCCAGCCGGGCCGACACAGGAGGTAGATACCGTGAAAACGCCGATCATGGTCCATACCGAGGAAGACTATGACCGGGCGCAGCAGCGCGTCGAGGAACTGAACGCCCTGCCCGACGGCCCCGAAAAGGACAAGGAACTGCAAGCGATCGCCGAAGCGATGCTCGCCTTCGAACTCCGTCGCGACGACGCCGACGACTGATCCCCGCGGCATCGAGCCCAGCAACGTTCAGGAATCGTTGCTGGCGTTGAGCTCCTCCGGGCGAAGTCCTTCATCCGGATGAGTTCTGGTGGCGGGCTCCTGCGCCTCGAGCCACCGCGCCACGATCTCCGCCACCATCTCTTCACGCGTATGCCCAGGCCGATGCGCCGCGATGTGGCGGTCGAGCGCTGCGGTTTCGGCCTCGGCCAGCAGGACAGTCAACGCAATCGGCATGATTTGTCTCCACGTCTCCGGGAACAGCACCGGCTTCCAGACGTTGTAGCAAGCGCGGCATCCGATCACGACATCGCGATGCAAGCAAGTCGGCAAACCGAACGAGCAGGGAATTTCAAGCTGCTTTCGGTGGCGCGGTTATTTGCGCGTCTCTGCCACGGTTTGTCTCGACAGAAGACGAACAAAAACTTGTTTCATCTGTTGGTTACATGAACGGCCTGCGACTTGGGCTGATAAAGGAGGAAAAAATGCTCACGCATAAGCTCGCCATGACCTCTATCGGATTCGCCATGCTGACCGCGACGGCGCTCGCGCAGACGAGCGCTCCGACGCCGCCCTCGTCCTCGACGAGCCCGGCTCCCGCGGCCCAGCCTGCCAAGCCGCCGGCAAACAATCTCGCCGGCCAGGGCAAATGGCGTACCAGCAAGCTGATCGGCGTCGATATCTACGGCCCCGACGACAAGAAGGTCGGTGACGTGACCGAAGTGATCGTCGACAAGACCGGCAAGATCGAGATGGTCACGGTCGGCGTCGGCGGCTTCCTCGGCATCGGCGCGAAGGACGTCGCCATTCCTTTCGAGCAGGTGACTTGGAGCGATCAGCCGATCGCCCCACCCGCTCCGGCCCCTGCCCCGGCGGGCGGTGCTGCCGGTAGCACGGGCGGCGGCATGAGCGCGGCTCCGCCGGCAGCCTCGGCTCCGAAGGCGCCAGCCATGTATCCGGATCATGGCAAGATCACCATGACCAAGGACCAGCTCAATGCAGCCCCGGCCGTGACCTATTCCGGCAGCTGACACGTTCGATCCGAACCGCCCCGGCAACGGGGCGGTTTCGTTTGTGCCAGCGTCATGGATCCGGACCCGCTCCTGCGGCGAGCGTGCGGAGCAAGGGCGGAACGGCTTCGGGCAGCTCGTCCGCGATCAGCCCGAAGCCCAGCGCTTCGCCGGCCTTCCCGTGCAGCCAGACCGCCATGCAGGCCGCTTCAAAGGCCGGCACGCCCTGCGCGACCAGCCCCGTGACCATCCCGGCCAGGACGTCGCCGGAACCGGCGGTCGCCAGCGCCGGCGAGCCGGTCGCATTGATCGCCGCACGCCCGTCCGGGCATGCGATCACCGTGTCGGCTCCCTTGTAGACGACGATCGCCCCGCTGAAGGCAGCGGCCTTGCGGGCGCGCTCCAGCTTGGAAGAGTCCCGGTCGATCGCCGGCTCCCGGCCGAAAAGCCGCCGGAACTCGCCCTCATGCGGTGTCATCACGCAAGTGGCGTTCCGCTGTCCCAGCCTCGACAGGGCTTCCGCATTCTCCGCCAGAATCGTCAGCGCATCGGCATCGAGCACCAGCGGCTTGCTGCTATGGACAAGCGCCGCAACCAGCTGGCGAGCTCGCGCATCGAGCCCAAGCGCCGGGCCTGCCAGCACGACGGACAAGCGCCGATCCTCCAGGAGAGGCGCAAGACCCGTTTCGTCCGCGAGGGAGCGCTGCATCAGCGCGTCCGGCCCCCGCGTCGCATGCGCCGCCAGGGCCGCGGGAGCGCAGAGGATGGTCGCGAGCCCGGCGCCGATCCGTAGGGCCGCCCGCGCGCCGAGCCGCGGCGCCCCGACGCCGGCGATCCCTCCCGCGAGTACGGCAACGGCGCCGCGCTCGAATTTATGCGTGAAGCTGCCATGGCGCGGCAGATGGCAGCTCCAGAGAGCGGGACCGTTGGCGAAGGCCGTAGGAGCGATCGCCTCGAGGGCCGCTTCGGCCGGAATGCCGATATCCGCCAGCGTCACCTGTCCGCAGAGATCGCGGCCGGGCTGGAGGAGGTGACCGGGCTTGAGCCGGAAGAAGGTCACCGTTTCCGCGGCACGAACGACCGGCCCCTCGGCCTGCCCGGTATCGCCCGAAAGCCCGCTGGGAACATCGACCGCGACCAGCGGCCGGCCAGAGGCGTTCATCGCCGC
Source organism: Allobosea spartocytisi (assembly GCF_014764685.1). NCBI lineage: Bacteria > Pseudomonadati > Pseudomonadota > Alphaproteobacteria > Hyphomicrobiales > Alloboseaceae > Allobosea > Allobosea spartocytisi. Next base: position 148,900 of record NZ_JACXWY010000013.1, read on the forward strand.
GACCAGCTGCGCGGCCTCGCCGGCAAGCGGCCGGCTCAAACCCGCTCCGAACAGCGCATCGACGAGGATGTCCGCGTCATTCGGCACGGCCACGCCCGGCGGCAGGATCGAGCCGCCCCAGCGTTCCGCGGCGATGGCGGCATCGCCCCGCAGCGCATGCACGTCGCCCAGCAGAGCGACCGTCACCTGAAACCCTCTTTCGCGCAGGAGCCTCGCAGCAACGAAGCCGTCGCCACCATTGTTTCCTGGGCCACAGAATACGCTCACGCTTGCGCCGGAAGCCGCATGGCGGGAGACCGCATCGGCCACCGCCGCCCCGGCCCGCTCCATCAGCATGACGCCCGGCGTCCCACCCGCGATCGCGATGCGATCCGCCTCCCCCATCTGCGCCACTGTGAGCAAGGCGAGGTCGGTCGTTCGCATGGCTGGGATCGTTGTGCCGGGCATGGCCCATCATGAGAGCAGGTCGCACGGCGCGACAACAAGGCGCCAAGGCAGCATTTGCACTACAATTAGGCGTTTGACTTTTTTTTATGCTGTTTTTTGCCTCTCGATCAGGCGCAAGAAGCCGGGCTGCCACGTGGCGGTGCGCGGGCGCCGATGCTATGAGCAAGACAAGGTGCTTCGCATGCGGCCGGGGATCGCTCAAACTCCCGGATCGCGGCGGGTGCCGCCCGGCTCCGGCCGGGGTCTGGGGCGCAAAGGAGGCCGGTCGGCGCATGAAGAAGATCGAAGCGATCATCAAGCCCTTCAAGCTGGACGAGGTGAAGGAAGCGCTTCAGGAAGTCGGGCTTCAGGGCATCACCGTTCTCGAGGCGAAGGGCTTCGGCCGCCAGAAGGGCCATACCGAGCTCTATCGTGGCGCCGAATACGTCGTCGACTTCCTGCCGAAGGTGAAGATCGAGATCGTTCTGGCCGACGACATGGTCGAGCGCGCGATCGAGGCGATCATGAAGGCCGCCCAGACCGGCCGCATCGGCGATGGCAAGATTTTTGTATCGAGCGTGGAGGGTGCCATTCGCATCCGCACGGGCGAGACAGGCGCGGACGCGATCTGACGATTTCCCGCATCACATGGGTCGAGAGCTGCCGGGTGATTTGGATCCATCCGCAGCGCGCGAGTTTGAGAATTAGCTGGCAAGAGGAATGCTGAAATGAAAAGCGCCAAGGATGTCCTCAAGGCGATCAAGGACAACGACGTCAAATATGTCGATTTCCGCTTCACCGACCCGCGCGGCAAGTGGCAGCATGTGACCTTCGACGTCACGATGATCGACGAGGACATCTTCGCCGAAGGCACGATGTTCGACGGTTCCTCGATCGCTGGCTGGAAAGCCATCAACGAGTCCGACATGCTGCTGATGCCGGATCCGACCACCGCCGTGATGGATCCGTTCTTCTCGGCCGCCACCATGGTCATCACCTGCGACGTGCTCGAGCCCGCCACCGGCGAGCCCTATGGCCGTGACCCGCGCGGCATCGCCAAGAAGGCCGAGGCCTATCTCAAGTCGACCGGCATCGGTGACACCATCTATGTCGGCCCCGAGGCCGAGTTCTTCGTCTTCGACGACGTCAAGATCGCGGCGGATCCGTACAACACGGGCTTCAAGCTCGACAACGTCGAGCTGCCGATCAACGGCATGACCGAGTACGAGGGCGGCAATCTCGGCCACCGCATCGCCACCAAGGGCGGCTACTTCCCGGTTCCGCCGCAGGATTCGGCGCAGGACATGCGCGGCGAGATGCTGGCGGCCATGGCGGCCATGGGCGCCAAGGTCGAGAAGCACCACCACGAGGTCGCTTCCGCCCAGCACGAGCTCGGCCTGAAGTTCGACACCCTGACCCACATGGCCGACACCATGCAGGTCTATAAGTACGCAATCCACAACGTCGCCCAGAGCTACGGCAAGACCGCGACCTTCATGCCGAAGCCGATCTATGGCGACAACGGCTCGGGCATGCACGTCCACCAGTCGATCTGGAAGAACGGCAAGCCGACGATGGCCGGCAACAAATATGCCGACCTGTCGCAGGAGTGCCTGTGGTACATCGGCGGCATCATCAAGCACGCCAAGTCCCTGAACGCCTTCACCAACCCGTCGACGAACTCCTACAAGCGCCTCGTCCCGGGCTATGAAGCTCCGGTGCTGCTCGCCTATTCGGCGCGCAACCGCTCGGCGTCCTGCCGTATTCCGTGGACGACCTCGCCGAAGGCCAAGCGCGTCGAGGTCCGCTTCCCCGATCCGATGGCGAACCCCTATCTCGCCTTCGCCGCCATGCTGATGGCCGGCCTCGACGGCATCATCAACAAGATCGATCCGGGTCCGGCCATGGACAAGGACCTCTACGACCTGCCGCCGCGCGAACTGAAGAAGATCCCGACGGTGTGCGGTTCGCTGCGCGAGGCCCTGGAAAGCCTCAAGAAGGACAACGCCTATCTCAAGGCTGGCGGCGTCTTCAACGACGACTTCATCGAGAGCTATATCGAGCTCAAGATGCAGGATGTGGCGCGCTTCGAGATGACGCCGCACCCGGTCGAGTTCGCGATGTACTACTCCTACTGAGAGCTCGGGCCGGCTCTTTCGAGCCGGCCCACGGCTTCCTCCCGGCCGCGTATCCCGCGGCTACCTTTCACCGGGGCGGCGACGCCCCGGTTTTTTTGTTGGCCTCAGGCGCGGCCCCTCAGAGATAGCGATTATGGCCGAACGTCACGCTGCCTGCGGCGGTCGCGAGGTCATTGCCGTATTCGACCGTGCCGACACGGTCCAGGCCAGCCCCGGTGAAGACCGTAGGCACGACACCGCCCACGCTCGCGCTCCGCACGATGTTTCCGGAGATCACCACCGAACGTCCGCTTGACGACACTGCGTGGTTCGAGACACCGATCCCCATCTTCGCACCACGAACCAGATTCCCCGTGACGACGAGATCGCGCGCGCCGTCATTGATGCCGGCCTGAACGCCGATGCCGGCGACATTCTCGATCAGGTTGCCCGAAACCACACAATCCTGCTCGACGACGATGCCGTTGCCGCCAGTGGTTCCGCCGGTCACGGCATTGTCGACCATGCTCGAAATCCGGTTGCCCTCCACGACGACGCTGCGCGAGATGCCGTCATTGTACAGGCCGGAATTGGCGACATTGATCCCGCCGCCGGCGGTATCAATGCTGTTGTTGGACACGATGCAGCCAGTGAGATCGATCCCGGCCCCCGGCGCCTCGATGAAGATCGCGATTTCCCGCGCGCCGAAGATGTTGTTGTTGCTGACATTGTGCAGCCCGCCGCCATTGCAGCGGATGGCCGAGTATTGCGTATTGAAGATCTGGTTGTTGGTAATTGTGACGCCGACCGCCCGGAAGACACTGATGCCGTTGCCATTCTGCCCTGTGCCGCCGGCCACCGTGTCGATGCCGTTGATGAGATTGCCGGAGATTGTGGAGCTGTCGCCGGTGATGGTGTCACGCCAGACCGCGATGCCGTTGTTGCTCATCAGCGCCAGCGAGCAGGACAGCACGTTGATGCGGCCGTTCTCGCTCCAGATGCCGACGGAATGGCTCTGGAGATAAGTGCCGCGGAAGGTGGCTTCCGCCCCCCTCACATAGACGCCGATCCCGGGCGAATAGAGGATGCGGCAATCCTCGAACACGACATCCTTGGCACCGTTCGCAACCGCGATGAAGGCCGGCCTGCCGGCAACGTAGTCGGACAGCGCACGGTTCTGCCCGTCGAACGAGAGGCCCTCAAAACGCACCTGGCTCTGCCCATCGACAACAAGGAAATTATTCACACCACTGAAGCGAAGCACCACCGAACCCGGAATGGCGCGCGCCAGCAGCGGCTTACCGCCACCATTGCTGGGAAGAACCGTGACCGTGCCTGAATCATACACGCCAGCCTGAAAGAAAAGCGGCCTGTCCTGGCTGCGGGCATAGTCAAAGACGGTTTGCAGGCCTGTGAAATTGGTCCAGCCCGATGTTGCCGCCGCCGTGCGTGCTACCACGACGTCATCGAACAACGCGAAAGAAGGCATGCGCTCTCTCCTATAGGAACTGTCCGCCGTCAGCGCCCTTGAGACAGATTCGGGATTTTCGGGAAGGGAGGATTTCTGGATCATCGCAGCCATTCAGGAGCGCAGATGAGACAGAAATCGGTGCCGGAGAAAGCTCCGGCAGAGCAG